>JBGUNT010000048.1:0-16223 GCA_045117495.1 Candidatus Limimorpha sp. | reverse complement strand
AATCTTAATCTATTGGAGCGCAAGAGCGACTCCGGAGAGGCTCAATATGTACGAATTGTTTTATAGTTTCTTGATTGACGAACTATTGGTTCGTTATTTCAAACAGACGCCAATTGAGGCGGGCGATAAATACTATATCATGATTGAGGACGAAGAGTTGCGCAAGCAATTTTATGCCGCTCTTGGTCAATCTGAGTATATCCACTCGGAGAAGTTCTGTTTTTGCGATGCAGAAGGATTCGCTGCTAATACAAAAGAGTTTGAGTGTCCGGTTATAGCATCCAACCCTACAGTAAAAATACTGATCAGTGGATGTGATCAAAATACGGATGGCTTCCAAACGAAGATTCGCAACTCGGTCGGCATGGTTGGTAACCCGCTTTCTGATATGGCTGCGCTTTTCATTCTCCCAGGAAACAATGCGATCGAAACATTATTGTCTGCTGGTAAGAACCTTCAAGAAGGATCATATCCTTTGAGTATTAGCAAAATCACAGAAGCTATCTTCGAGCGAGTAAAGGATACCATCAACAATACGGAAAAGGAATATCTGACTCAATATGTCTACAAGCTAACAAATAGCGAAGATTATAGCGCACTATTTGATTTTGCTCCACTGTTATCTATTTTAAAGAAGAAAACGCTCAAGGGCGGTTTTAATGAAATAAGGGCTTTTGAAGATATAGAAATATACGATGAGTTATTCCCTGTCGCATCTCCGAAAGAACGTGTAAGACAAAATATGGATACGTATGCTCGTGTGGCTGATATTATGGGTGAAGCATACGAAGAGGATCAACAGAAACGACTGCTCGATCTGTTGGATTCTAAGTTGGCAAATAAGATTGTAAATAAGACCGTTGACTGGACAAAGTTGCCTTGGAAAGAGGTGCGTAAAAGTATTGATGATCACGATGCGAAAGCAGTTCTGAGACGCCCCAACATCAAGACTACTTTAAATACAATCCTTCTTCAATCAGGCAAAGAGAAAAGTAAAGTCACCAAGACCTATGCTATCGTCTGTGACCCGAGAGGTTCCGAAGAACAGATAAAAGCGGTTTTCAACAAGGAATTAAAAGAATACGTACACAACGGTGATGGTCAGGTTGCCACTACAAGCATTATATATCCGAACACCTGTGGATTTACATATGATTGGATTGGTAATGAGAAAAACCACCACGAGGTATTCCTGTTGCGTCTGCACACACATGACATTTTCAAGCAAATAAAGCCGTACTTTATCATTGATAAGAAGGGCAATATAGTTGTGAACGTACCGGACTCTATGGATCATGTCATTCTTGGTAATGGTGAAAACGAAGTAGTGTATGATAAATTAGAACCAGTTATACTAGACGAGAATTCATATATCGACATTCCGTTTGATCCCAACTCAGAAGACGAACCTTATGTCCCTATCAAGTTTGGAGATAATATAGTAGAAATTCATTTCCGCTACAAAGGAGATAAGATTCCGACACTTTCTCCTTTTCAGTTAGCCGACTATGTATGGGGTGAACACGAAGTAATATCACACAATGGTGAAGAAAGAGGTACACTTACTTGCATTAAGAAAGGCGATGTATACCTCCAAGACAAATTACGCCAACTAGTTAACATCGAAAAAACCATTGTTGATGAGAATGCTGCGCATGTGTGTCTTGAATATAGCGAGTTTGGGAACTATGAATCGATAATCGATAGTCCTATCCAAATACCGTCAGCTATTAAAACTTGCTACGATAATCTGTTGACATATTTTCGTGAGAAGCAAACAACGCCCACGTTATGCTACCCTGATGATGAACTGATCGGCTTATACAAAGCATATATCAATGCCGTTCATAACTATGTGGACAACATACCGTCTGATAGTCTGTCTAAAGAAACCAGAGATGTGGCTCAACTTGGCGTGGTAGAATGGAAAAATGATTCGATCATGCTATCTCCCTTCCATCCGTTAATAGTAGCATATATCCTGCAATTAGTGGGTTCCGTTGACCAGAAAGAATATAACAAGAAGGTTACCGAACAACTATCTCCATTATACCTCTTGCCATACATCTACTATGGCAAGAAGACGATGCAAGCTATCAATTCTGCATTCACGGAAGACATGCTGACTTGGGTGATGTTCGATGACGTGAAGAAAAACACGCAAATTTCCGGTTCCAAATCAGCATCACAATTGGTTTCGGATAAGATATCTGAATTTATTGCTCACTTTAAGTACTATTTCCCAGATGCGGAATGCCCGATACGGATAAGCGCTATCGGAATGAGTCAGTCTATTGACTTGGTACGTGGCGTTGTAGATTTTATTGCAAAAAACCGTATAAAATCGGAAGGTGTGCAAAGAATAGAAATCCACGAGTATGTAGACGACATCCTGCAAGAGACGTTCTTCGAGAAACTAAATCGACACTCATCACGTGATAGTCTGTTTGAACTATTCAACCGATTTAACTTCAATGTAACTGATGAGACTATCAACGAAGTAATCCGTCTGTTGTTCTCACGTGTAAGCTACTTCAAGCATACCTTCAGAGAAACCAAGAAAGTTGCAGAGTTCAGTCATATCGTCTTCTATAAGATTGATTCTGGTTCGGACTATTCTGCTATGCCGGCAAATCAACTCCGTACAGAGACATCTCTAAATGGTTTGGTATCTATTCCGTCAACGTTCGTTGATCCAGATAAACGCTATTTAATGGGATTCGGAACGAAAGGATTAAAAGACACTGAGAGTCCGATATACAAGATGGCTATTGACATGAATAGCCTCTATGCTGGTTTGCGAAATGGAGGTCTGGCTACTTATAGCAAAGGTCAATGTACGGCCAAAGTGTATTCATTCAACGATTCAGAATTTTTGAACTCGGTTTATGAGAATGCCACATGGGTAACCTTTATCAACCCGGAAGTAGATATTGATTTCTTCTACAAGCAAGATAACCTTTACGTGGTACACTACGTTGAGCAACATTCTATCTCTGCGATGTTGGAGAGTATAACCGTGACCAAACATATTGACCAATACAATAACCTATTGTTCAATTCTTTGCAGACTTTCAAGTCGGCAATTGGCACAAGCGAGGTATTCAGCCGCAAGATGATAAGTTACTTCAACTGCTTGAACGGAAAATGGCTGTTGGATATCATTCGTAAACCGGAATTAGTCGTCCGTGAGAAGACAAGCATCGTTGCTACCTGTCTTGTAATGAACCATTTCCTCAAACGAATGGATGGAATAGTTTGGGTGCCAATTGCACTAGATGAGATAATGAAAGTGACAGGTGCAGTTGGTGGCTCCATGGATGGTTTGTTCAGCAAGAAAGATCTGGGCCTTGAAGGAGCATTGTCCGATGATATTCTGATGATGGGTCTCAAAGTAGAGAATAATGAAGTCAAGATGTACGTATATCCAGTTGAGGTAAAAGTGCTGGCAGACGACTCTGTTGAACATGGAGAAGACCAAGTTGCCAACCTTTATAACAAAGTTCTTAAAGAGTACATCTTCCAAGGCGATACCTTCACACGCAATGTCTATCGTGCTTTACTGGCTTCACAGTTCTTGTCCAATGCTGAAAAATTGAGAGCAAACGACCTCATTAGCGATGCTGATTACTTAACCATCAACAATTATCGATATGAACTGCTCAATGTGAAGTTTACCATTGAACAAGAATTACTAGAAGAATTAGGTAATGCTGCATTAGCTGTATATTCCAGCGCTACTGCACGTACACTGCAAACTTCTATGCATAGCGATGTGGCAATCTGTCATATCCGTATGATGGAATCCGATTGCTATCGCATCGTGGCTAATCCAGATACTGCTTTACTAGATTTCGTTGAAAAAGCTCCTATCGAAGTATTGGAACCTACCGAAGAACCCACAGAGGAGTTTTTATATGTTACATCGATACAACATACTGTAAATGAGGATATTGATAGTAACGAAACTGATAATGAAATAAAATCTGAGGCAAAAGAGGAGGTGATGTCGGCTCCCATTTTGGAACCGAGCCCCTCACAGGAATCAATAATCCAAGAAACCATAACAGAAGATATTGATGAACCGCGTATCGTCATCAAAGTGGGTACAACCAAGAATGGCAAGGAGATCGTCTTTGAACCGAATAACACCGACAAGGTTACCCATCCGAATATGGGTATCATTGGTACTATGGGTACTGGTAAAACGCAATTTGCACGTTCTATAATCGCGCAGTTCGCTAAAGAAGGGCATCATAACGTCGGCAATAAACCGGTCGGAATGCTTGTATTCGACTATAAGGGCGATTATTATCAAGAAGACTTCTTGAAAATAGTCGGCGGCGAGATGTTCACGGCAGGATTCCCATTCAACCCGCTCAAACTCATCGTCACAGAGAAAACAAAATACATGAACTTGCCGTCAGTTACTGCCGATCGTATCAGTGATTCGTTCACCAAAGCATATGGTTTAGGAACGGTACAAGCAAGCCGTATTAAGCAAGTCATCGTTGATACCTACGAGCAATTTGGTATCACACGCGACTCCATAACTTGGGATCGAAAGCTTCCAACTATGAATGATGTCGTTCAAAACTATCTGGAGCAGAACGACGCTCATGATTCGGTATTTGCGCTCTTCAGCAAACTGAGCGATTATTCCATCTTCACGCCAGACAACACCCAATGTGTTTCCCTTTTTGAATGGCTGGATGGCGTTAAGGTAATCGATCTTACCATCTATCCGGAGGACACCAAAAAGGTGATTGTATCCCTTATCTTGGATCTCTTCTATGAGGAAATGCGTTTACTTGGCGAAAGTAAGACATCTGGTCGCTTCCGCGAACTCCGAGCTATGATATTAGTGGATGAGGCGCACCAGTTCCTCAACAAGGACTTCAAAGCCTTCCGAAATATCATCAGTGAGGGACGTATGTTCGGTGTGGGCATGATTCTTTCGACACAGAATTTATCTGACTTTAAATCCTCAAAGATGGATTATTCATCGTTCATTGGAAGCTGGATCATCCATCATGTAAACAACATCACTCGTGGTGAGATAGCAAATATCTTTGGCGCAGTGGATAACAATTATCAAGGCTACATGG
Source organism: Candidatus Limimorpha sp. (assembly GCA_045117495.1). Classification (GTDB taxonomy): domain Bacteria; phylum Bacteroidota; class Bacteroidia; order Bacteroidales; family F082; genus Limimorpha. Next base: position 11,115 of record JBGUNT010000048.1, on the reverse strand, counting down.
ACTATATTACCAATGCCAAGAAGTTCGAAAGTATCTGCAAACTTGGCAACACCATCGTCGGCATCCGTGATCTCCCATACTTTGAACTTATTCAAACCGATGAGAGGTTTTTCGAACAATAAAACAGTATTTCGGGAATAATACCGAATAGAATGAAATATTACTTTTATAAAATGCCACTAACAATCAACATAGAAGACTTGCCGAGTAAGCTAATGGTGGAGGACAACTGGAGTGAGGAGCAGAAGCGCAAGATCATCAGGTTCAGCGGGGTCTCGGCTTGTTTGTGGGAGCGGCAGTGTTTCTTAGTGTAAAAATTGCTTTCATAGAATCTCTTTGCCGCATATAAGATAACGTTTCTTTTTCCTTCTAATCGAACTAGTTACATAATAGAACAGGTTGTCTCTTTTCCAACTATTTATTCGTAAATTTGAGGCAATAGGATGGCATCACCAGCCATAGATGCCCGCCTCTTCACCAGCACATGTTGGAAGAGAACAACTGCTTGAATAATGATAAATCTATATATTCAAGAAAACCGCTATCTTTGCTCGTAAATAAGCTCCTTAAAACAATAAAGAGATATGAAAAAGAAACTAAATTACATTATTAGCATCGGATTGTCTGGATTTATAGTAAGGCTATTTGACTATATTCAATGGGATAAAGTTTTTAAAGGAGAAAACTGGCAATGGTTGTTCGAAACCAGATTTAACTTGCTTCATATCATAGGTTTTGTAATAGTATTCACTATCATTATGGGTTTACTTTCATTAGTACCGTTTAAAGATAAAAAACTCAATAAAACACTGGACAAGTTGAGACAAATAAACCATATGGACTTATCCAATGGTAATGTTACTGCGCAATGGGAAGTTTATTATGATCCAGAATATGACAACGATCCACATCCAATAAATATTAAACTCTTTTGTAACAAACACGAAAAAGATTTGGGTATGAAAATACTAATGAAAAAAGGCAGATGCCCAGTGTGTGATGATGGAGAGTGGTATGACATGGAAAAAATTGAGGCATATATTGAATCGTATCTTCATAGCGAGTGGAATAAAATCAATACTATTTGATGGTTTAAGTTTTTGCTATAACACATTAACCATACAACTTTCTCGACCATATTGAACCAACTAAGAGTTTTACATAACAAACCAACTTTATGCTATGCTATATGACCATGATTGAAGAATACATTAAGAAGCATCCGAACAACGGCAAGCAAATCATCTATACTGAAGCCTACTTGGAGATGCGTCGTGTTCTCATGGAGCGGATTTGGGCTATTGAAAATGCTGCAAAAGGCACACTGTTGAGTAATGAGGCGGATATTTATGAAAGGCTTTTGCCCATCCTGAAACGTTCTCTAAATGGTTTGCGAGAGCGTTTCGAAGAAGGAGGAATGACTATTGATGTGAAGTGTTGCGCACAATACATTCTAGACATGGAGAGGGAACATATTACAGACCCGTTGAAGTGTTGCAGATACTACAATGGTCAAGATCTTCCGGACAACAAAGACGCAATCTTCGCGGATTATGAGAAAAGATGGTTGGAATGGCGCGTGTCAAGCCAAGACCAAGATTACGAATACTTGGTTGAAAACATAAGCGAGTATATGAGCTACGGATTGCTGAGGTTTGATGAACACGGCCTAACGCCAATCTCATTGAAAGCCCTGATTTACAATAGATACTGCCATTGGGGCGGATGGAATAGTAATACTGATAGCTTTAAAAAGTGGTATTACAATTACTATTGCAAGGGACTTCAATAAAAGAAACTATTATATGCCTCCAATCCTCCTCCTATATCTCCTCTTCATCAACCTCTTGGGCTTCGTCCTCTACGGTGTGGACAAGGCGAAGTCGAGGGGCAGGGGTCGCCGCATCCCTGAGCGGGTGCTGCTGTGGGTGGCGCGCCTGGGCGGGGGCGCGGGCTGCTGGATGGGCATGATGCTCTTCCGGCACAAGACCAAGCACGACCGTTTCATGGCCCTCGTGCCGCTCTGGACGGTCCTCTGGACCGCCGCCTTGGCGCTGTTGGCAAGGCTGGGGTAAGGTTTCTATTAGGCGTTTAGACAGCCGCGGGGAGGTCCGATGGAGGCGGCCTTGAACTTTTAGCTTTGCTGATTTTGCTTTGCCTCAGCATAGTTCGAGCCAGCTCGACTCTGCGTTCGGCTTGCGCAAAAATGTTCCTTTTCTTTCAAGAGAAATCGAAGATTAGCTACGCTGAATCAAAGATTTCGACGAAGTCAAAAGGAAGGGGGAAATAGCGAGCCACAGCCGCAGATCCCAAGCCCATGCACAGGCCAGCGTGGGAAATCGAAGATTGGCTTCGCCGAATGCTTAGCATTTCTTCGATGCGAAGTGAGATAATGACATGGCAGCTGGAGCCTTGCGTAGGGATGACCTTCTTCCATAAACCTGCCACAGCAGCTGCCTCAGATCACTTGTCCCAGTAGCAAGTCCTTGTCCAACCCCATCTTGCTAAAGGCAAAAAGTTTCTTTCCTAAGTCTTTGAGCGATGCACCCAGATGATAGACTTGGCTGTCGATGATAAGGAATCGGTCGTGCACGCGTGTGCGGGTGGTTCGTAGTTCAGTCTTGCGTCCGGTCTGCACCAGGCAATTAGTCTGCAATACCAATAGGGCAGGGGTGACTCTCTCCACAAATATAGTCGCCTCCACGCCAGCACTTCGGCATTCAAGGATGTCGAAGTCCGAAGCGTCAATGTAATTGTCGATAAGGATGACCTCGTGTTGCGCCGTCTTTATCAAGTTTTCGGCAAACAGGCGTGCATCCAAGACTTGCCCTTCAAACAGCACACCCTCAACGGGCGGCAGGTTTGTGCGGATGAAGAAGTCTATCTTCTCTGAATGGAGATTGGTTTTTTCTTCCAATAGTCGAATCCTGTTGTTTTGGTCGTCAAAACGTGCATCTAACTGCATTTGAAAAGCCTGTAGCTGCTGCCTAATGGCATATCCGCGTAACAAGTAGTCTTTTAATACCTGGTTGGCCCATCGGCGGAACGCTGTTGCATTGATGCTATTGACGCGATAACCTACTGACAAAATGGCGTCAAGGTTATAGAATTTGGTCGAGTACATTTGTTTTCCATCATTACCCATAAGTTCCAAAATGGAACATGTGCTGCTTTCTTCCAGTTCGCCACTGGAATAGATGTTCTTTAAGTGCTTTGTAATGGCGGGTCTTTTTGTTCCGAATAGGTCGGCTATTTGTTGCTGTGTAAGCCAAACGGAATCCTCTTGTACCCGCACCTCAAGCTTGACCATCTCGTTTGGTTGATAAAGCACAATCTCGTTTTCTTTTCTTGTTTCCATAATACAATTAGTTTTACGCTACAAAGATGCAACCCTTGTCAAGATATACCCGTTGAATAAACGTTTGTAGTCGACAGTAGTCGTTTGCTGTCGGGTAAGTAATTGGGAATGAAATGGATGGTTTTAGAAGCAAATTTACATAAATCTGTCATAAATGGATCGCCGCGCTTCGCTCGCGATGACGCAAAGCGGCAGTTAGGCGCAAAGCGACGTGGGTGCGACGCCCAGTGTGTCGCTCACTTTGTTCGCGATGACGCAAAGCGACGACGAGGGTTTAGCCCTCTGGCGGTGTAAGGGATGGCGGATCCTTGTCCGCCATGAGGGTTTGGGGGAGGGAGTGTGTCGTTAAGGGTGAAAGTGAAAACAACGGACACCGTGTGCGGGAACGCCAAAGATCGACCGGGTTGGGCGGGGAGGCCTGGCCAAAATGGGAGGGGCGCTCGCCCAAAAGACGAACTAAATGCTTGACCCTCACGGAGCGGCGCTTGTCGTTTGACTACGTCGAATGCAGAGCATTTACCTTCGCAGAAGGCACTCCGCGACCTGAGGGTCAGGCATTTAGGTCGGCTGTGCGGTGGGCCATTCATTTTGGCCTTGATTCTTCGGTTCCTTCCCATCAAGGAGAAGGAACGGTAAGTCTGGATTAACTCCGTTGAAATTTTAATTCGGCGTTAGCCAATCTTCGATTTGCTTCGTTCCTCGCAAATCGTCAGATTCGACGTTAGTCAATGACGCGAAGCGGCAGTCAGGCGCAAAGCGATGCGGGTGCGACGCCCAAAGCGTGTCGCTCACTTTGTTCGCGATGACGCGAAGCGACGACGGGAGTGGGTCCTCAAAGCGTAGTAGATCGCGGATCAAGTCCGCGATGAGGGAGTGGGGGTGGGAGTGTGTCGTTTAGAACGGAAGTGAAAACAACGGACACCGTGTGCGGGTTCGCCAAAACTCGACCGGGGTGGTCGCGGAGCCCGTCCGTCAATACTGGATGTCTAATACCGACTTGAAAAAGACAACCTTTCCATCCCTCATCACAAGACATTGATTGTGATCATCAATGTTTTGCAGTTGCCCTTCGATGGTCTTATAGGCTCCACCTGCTTTCCTTTTGTCTGGCTCAAAATAGGTCACATCAAGGGTCGGATGCTCATGGATGATCTCTCTCAGATAGGCCATCTTTTGGTTGAGGATTTCACTGTCTTCATCGGCCAGCTCCATCTGTGAATCAGTCAGACGGGCAGTCTCTTCGATGGCTGCCGCATGGCCCGTCAAGGCGGCAAACGGGGCAAACTGAGCAGCACGGTTCATCATGCTCATATGGGGATGCCTTTCCGACACATGATGCGGCAAATTGATGATGTCCTCGTAATTATCCATTTCTCTAAACATAAACACTAAACTCTAAACTAAGCTTTATGTCCTCCAATTTGTTGATTGCGCTCCTTGGCAGTGGCGCCTTCCTCAAAGTTCAAGCCTTTCAGGATGGCATTCTTGCCGAATTTCTCCTTGATGCCAAGCAGGGCCTCCTGGACTTTTCGCTCTTTGGCCAAGTCCACGGCCGTCTCCTCATCTTGTTGTGCCTTTTCGTCGTAGTCGGTGAAGAGGTCAAGCTGCTCCTCGGGCTTTAGTGTATCCGCCTCTTCCTCTCTGATGACATGGTTGACAGTGACGTTGATACGCCTCACAAGCAAGTTAGGGTTGACTATTTTGGCAAACAAATCCTTTATCGCATGTAAGATGATCTTGCTTGACGAGGTGGGCTTTTCCAAATTTGCAGTGCCATGGGCGTGTTTCGGTACCTGACGGCCATAGTAGTCCGTGGTAATTGGGCCATAGTATCTCGCTTTCAATTCAGTATTTGTAAGGTTTTCAGCATCATAGCTGATGGTCAGAACAATTTGGTCTGCCACCATATTATGCTTCACCAAATTCAATGAAACCTCATCTGCCATTTCAAGCACGACGACTTTGGCTTTCTTATAGTCGTAGCCTTCCGTGAGCACTTGGCCGCTACTGATGGAGTTCGTCTCGGGCTTATAAGACTTCACCTCCTTCATGCCAACAGGTTCCCAGCCCCAGGCGTGATCGATGAGTAGCTCGGCATTCACGCCGAAGAGGCTGTAAAGCAGTTCTTCGTTCTCAATGCTACACCTCGCGACTTTGCCCATGGTGTCCATGCCGTGTTGCTCCAGTTTTTGCGCTATGCCTTTGCCGACACGCCAAAAACTGGTCAGGGGCTTGTGGTCCCACAACGCTTTGCGGTAACTCATTTCGTCGAGTTCCGCAATTCGCACCCCATCCTTATCGGCAGGGATGTGCTTTGCCACAATATCCATGGCTACCTTACACAGGTACATGTTCGTACCGATGCCAGCCGTTGCCGTGATGCCCGTAGTGGCCAGCACATCCCTGACCATCTTCAAGGCCAGTTCGTGAGCGGTCATCTTATAGCTGTCAAGGTAATCCGTGGCATCAATGAAGACTTCATCGATGGAGTAGGGGTAGATGTCTTCAGGTGCGATATATTTCAGATACACTTCATAGACCTTTGTGCTGTATTGGATATAGTACGCCATTCGTGGCGGCGCAACGATGTAGTCTAACTCCAGCTTTGGATTCTCTTTCAGTTCAGGATTAGAATAGGATTTATCTGAAAAAGGGTTATATCCAATGTTTCTCCGTCTATCTCGATTGATTTCCTCGACTTTTTGAACGACTTCAAACAGTCTTGGACGGCCACCTATGCCATAGGATTTCAGGGACGGTGAAACAGCAAGGCAGATGGTTTTGTTCGTCCTACTTTTGTCGGCCACGACCAAATTTGTTGTCAACGGATCCAGGCCGCGTTCGACACATTCAACAGAAGCGTAGAATGATTTCAAGTCAATGGCAATGTAGGTGTGCTGTTTCATACGCTACAAAGATAGGCCTTTTACCCGAATGCCAAAATAGAAATTTCACCAAACAAAAAAGGCGCTCAACCGAGCGCCTTTTTCGTTTCTTACCATTCCACAGCCATTCGCTGCACCGGCATCGTCATGCAGCGGGCTCCACCGCCGCCACGCGATAGCTCGTTGCCCTCGAAGGCAACCACGCATTTCGACAGCTTGTTGATGTCGACCTTGTTGTTGACCACGTCGGCAGCAGTAACGATGCCGATGCCAGCCTTGCTGATGGCCTCCAAAGTATGTTGGTTGCGGCCGTAGCCGATGAACTTGCCAGGGGCGAGGCAGAAGAAGTTGCAGCCACTGTGCCATTGCTCACGGGCACCGAAGATCTCGTCGCCACCGCCACAATAGATGGGCTCCAAGTCGATGCCGAGGCCTTTCAAGGCCACGAGCAGGTTGGGCTCGTCCTTGCCCACGGCTTTCTGGCCGTCGATGGTGATGTGGAACGTCTTGAACGTGTCGCCCATCACGACGGGCTTGTAGGCCACGCATTTGTCGAGGTCGACCATGTTGAACACCATGTCGAGGTGGATGAACGACTCGGGCTTCTCAGGCAACTCCTGGAAGATCAGGTGCTTGACGCCAGGTTTTTTCTTGAGGTGTTCCACCAAGGCCTCGACGCCATGCATGTTGGTGCGCGACCCCAGTCCGCTCAAGACGATGTCGTCGCGAATGATCTGCACATCGCCGCCTTCCACTGTTCCGATGCCATGGGCGTCGTAGGTCAAGACCGGGTTGATGACCTTGGTCTCGAAAAGAGGGTGGAGGTTGTAGATGGCATCTAGAAGCAGGCATTCACGGGCACGTACGGTCGTTGCCATGTTGCTGATCATGATGTTGTCGAACATGGTGAACGATGCATCGCGCATGAAGAAGAGGTTAGGCAAGGGCAACAAGGCAAATCTGCCATGGTCAATATAGGAGATATCGTCAATGCTCAAACCTTCAATCAAAGCATGGGCCAGCTTGTCGGGCGACATGTCCTTCAGCAAATCGGCCAAGTACATCTTGTCTTCGATTTTGCATACCTTGTCGACCAATGCGTTTTTGATGGACGGGTTGTTGAGGATATCTTCGAGCAGGTCACAGATTTCGTGGACTTCAGCCACTTTTTGCAGGACCTTCTTAAAATAGCTGTATTCTTTTTGGGCCACCTGCATGTTCAGGATGTCGCTGAACAGGAAGGTGTTTGCGGTTTCGGGGGTCATGTTCTCCAGTTCCGGACCAGGCGCATGGACGAGCACATGCTGCAACTTGCCGATTTCAGAGTTGACATTGACGTTGATTCGGTTAGAATCCATAAATAAGTATTTCGTGAAACAATAAAGCAAGGCTGATGCCATTGCTTGAATAACGCTGCAAAATTAGTCATCTTTTGCCGAATTGCAAAGAAATCGGCCAAAAAAATCTTCATTCCTCCGCAAAGGAGTCGCCGTCGAAATTATAGGATCTGAAACGCACTTTTTCCGGGGTTGGGATGTCGATGACGACCTGCTGACAAGAACCTTGTCCCCAGTTGCCTATGAGAGTGGGCTCCTTCACTAAAGCCTTGATTTCTTCGATGTATTCGCTGCGTGGTATGGAGTAGGCGCCGAGGCTCACCAGGTGTTTGGTCTCCTGCTGGCAGTCGATGAGCTGGAAGCCGTGCGCCGAAAGGAACTGATGCAGATGGTAGAAGGCGACCTTGGAAGCGTCGGCGACGGTGTGAAACATCGACTCGCCGCAAAACAGCGTGCCCAGCGAGACGCCATAAAGGCCGCCTACGAGCTCACCGTCGAGGTAGGTCTCGAAAGAGTGGGCTAGACCCCTGTCGTGAAGCTGGCAGTAGGCTTCCACCATCTCGTCTTGTATCCACGTGCCGTCCTGGTCTTTTCTTGGCGTTTGGGCACAATGCAGCATGACACCCCTGAAATCGCTGTCGATGCGGCATTCAAACTTCCCCGACTTGAGGGTGTGCCGCAATGATTTGCTGACCTTCATCTCGCCAGGGCGGATGATGAGACGCGGGTCGAGCGACCACCACAAGAGGGGCTCGTCTTCGTTGTACCACGGGAAGATGCCGTTGGCATAGGCGTTGATGAGACGCTCGGGTGACAAGTCGCCACCGAAGGCCAACAAACCGTCTTGGTTGGCGTATTCCGCAGGTGGGAAGAAACAATTGTCGTCATTGAGTTGAAACAAGAGGTTCATCGTGCCAAAATTGTGCGCAAAAATAACAAATTTTTCTAATTTTGCATTCTCAAGCGAACGTTATGGCGCGTTATCTCATCCATATGGCCTACAACGGCAGCCGCTATCATGGCTACCAGATCCAACCGCATTCCATCAGCGTGCAGGAGACCGTAGAGACCTGCCTTAGCCTTAAGCTGGGAGAGACCGTCTCCATCACAGGCTGCGGCCGCACCGACACGGGCGTTCACGCCCGCAACTATTACGCCCATTTCGACTTCGACGGCGACCTGGGCGATGTCGTGGCGCTGGCCCATCAGATGAACGCCTTCTTGCCCGACGACATCGTCATCTATGGCATCACACCCGTAAGCCCCACATTCCACGCACGGTTTGATGCCGTTTCGCGCACCTATCATTATTACATCACTCGCACGAAAAACCCCTTCCACTTGCATGACGCCTTCTATCTTTATGGCGACTTGGACGTCGCCAAGATGCAGGAGGCCGCCGACCTCCTTTTTGAATATGAAGACTTTACAAGCTTCTCGAAGGTGCACACCCAGGTGAAGACCAACAACTGCAAGATCATGGAAGCACGGTGGTTCGAACAAGACGGTTTGCTTGTGTTTCGCATCAAGGCCGACCGTTTTCTGCGCAACATGGTGCGTGCCATCGTCGGCACCTTGCTGGAGATAGGGAAGGGGCGCATGACCCTCGACGAGTTCCGTGCCGTCATCGAACGCAAGGACCGCTGCGAGGCTGGCACCTCAGTGCCGGCGCATGCGCTGTTCCTTGAAGAAGTAGAGTATAAATTGTAGCGTTATGTTCCAAAAAATCATCCGTTTTTGTGTAAAGCTTGTCCAGAAATACCTTCCTGAACCTTTTATCTTTGCCGTTGTGCTGACTTTGTTGGCCTTCATCATCGCCATGCCCATCTGTCATCAGACACCCATCGAGGTGGTGGAGCACTGGGGCAACGGCGTGTGGTCGCTGCTGGCCTTCGCCATGCAGATGGCCTTGGTGCTGGTGACGGGCTCGGCCTTGGCGGCGGCGCCTTCCATCAAGAGGGGCATCAGCGCCTTGGCATCCAAGCCCAAGACGCCTGCCGGTGCCATCGCCCTAGTGACGGGCATCTCGGCCTTGGCTTGTTGGCTCAACTGGGGTTTCGGCCTCATCGTGGGTGTCATCTTCGCCAAGGAGATCGCCAAGAAACTGCGTGGCGTCGACTATCGTCTGCTCATCGCCTCGGCCTACAGCGGCTTCGTGGTGTGGCATGCGGGTCTTTCGGGCTCCATCCCGCTGACGATGGCCACGGAGGGCTCCAACCTCGAGGCTGTCACTAAGGGTGCCTTGACGCAGCCTATCCCCATCGGGCAGACCATCCTGGCGCCCCAGAACCTCATCATGGTGGCGGCGGTCATCGTGGCCATCGTGGTGGTCAACGCCTTGATGCACCCCAAAGAGGAGCATGTGGTGGCCATCGAGCCTTCGTTGTTGTTTGAAGAGGAAGTCAAGCCCGAGCCGAAAGCGACGACGCCGGCCGAGAAGATGGAAAACAGCCGCGTGCTTTCGTGGATCATCGCCTTGCTGGGCTTGTCGTATCTGGTCATCAAGCTGTTTTTCAAGGGCGGCAGCCTCGACCTTGGCGCGGTCATCATGCTGTTCCTGTTTCTGGGCGTCATCTTGCACGGCACGCCTTTGGCCTATGTCAAAGCCTTCGGCAAGTCGGTGAACGGCGCGGCAGGCATAATATTGCAGTTTCCGTTCTATGCCGGCATCATGGGCATCATCACTGGGGTGGGGGCTTCGGGCATCTGCCTGGGCGAGGTGATCAGCAACGCTTGCGTGTCGATCAGCACGCCGAAGACGTATCCCTTGTTCACCTTCTTCTGTGCTGCCATCTTGAACATGTTCGTGCCTTCGGGTGGTGGACACTGGGCCATACAGGCGCCCATCATGTTCACGGCAGGAGCCGCCTTGGGCGTGGCGCCTGGTCTGACGGGCATGGCCATCTCATGGGGCGATGCGTGGACCAACCTGATACAGCCTTTCTGGGCCTTGCCGGCATTGGCCATAGCGAAGCTCAACGCCAAGGACATCATGGGGTTCTGCATCATCGACCTGTTTGTCACAGGCCTCATCATTTGCGGAGGGCTGTTGCTCTGGGCTTAGCTCAGAACGTGCTCATGCCGTCCCAAAGCACCAGGTCGTGGCGCACATAGCCTTCCACGCCTCTCACTCTGATCTTGTACCAGCCTTTGGTCTTTCCCAGGCATGGGTAGGTCTCGGGCAAATCCCCGTCTTTGGTGGTGATCTGGCAGATCACGGGCGATTCAAGGCTCGGCTGCGTGCGCACATTGACATTCTTCCTTTGCGTGTACACGACGCCTTGTCCGTTTCTGGCCTTGTATTCCACGATTTTATGGCCTAATCTGGGGACTTCGATGTTGTCTTGCACCGAAACGGTATAGGAGGTCTGGTTGGTCTGCACATAACGGCCTACCACGTTGCCGTGGCTGTCGACCACCATCTGCATCTTGTCGGGTGACGCCGCCTTGATGTTGGGGTCGCCATCATCCACGTCTTCGATGCTGTCGGTTACCATCTCGGTAGGAGTCATGTTGGTGATTTCATCCGTCTGTT
>JBGUNT010000047.1:0-15267 GCA_045117495.1 Candidatus Limimorpha sp. | reverse complement strand
GCGCGCTTCTTTAGATACCACACGACTGGAATGGCAAAACGACGCAGGCACTTTCATCGACGATTATCTCGCTGATTACGGCAAAGCGCTTTCCTACTATCAACGAAACATGCGCATGTCGTTGGCCCAACCTGATGACAATGTTTCAAGTCTTATTACATCCATAAACAACATCGGATATATCTATGCCGAATTGGGTGACTATTCTAGTGCTTTGCGCTATTATCAGCAAGCCAAAGACATGGCAGAAGCCGCCTATGGAATCATGCATTCTGAAACCGCCAATATTTACATGAACATCGGGACTAACTATTTGGTCATTGGTGATCAAGATAAAGCATTGGAGTACATCAAAAAGGCTGTCAACATCCAAGAAAAGACGCTGGAGCCCGACGACCCCATCTTGGCCTATGCCTATAATAATTTCGGCACATATTACAATGGGATTGGCGATAACGACAAAGCCTTGGAGTATTATCTCAAAGCCTTGGAGATTCGAGAGAAAGTTTACGGGACCAAACATTCAGACGTTGCCATCTCATACAATAACGTTGGGATGTGCTACATCAACCTCCTTGACATTCCCACTGGAACGCAATACTTATTGAAAGCGACGGAAGTATGTGAAGAAATCATGGGAGACAGTCATCCTAAAACTGCCTATATGTACAACAACTTAGGATATCTCTATACGGTTCTTGGTCAATATGAGGATGGACTTGATTATTACAATAAAGCCTTACAAGCCAGATTAAAGGTATTGGGCGAGAATAATGACAATACTGCCATCTGCTACGACAACATCGGCAATGCATACTCCCGAATGGGCGAATATGAAAAAGCCTTGGAAAATAACAGAAAAGCCTTGGAAATCCGCAAGAGAACTTTGGGAGAGGAACATCCGGATCTAGGCTACTCTTATTTCAACATCGGTTTTGCATACGCAAACCAAGGCAAGTATGAGGAAGCCCTTGAATACTACAACAGGTCGTACGAATTATTGAAAAAGGGAATCGGAGAAGAGCATAGCGATACACAATATGCCAAGAAAAGCATTGAAGAAATCAAAGCAAAGATCAAGGAACAGAGACAATGAATAGCCAGTTCAAATACTACGCTTTTATCAGCTACAACGCAAAGGACACTGAATGGGGCAAGAAACTCCAAAAGAAACTTGAGCATTATAAACTTCCTGCTACATTATGCAGCGAGCACGGATGGCCTCGAAGACCCATCAAGCCTGTGTTTTTTGCGCCTACCGATATACAGCCTGGAGGTCTCTCCAATGAACTACAAGAGCGTCTGAAAGTATCACAGCACCTCATTGTCATTTGCTCGCCTAATTCGGCCAAATCGGAATGGGTTGGCCGTGAAATCGAATATTTCCATGGCCTTGGTCGCCCCAACAACATCCATTTCTTTATCGTCGACGGCAAACCACACAGTGGCGATCCTGAGACAGAGTGCTTTAACCCCATTATCGACAAGTTGGGCCTTCCAGAAATACTTGGTGCCAACATACACGAAAAGGTCTACAAATGGCCTTGGCTCAATAAAGAACGTGCCTATGTACAATTGATTTCAAAGCTTCTAGGCGTGGAGTTCGACGCCATCTGGCAAAGGCACAAAAGACAACTGATAAGGAAAACCATGATAGGTGCCCTGGGAGTCATAGCCCTCATTGCCGTCTTGCTTGGCGTACGCAAGGCCAATCAGCCTTTTGATGCTGAGATAAGGTTAAGAGAAACCTCTGCCTACAACGCACAACTACCTCCCTTACACGATGCCGTTGTTACGCTGGCCCTTGACAACGAGATCAAAATCGATACGATAGCATCTCTTAATGTTCCTATATCCTTCTCCAATATTCCTCACCGATTCCTGGGACAGCCCGTGCATATGACGGTGAGCTGCAAGGATTATCAAGACACCGACACAACCATTGTCCTGTCTCGTAACACCCAGTTAAATATCCAACGCGACCTTTCCGTGTATGGCAACGTACGTTTCAAGCTTTGGAACATCAACACCGAAGAAACTGTCGACTCAACAATGGTGAGCATAGAAGGTCTTGAAGCACTTTCGGATGCTGACGGAATGGTAGAACTTAGGATTCCCTTGGAAAAACAACGTAAGGCATATCGGATCATTACCCATTTGATGCTGGTTAATGATTCCATCTTCATGCCCTGTGGAGACGACGATGTGATTCTTGTCAGATGACTATCTCTCCCTGAATCTTTCGATGGCTTCTATTATTTCGTCATTATCGTCAGAGATAGTGAGGATCATATTCTTGAATATGCCTCGATCGCTTAAGTCTTTCAATAGTGTATAGGCAGGCATGTAGTGAGTGTAGTAATCCTTGCCCATAAAAATCATAGGACTGGCATAACCCACACTCTCATAATGGTTCTGGCCTGCATCTTGGAAGATCTCCTGCATGGTACCTGCGCTTCCAGGCGTGTAAATAATGCCACCCTTAGCGATAGTAACGATGCCGTCCTCACGCACACTGTTGTCGAAATACTTGGCGATGTCGGTGGCAAAAGGAGCTGTAGGTTCATGGCCATAATACCAAGTTGGAATGGCTAGACTATGGTATTCAGATTGCAGCGGGAAACGTTCCATCACTTCGAAGCTGCGTCGCAACCATCCTTCATCCTTGTAAGTAGGAGAAGGAGTCAGCATATTGATGGCTTCATTGGTTTCGGCCTCGCTCCTACCCGCCATCCAAGCGCCAAGGTGCGTGGCTTCCATGGCGCCAGGGCCACCGCCTGTCACCATCAGTTTACCCATTTCGGTTAACTTCTTGCTCAAAAATACAATTTGGCGATAGCTTGGTTCTTTACGACTTAAAGCATGGCCACCCATGATGCCGACAACATCCTTCTCGTCGTAAAGGCTCAACATATTTTGCAAAGCATGGCTGATGAAATGGTCGTGCAACGACCGCGCCAATGTCTCTCGTACGGCATGTCCCTGCTTGCCCTGGTCGATGTAATGCTTATACACCTTGGTGTCATAACTAGTTTCAAATGAAGCTTCGTTATGATAGTCATAGCCTTCATAAAGGATCTTGCTCGTATACAATCCTTTAGGATATGTAGAGAATGGCTTGCCCAGTTTAGGGATGAAAAGGCTAAGATCGTCTTTGCCAACCTCTCTTAGGACACGCTTGACGATACCGGCGGCGTCAAGCTCGAACTTGTGCATCAATGCCGAAGCTTGCCCTGACTCGCCAAAACTGTCGTTCATGCCAATTCGATATACCCTAATCGGGTGGTCTTCACAAAAAAACTCAGCTACAGCGCTCCCCAAACCACCAGCCACTTGATGTTCTTCAACGGTGAAAATCAAGCGTGTATCGTCAGCTGCTTTTTTTAGGATTTCTCCATCTAATGGCTTGATGGTGTGCATATTGATGACACGCGTCGAAATGCCCAAGTGTTCAAGCATATGAGCTGCTTCAAGCGATTCCCACACCTCATGTCCCGTGGCGACGAGCGTGATGTCAGTGCCTTCGTGCATCAGCTGTGCCTTCCCTATTTCAAATTCCTGGTTTTCATCCGTAAAGTCAGGCATCGCCTCTCGGCCGAACCTGATGTAGACAGGGCCTTTACAATCAAGGATTGCCTTTTTAGTGGCAATCTTGGCTTGTGTGGCGTCACATGGCGATATGACTGTCATATTAGGTAAAACCCGCATGGAGGCAATATCCTCCAAGGCTTGGTGTGTGGCACCATCGGGACCAACAGAAACGCCAGCATGAGCACCACCAATAATGACGTGGACATTGTTATAGCAAACAGAGATGCGAATCTGGTCGTTGGCGCGATGCGCAGCAAATACGCCATAAGTACTAAATACTGGGACCTTCCCGCTAAGCGCCAATCCAGCGGCTGTCGCTATCGCATCTTGTTCAGCAATGCCCATGGAGAAAAACCTATCGGGGAATGCTTCTGCAAACAAGCTCATTCCTACCGAATTGGTGATGTCTGCACCCAAGCCAACCACCCTACTGTCTTTTTGGGCTGCAGCAAGTACACCTTCGCCGAAGCCTGCTTTTGTGGCTTTGTTGCCTCTATTAATATAGTTCATGCAAAAACTCCTTTACTTGTTCTTTGGTCGGCACTTTGCCATGCCATTGGTTGTTGTCTTCGATACTTTTTACACCCTTGCCCATGATAGTATCTGCAATGATTGCAGTAGGCTTACCCTTTTCGTTGTCGGCCATCTCCAACGCCATTTTGATCTGGCTGAAATCGTGTCCGTCAATCTCTATGGTATGCCATCCGAATGACTTCCATTTGTCAAGCAAAGGGTCGACGGCCATCACTTTTTCGGTGTTACCGTCAATCTGCAAGCGGTTGCGATCGATAATGGCACAAAGGTTATCCACCTTATGATGTGCTGCCGCCATGGCCGATTCCCATACGCTTCCCTCTTGCTGTTCCCCATCGCCCATAATACAGAAAACGCGATTCGCCTTACCATCCATCTTTGCTGCCAATGCCATGCCTAATGCCACGCCAAGACCTTGTCCCAAGCTTCCTGAGCTTGTCTCCAACCCAGGCAAACAAGACTCGTAACTTGGATGCCCTTGTAGTCGGCTTCCCAACTTACGAAGCGTCAGCAACTCCTTTTCTGGGAAATAGCCTGCTGCCGCCAAGGTGGCATACAAAACGGGTGCTGTGTGCCCAATGGAAAGCACCACTTTATCGCGGCCTTCCCAAGCAGGGTGCTTGGGATCGTGACGCATGTGGCCAAAATACAAAACCGCGAAAATGTCAGCCAAGTCAAGAGAGCCACCCGTATGTCCCGATCCAGCCTCTGCCAATGCAGTCAAGATCAATTCTCGGATATGCCGTGCCTTCTCTTCCAGATTTATCATAACACAACGATTAATTCTTTAACGATGAAATAAATACAGACACAGGCATAAATTATCTTAATGCCAGTTCCACACAAGAAACCTATAAACGATCCTATAGCCGAGCGCCATGCCTTATGATCATCAGTGCCAGCTCTTTTCTCGCCAATATAAGCGCCAATAAAAGGGCCCAAGAGAATCGCTATAAAACCTATGGGCATCGCCAAGGTTACCAGCAAGCCCATAAATAAACCAATCGTACTGCCTCGCACTCCTGCCTTGGTACCGCCGAAATGCTTCGTACCCCATACAGGAACTACATAATCCACAGTAAAGACGATGGCACCAATAATGCCCATGATCACCAAGAACTTGGGCGTAAAGCTGACGCCTTCGACAAACGACAGCACAAGCAATGCCGCAAAACTGAATGGCGTTCCTGCAATGCCAGGCACCACAGCCCCGACAATCCCTATCAATGCCAGCAGGATAACGACGACAATAAGGACATAAATCATAACTTTTATGAATTTGATATAGACCGCGAAATTAAGAAAATTTGTTTTTCCCAAAAAACACAACTAAATTTGCACCATAAAAACGAACCATGAAAAAAACAATACTCCTTCTTATTATTGTTGCATCAACGCTTTCCTCGATGGCTTATGATGTGGTCAATCCTATCGGTGGCCGGGCTGCTGCCATGGGAGGCACATCTGTGGCATCTCAAGGCTTGTGGGCTATTCAAAACAATCCTGCGGGCATGGCTTATTTGGATAAATTCAGCGTTGGCCTTTATTATGAGAATCGTTGGATGCTGCCGGAGACCGCTTATAAATGTGGCGCCTTGGCATTGCCAGTCAGATATGGGTGTCTTGGCGTAAGTTTCAACCAATTCGGAACATCTAAATACAGCGAGAACAAATTCGGCCTGGCATATGCCAAAGACTTTGGCCCCTATCTTCAGATGGGTCTTCAGTTGGATTATCTGATGTTACAAATTGGCAACGATTATGGCCGTCAAAGTGCCGTGACATTTGAGTTAGGTATTCAGTCACAAGTCACGGAAAGACTGCGTCTCGGCACTTATATTTTCAACCCCGTCAGTTTTAGGTTGGAACAAAGCCTCAATCAAGAGAAACTACCCATCGTGTTTCGATTTGGTATGGCCTATCAGTTTACGAAAGACTTTGTGGGGCAATGCGAGATAGAGAAAAACACTGACCATGAAGGTGTCAGCCTGCGAGGCGGCCTTGAATACGAGGCTTTCAGGAATTTCTTCCTTCGTGCCGGAGTGCAAAGCAATCCGGGCTTGCTCACCTTTGGCTTGGGTTATAGCCTCAGTTTTGCCCGTATCGATGTGGCAGGGCAATTGCACGAGACATTAGGACCTTCTGTACAAATCGGCATGGTATTCAGCATTGGTAAATAGCCATGAAGCGTCTTTTCTTCACCATAGCAGCCGTTTTCGTCGCCTTTATGGCTAGGGCACAGATTGCCATCGACACACTTAGCGCAGATGCACTCAACGCACTTCTCATTGAGCAGGTGGAGCGATTGGCCGAAGACAGTGACGATGACTTAGACTTTGAAGACCTTCTTGAAAACTACATCTTTCTCAGCGAAAACCCTATCAACCTTAACAGTGACGAGGTAGTTCGCCTATTGGAATTACATCTCATCAACGCATTCCAATACGAAGAGCTGCAGAAATACCGTAGGTATTATGGCGACTTCCTTTTCATGGAAGAGCTGGAGATGCTGGAAGGCATCGATGAGCAAACCCTTGCCATCCTTGCCCCTGTCGTTTATGTTGGGAAAGATCTGACTAAAGACAAAATCACTCTCAAAAAACTTGTCTCATACGGGAAGCATCAAGTTTTAGGGCGTTTTGAGCAGGTTTTGGAGTCCCAACAAGGCTATGCATCCTATAGCGATGAAGAGATATTGGCAAAGCCAAACTCCCGATTTTTAGGCAGTCCCCAGCGTTATCAGCTGAGATACACTTATAACTATCGAAATAAGGTCCGGGCTGGATTCGTCTTGGAAAAAGACCCTGGCGAAATGTTTTTCACCGACCATGTAAGCGACACCGTCAAAGCCTTGTTAGGCAAGCAATATCACCGCGGCTTCGACTTCGTTGGGTTTCATCTCTACGCCAAAGACATGGGTATTGTCAAGGCTGCCGTTATAGGCGACTATCAGATGTCTTGGGGACAAGGGCTGACCATGTGGTCGGGCATGAGCTTCGGAAAGGCTGGCGCCGGCAGCAGCATCATGAAACAAGGACGCGGTCTCTCGCCCAAGAGTTCAGCCAGTGAGACCCTTTTCATGCGAGGCACAGCTGTCACCCTTGGCGGTGGGCCTTTCGGCGCAACAGTTTTTTATGCTAACCGAATGATTGATGCCAACGTAAGTGTGGCCGACAGTTTGGAGGAAGCTGAAATGGTTAGCAGTTTACAAGAGACGGGCTATCATCGTACCATAGGCGAGATTCAAGACCGCCATGCCATACGGCAACAGGTTGTTGGAGGACATCTAGCCTATGCCATCGCCCATTTCGAAGTCGGTTACACCTTGCACCATACATGGCTCAATGTACCGCTACAACTGAAGCCAAGCCATTACAATCAGTATTACTTCCAAGGCAGTCGCCTTACCAATCAAGGCTTGGATTTCAAATATGTCAAAGGCAAATATGCCTTGTTCGGCGAGGCAGCCATGAGTTACAATAATGACACGATGGTCAAGCAACAGACGCAACGCCCAATTGCTTTTGCAGGTCTGATAGGCATGACCGTCAAGCCAACGGGCTACTTAAACTTCACTATATTGTATCGTAACTACGGCAAAGCCTATCAGAACCTGTTTTCCAATGCTTTTGGCGAAGGAAGCCGTAACCAAGGTCAAAATGGAGTCTACCTTGGTGTCGAAGTCGCCCCTGCACCCTATTGGAACTTCCTGGCCTATGCCGACCAGTTCAGGTTTACATGGCTCACCTCTCAAGTCAATGCACCAAGTTGGGGACATGACTATTACATGCGCCTCAGTCATAGTTTTAGCAAGAAAACCAGCGCCTACTTGCAATTCAGGTCTAAAACGAAGATGAAGAACAGTACCGATGGCATGACTTTCAGCCATTACCCCATCTTCTACACGAAAAACTCGGTTCGTTTCAACATAAGTTATGGCTTTAATGATTTCGTCTTCGGCAACAAAGTGGAAGGAGCTCATTATCGTAACGACGATGGCTCTAATGCTTATGGATATTACCTATGTCAAGATATTGCATACAAACCCGAAGGGAAGCCATTTAACCTTACGTTCCGCTATGCTTTGTTTGACGCCCAAGACTACAATGCCCGTGTTTACGCTTATGAGAATGACGTTTTGTATGCATTCTCCGTGCCAGCGCTTTATGGCAAAGGAATGAGGGTATACTTGCTAGGAAAACTTAAGTTTCTCGACGCCTTGACCCTATATGCCCGCATCGGAAGTACCTTCTACACCGACCGCGAAACCATCAGCAGCGGACCGACGCAAATCGAAGGCAACCATAAGACCGATTTGAAGGTAGAAGTTGTTTGGAAACTGTAATCTATCCCATTTTCGTCATCAACTCCTTCAGCAGCCCTGCAAAGTTGTTGATGTCGTCTTCGGTAGTGTCAAATGCGCACATCCATCGCACCACATCTGCATCTTCGTCCCAGTCATAGAAAAAGTAATGGGTTTGCAGCTCTTTCCAAACCTTACGAGGCAACTGCGCGAAGACGCCATTGGCTTGCACGGGATAGACGACTTTCACGCCTGGGATATCCTTCACTGCTTTATATAGCAACTGTGCCATATGGTTGGAGTGCTCCGCATTACGTCGCCATAAATCGTTGTCGAAATAAGCATCGAATTGGGCGGCGATGAAACGCATCTTTGAGCAAAGTTGCATGGCTTGCTTACGTCGGTATTTGAAATCAGGACATATATCTGGATTCAACAGCACAACCGCTTCACCCATCATCAAGCCATTCTTGGTGCCGCCAAACGAGACGGCATCCACACCCAGATCGGAGGTCATTTCCTTAAAGCTGCAACCTAATGCCACGGCAGCATTCCCCAATCGAGCTCCATCTATGTGGACATACATATTATACTCTTTGGCCAAACCAACAATAGCCTTAATCTCCTCCAAAGAGTATAAAGTACCCAATTCCGTGGGTTGTGTAATGGAAATCACCTTGGGCTGCGAATGATGCTCGAAACCAAAGCCATGAAGACGGGTCTTGATCAAATCAGGGGTCAGCTTTCCATCGGGTGTGTCTACAGTGAGCAAACGGCACCCCACGATGCGTTGAGGCGCACCACATTCGTCAACGTTGATATGGGCGGTCTCGGCACATATCACAGCTTCATGTGAATGCGTCATGGCATCAATGCAGAGGGTGTTGCACCCGGTACCGTTAAAAGCAAAAAACACGCGGCTTTGCTCACCGAACTGTTGTTTGAACCGTTTTTCTGTGGCAGCACAAAACTCGTCATCTCCATAAGCCAAAGCATGTCCCTCATTAACATGTGCAATGGCTTCCATAACCTCTAGACTTATTCCAGAATGGTTGTCGCTTCCAAATCCTCTTTTCATTATTGATAATTTTTTACTAAAATAGTACTTCCCTGAATCCAATAAACCATCTATCGGTCGAAACGTATTCCACTATTAAAATGGATTAGATAGAGCTTTTATCCTCTTCTTTCCTCTTTCAGAGGCTGCTCCCAATGAACGGTCCCTTGTATTCCTTGCGCAAGTTCATCAATATGCTGTTGGAACTCTTGCAACAATGCCTCTTCCCTTTTCTTCGAGCGGCGGCCTTTTGCCTCGTAAAGCACCTTGCTGAAATAAGCATCATATGACACAGCATAATCTTCGTCATCGTTATGCGGAAAGAAAGTCACAGCAGCTTCATAACGGATGTTACCTGCATCGGAGTCAGCAATAAGCATCACCAAAGCAGCATGGCGCCGCACGCCATTGAACTCGGCATCTGCGGCATAATACCGTTCGTATACATTGACAGTAGCCATACTTATGAAATTTATCGCTTATCAACAATCTTCACTCCGGGATAATCCTTTTCATCGAAAGTGACTTGTTTCTCGGTTACACCAAAAGAAAGGTCTCGCATGGTCACTGTCGCAGCCGTAACGCTAGTGGACAAGCTGACAGGCCAATAGGTTCCCTTTGCCACAACCAAGTCCATTTTTTTTGGAGCATCCTTGTCGGGATTTGACTTCGATCTCTTACAGCGGATGTGCCACTCGGTGGGAGTCTCCTTATCTATTTTAACATCATAGCCTTCGGTGATGCCAGTGAACATCTTCGTGTCGCTTTCAACTTCGGATTTTTCCTTGGGTTTGGCATTTGTGATTTCGATTTCATTCTTTTCGGAATCGTAGCTCCATTCCGTTTTCCCGTCGCTCCAAGTGATAAAGTCCTTGCCATCCCTGTTGGCCTCAATACGCATCTTGTCGCCCAAGATATAGCTTCTGGAACTAATCGTGCCAATGAAGATTATCTTCATGTCCATCGTCATGGCGAAGCCTTCGCTTTCGTTGTGTTTACTCATCTCGGCATTCATACGTGAGACGATTTCCTCTGCGGTTTGCGCCATGGCAGTGGTAGCCAAAGCAATAAAGCTAATGATAGCGATTAGTTTTTTCATTGCAGTATGTTGTTTAGATTGATTGCGTATACGTTTAGATTGCAAAATAAAGGCTTTTTTGTGTTTGTTGAACACTTATTTCTTCTTTTTGAACCATTTCCCTATCCTACCCTTTCCGTTGAGTTCCATGATTACAAGGATACCGAATGCAATGGCGACGGTAGCTTTTAGTGCAGCAAAACCCGTGTTGAGTGCTTCAGGGAGTTGGTTGGAGACGATGTTGTAGCTTGTCCAAAAGATGCCTGCGCCCGGCACCAAGGGAAAGATGCCACTGATGAGGAATACCGTAATCGGGCACTTCCGCCCTATCGACTGTAGCAGGGCAATCAAAGTTACCAAGGCTGTGGCACAAAACATCACCTCGACAGCGGAAAAAGCGCTATAACGCGTCAGGATGAGATAGAGCAGCCAGCCCATCATCCCACAGAAACCCGCATCAAAATAATAATTGCGAGGCACGCCAAACAACACGGCAAATGCCATTGTGCCCAAGAATGCAGCAATGAGTTGTACAAGGAAGCTGGATGTCTGCGGGTCGGCGATGAGAGGATCGAGTTTCAAAAATGAGCCGAAGAGGTTCTCGTCGAGCATAAAAGCCAATGCCACGCCCAACGAGATGCAGAAGAACGTCAGCATGGCATCCAAGAGTCGTGTGGTACCAGCAAGGTAGTCCTCGTTAGCCATGTCGCGGATTCCGTTGGTAAATGCCACACCGGGAATCAGCGGTATGATGGCACCGATGATCATGTTGCTCAAATGTGAGCCCAGACCAATATGATACAAACTAAAGCAAATCATTGACGACAACAACCCACCGGTGACGGTGCTCACGATACGTGAAAGGTGTTTGGAACCGATGAAAAGCACAAAGACCCAAAGCAAGAGACCGGCAATAAATGAGGCTAGACAGTCGGCGAAGCCTCCGCCAAAGAGGATGCAGAAAGCGGCACTGCCCACGCCCGAGGCTAAAATCTGCTCCCAGGCGCGTTTGGGTTTCATGGCGCGGATTTGCTGCAGCCGTTCCTCGATTTGCTCTAAGGTGCACTGCCCAGCCGCCACTTCGCGCGAAAGCTGGTTGACGGCCACTACCTTATCCAAACTCGCCCCTCGAATAGGGATGAATTTTGAGCGGGCATAACCTTCACCTGCAGCGATGATGCCATTACTGAGCACAAAGAAACTCTCGTCCTCCACGCCGAAATGCCCAGCAATGCGCCGCATGGTTCCTTCCACGCGCGAAATCTCCGCACCATTTTCCAAAAGAATGGCACCGGCTTCGTAAGTGAGGTCTAGTATTTTTTGGTTGTCGGTCATGAAATAATCGATTAAAAGAGCAGAGGCACCATTCGGCGCCTCTGCTGAATGTGATAGTAATAAATTACTTCTCCATTTCCTTCTTCAGTCTCTCCGTCAGCATGGGGACAATCTTGTGCAGGTCTCCAACGATGCCGAGGTCGGCGACGCTGAAGATGGGCGCAAACTTGTCCTTGTTGATGGCGATGATGAAGTCGGACTCTTCCATACCGGCCAAGTGCTGGATGGCACCGCTGATACCGCAAGCCATGTAGAGGTTCGGGCGGACGGTCTTACCCGTCTGACCCACCTGACGCTCGTGAGGCATCACGCCGTTGTCGACCATGGCACGGCTCGACGAAACCTGTCCGCCAAGCACATCAGCCAAAGCCTGCAACTTGTCGAAGCCTTCCTTGTTGTGGACGCCACGACCGCCGGAGACCAAAATCTTGGCATCGGCGATGTCGACCATGGCTTTGTCTTCCTTGATGGTCTCAACGAGTTTCACCTTGAACTTGCTGGTGTCGAACTTCGGAGCGAAAGCAGTGACCACGCCTTGGCGGCCTTCTTGGCGCTGACGCTTCTGCATCACGCCAGGACGCACGGTTGACATCTGCGGACGGGTGTTCGGGCAAATGATGGTAGCCATCAGGTTGCCGCCAAAAGCAGGACGCGTCATGCGGAACTGCGGCTCACCGTTGCTCTTCTCGTCGCTGACGACTTCAAGCTTGGTGCAGTCTGCGGTCAGACCGGTCTTCAGACGCGAAGCGATACGCGGAGCCATGTCACGGCCAATGGTGGTGGCACCATAGAGCACGATGTTGGGGCAACGCTCCTTGACGATCTGGTCGACGACTTGCGAGTATTGCTCACTCAAGTAGTCTTTCAGTTCGGGGCAGTCGGCGACGATGACCTCGTCAGCACCGAATTCAATCAGTTTCTGGGCTTGATCTTTCACATTGTAACCCAGCAGCATGGCAACGACTTTCTCACCAAGGGCATCGGCGAGGTCGCGGGCCTTTCCTAAAAGTTCGAAAGCAACGGATTGGATGTTACCTTCACGCTGTTCAGCGAAAACGAATACGTTCTTATAATCTTTCAATTCCATGGCTGTAACTTTTAGATGATGTGTTTTTCTTTCAGTTTATTGACAATCAGCTCGACGGCTTCTTCTTCGCTCACTTCGTGGACCTCGCCCGGGGCCTTCATGGCCTTCGGGAACGACTGGAACACCTTGGTGGGTGAGCCAGAGAGACCCAGCTTCGTTTCGTCGTAGTCGATCTTATCGGCACCCCAAACCTCAACCTCTCTGTTGTAGGCCTCGACGATGCCGCTCACGGTCATGTAACGAGGTTCAAAGGCGGAAGCGAGGACGGTCAGCAGGCACTTGCCTTCCACTTCGAGAACCTGGACACTGTCCTCATTCTCCTTGTGGACTTGCAGGTTGCCGTTGGGCAATAGTTTGGCGTCGCAGACGTAAGTGACCTGAGGCAGACCGAGGTGTTCGGCCATTTCGGGACCCACTTGTGCGGTGTCACCATCGATGGCCTGACGGCCGGCGATGATCAAATCATAGTCCAACGAGCGGCAGAGTCCGGCGATGGCATACGAGGTAGCCAGCGTGTCGGAGCCTGCGAACTTACGGTCAGAGAGAAGGATGGCGCGGTCGGCACCCATGGCGAAGGCTTCGCGCATGATGACATCGGCTTGCGGAGGTCCCATCGAGATGACGGTGACCTTGGCGCCGAACTGGTCTTTCAGACGCAGAGCGAGTTCGAGGCCGCCCTTGTCGTCGGGGTTCATGATGCTCGGAACGCCTTCACGAATCAGCGTACCCTTTACCGGATCAATCTTGATTTCGGTGGTATCCGGAACTTGCTTGATACAAACGATAATATTCATACTGCTTCCCTCCTATTATTTGAACAAATGACCGGCAATGACCATGCGCTGGACTTCCGATGTACCTTCGTAAATCTCCGTAATCTTGGCGTCACGCATCATGCGCTCCACAGGATACTCGCGGGTGTAGCCATAACCGCCGTGGAACTGCACGGCCTTGGTCGTGACTTCCATAGCCGTTTCAGCGGCAAAGAGTTTTGCCATGGCTGCATCGGCCGAATACGGGATGCCATTGTCTTTCTTCCATGCGGCGCTGCGCACGAGGAAACGGGCAGCCTCGACCTTCGTCTTAAGGTCGGCCATCTGGAATTGGGTGTTCTGGAACTGGGCGATGGCCTTGCCAAACTGCTTACGTTCCTTCGTATACTTAACGGTCTCATCCATAGCACCTTGAGCGATACCCAAAGCTTGCGAGGCGATACCGATACGGCCACCGTCCAAGGTCTTCATGGCGATGCTGAAGCCCTTGCCGAGTTGGCCAAGGAGGTTCTCCTTCGGCACTTCGCAGTTTTCGAAAATCAGCTCGCAGGTCGCGCTGCCGCGGATACCCATCTTCAGCTCTTTCTTGCCAATGCTGAAGCCAGGCATACCCTTCTCGACGATGAAAGCAGAGATGCCCTTCGTGCCCTTCGACTTGTCCGTCATGGCCATGACGATGAACACATTGGCGTAGGATGCGTTGGTGATGAAGATCTTCGTGCCGTTCAGGATCCACTTGTCGCCAGCGTCGACGGCGGTCGTCTGCTGCATGGCGGCGTCGGTGCCGGCGTTGGGCTCGGTCAGACCGAAAGCGCCAATCCATTCACCCGAGGCGAGTTTGGGCAGGTACTTCATTTTTTGTTCCTCGGTGCCGTTCTCCAGGATGGGAGCCATGCACAAGGAGGTGTGAGCCGAGAGGACGACGCCCGTGGTGGCGCACACTCTCGACAGTTCTTCGACGGCCATGATGTACATCTGGACCGTGCCGCCTGCGCCACCGTATTGCTTCGGAATCGGGATGCCCATCAGTCCGAGTTTGCCCATCTTTTCGACGGTCTCCATCGGGAAGCGCTCCTGCTCATCGACTTCGGCAGCCAAAGGCTTTACTTCATTCTCCGCAAACGAACGAATCATCTGCAGGAAGAGTTGTTCTGTCTTTGAATAACTAAAATCCATTTTTCTTTTAATAGTTAGGAGTGAGGAGTGAGGAGTGAGGAGTTGGAGTTGCACATCGCGACACTCCTAACTCCTAACTCCTAATTCCACACTAATTAATACTTATAGAATCCTTCTCCAGTTTTACGACCGAGCAAGCCTGCTCTCACCATCTTGCGGAGCAAGGGATGAGGACGGTACTTCGGGTCGCCGAACTCTTTGTACAACACTTCCATGATGGCAAGGTTGACGTCGTTACCAATGAGGTCGGCCAAAGCCAAAGGACCCATCGGGTGGTTGGCGCCCAGCATCATGCATTTGTCGATGTCCTCAGCACTGGCGATGCCGTCGGCG
>JBGUNT010000046.1:0-6206 GCA_045117495.1 Candidatus Limimorpha sp. | reverse complement strand
ATTGTCAAAAGCGGTGATGTGGTTAAAGCTGGCGACCTAATAGGTTATGGCGGTTCGACAGGACGATCAACGGGGCCCCATCTTCACTTCGAGACTCGTTACATGGGACAGTCTTTCGATCCTGAACGTATCTTCGACTTCTACAGCGGAAAGCTTCGTGATGAAGTCTTTGTGCTGAAAAAGCACTATTTCAATATCAATTCGCACTATGGACAAACCGACCAGCAGTCATACAATGCTTCAAGGAAAGCACCTATTGACAAATCGAAGCCTAAGAGTAAGGCGGTATATTATAAGGTGCGTAAGGGTGATACGTTGAGTAAGATCGCTGCTAGAAACGGTACCACTATCAGCAAGATATGCAAGCTTAATGGTATCCGTCAGACAAAGACGCTGCAAATCGGACAAAGGCTGAGAGTGAAATAAAAAAACGCGAGGTGTTAAACCTCGCGTTTTTCGTTTAAGCCTGCATCCAGGCTTCGACGTCTTCCAGCTGCAAGGCTGGAATATCAAGTTTGTTCTTCTTTCTCAAACCGTTCAGCTTCTCACGCAAGGCGGAGGGCTTCTCTGCCTTCAGCTGCTCAATGGTGTTGTAGCCGTTGGTGAGCAACAGGGTCGCCCAAGTCTCAGCCATACCCAAGGCCATAAAGTCTTCCTTGGTGGCATTCTTCACGACCTTCTCGGGACGCATCATCGGGAACAGCAGCACTTCTTGGATAGTGGTCTGGCCCGTCAGCAACATTACGAAGCGGTCGATGCCGATGCCCATGCCTGAAGTCGGGGGCATACCATATTCCAAAGCGCGCAGGAAGTCCTGGTCGATGAACATGGCCTCGTCGTCGCCACGCTCGCTGAGCTTCATCTGCTCCTCGAAGCGTGCACGCTGGTCGATGGGGTCGTTCAGCTCGGTGTAGGCATTGGCCAGCTCCTTGCCGTTGACCATCAGCTCGAAGCGCTCAGTCAGTTCGGGGTTGTTGCGGTGACGCTTGCAGAGGGGCGACATCTCTACGGGATAGTCGGTGATGAAGGTCGGTTGGATGTAGGTGCCTTCGCACTTCTCGCCGAAGATTTCGTCGATCAGCTTGCCCTTGCCCATCGTCTCGTCCACCTCGATGCCGAGTTGTTTGCACACGTCGCGCAGCTGGGCTTCGTCCATGCCGGTGATGTCGATGCCGGTCTTCTCCTTGATGGAGTCAATCATCGTGATGCGCTTGAAGGGGCGCTTGAAGCTGATTTCGTTGTCGCCCACTTTCACGGTTTCCTTGCCCAAGACATCCATCACGCAGCGGTGGATCATCTCTTCGGTGTAGTCCATCATCCAGAGGTAGTCCTTGTAGGCCACATAGATCTCAAGACCCGTGAACTCAGGGTTATGGGTGCGGTCCATGCCCTCGTTGCGGAAGTTGCGCGAGAACTCATACACGCCCTCGAAGCCGCCCACGATGAGGCGCTTCAGGTAAAGCTCGTCGGCAATGCGGAGATACATCGGGATGTCCAAGGCATTGTGGTGCGTGATGAAGGGACGCGCTGTAGCGCCGCCAGGGATGGCTTGCAGTACAGGCGTCTCCACCTCCAGGTAGCCGCTCTCGTTGAAGAAACGGCGGATGCTGTCGATGATGCGAGTGCGGGCGATGAAGATATCCTTCACCTTGTCGTTGACCACGAGGTCGACGTAACGCATACGGTAGCGTAGTTCGGGGTCATTGAATTCGTCATACTTCACGCCGTCCTTTTCCTTGACGATGGGCAACGGCCTCAGGCTCTTGCTCAGTACCGTCAGTTCCTTGACGTGCACCGAGATTTCGCCCATCTGCGTACGGAAGGCGAAGCCTTTCACGCCGATGAAGTCGCCGATGTCCAAAAGGCGCTTGAAGACGGTGTTATACATCGTCTTGTCCTCGTCGGGGCAGATCTCGTCGCGCTTGATATACAGCTGGATGCGGCCTTTCGAGTCCTGCAGTTCGCAGAACGAGGCGGCGCCCATGATGCGGCGGCTCATGATACGGCCCGCGAGGGTGACCTCTTGGAATTGGTCGGGGTTGTTGTCGTCAAATTGGTTGAGGATGTCCGTGGTGAACACGCTCACGGGGAACGCGGCCTGCGGATACGGGTTGATGCCGAGCTTGTAGAGTTCGGCCAACGAATTTCTTCTGATTTGTTCCTGTTCGCTTAACATGATGCGTTGAAATTTTGTGCAAAAGTACGTTTTAATTCGTTATGGCAACCAACCAACGCGGAATTATTGTAATTTTGACCCCGAAATAGAGTCACTATGCAGTTCAAAGACGTCATAGGCCAATCCGCCGTTAAACAAAGGCTTATCCAGAGTGTGAGGGAAAACCATGTCTCTCACGCACAACTCTTTTTGGGTCCTGCCGGAAGCGGCAAGCTGCCATTGGCCTTGGCCTACGCACAGTATATCCTCTGCCCAAACCGTACCGAGACCGATAGCTGCGGTGTGTGCCCTACATGCCAGAAAATGCAGAAACTGGTACATCCTGACCTGCATTTCGTGGTGCCGACGGCAGCCACAAAAAAGATTAAGAGCAATCCTGAGTCGGATTTGTTCATGGAGGAATGGCGCGAGTATGTCATCGAAAACAAAGGTTATGTCGATACCTCAAGCTGGTACACTTTCTTGGATGTGGAGAACAAACAGGGCTACATGTCGGTGCGCGACGCGGCTTCGCTGTTGCGCAAGCTGAGCATGAAGTCCTACGAGGGCGAATACAAGATTGCCATTATCTGGATGGCAGAGAAGATGCGCGTCGACACAGCCAACAAACTGCTAAAACTCCTTGAGGAACCACCCGAGAAGACCGTTTTCTTGCTCATTGCGGAAGATGCAGAGGAGCTTTTGGCCACCATCAAGTCGCGCACAGCCTTGGTCAAGATTCCGAGCATTGAATTACATGCAGTAAAGACAGCATTGAAAGAGCGTCTTGAATGCGATGACAAGCAAGCCCACGACGTAGCAATGATCTCGGAAGGCAACTGGCTCAACGCCTGCCACTCAGTACAGGAGTCGGAGGACCGTAAGTATTTTTTCACCACCTTCCAACAATGGATGCGCCTCTGCTTCCGTGCGGCTTATTCCGAGATTATCGATTTTTCAGCCAACGTTAAAGGTATCGGTCGAGAAAAGCAAAAGGAGTTATTGGATTACGGCCTACGCATCATCCGCAATTCACTGCTATTCAACAATAATTTGGCAGAAATCGTCATGCTACCCGAAGACGAGAAAGTATTCAACTCAAAGTTTGCTCCCTTTGTCAACCCGGCCAATTTGGCTGAAATTGCTGAGCTTTTTGAGGAAGCTATTCGCCAAATCGAGCGTAATGGTAATGCTCAAATCATTTTTACTGATACAAGTTTCAAAATGATAGGATTATTAAGGTCTAAATAATGGAAATGAGAAAAACCATTGCTTTATTGCTATTATTAGCTGTCATCTGTTCTTGTAGCACAGATGTTGACCTTTATACCGATTTCAAAGATACTACCATTGTGTATGGCATATTGGATGTGGCAAACGATACCAATGTCATCAAGATCATTAGGGCTTTTTCGGGAAGCAACGACGACTCGTTCGATGCCAATCAAATTGCCTTGATTGCAGACTCATCAAATTATCCGGGCAAATTGGATGCTCGTTTTGTCGAATACAAAAAAGTCTCGGGAAGCACTTTTTTACCCACAGGGCGTGAGATGATATTGGATACCATGACCATTCACGATAAGGAAGAAGGTATGTTTTATGCCCCCGACCAAAAACTATACTACACCACGGAGCATTTCAACGTCAATAATGCAAATGAACAATTCAAATATAAGTTGTTGATTTACAAACCTAACGACACTGTTTCATCTGAAATCAGCCTAATAGGCGGGACGAGTTTCCAAATCACTGCCCCAATGGTGTTTTTTAGGGCCGAAAATGCTGGAAAACGAGAACTCCGTTTTACTCCCGACGACAATGATGCCGTATATCAAGTCACAATGCAATTCAACTACAAGGAATTAAAACCTGGACAAGACACGGTGTACAAAAATGTCAACTGGTCAATGGGGCCCTACAGCACCTATGAACTAGGGATTGAAGGTGGGGAATTGTATTTTACATACCGGGAAGACGTATTATTTGAATTGTTGTCAGCGGCCATCGGAGGCGACATCCTTAATGTCGAGCGTTTCTATGACAATTTCGTTGTATCGATGTATGCTTATGGCAAAGAGCTGGATGAATACATTCAGATTAACACGGATGCTTCAGGTATCGATTATTATTATACCAACATCCATGGAGGTGTTGGGATACTATCCTCATGTCACACAATTCAGAAATACGTCGACATTTCCAGTCGTACAAAAATCGACTTACTATCCATGCCGTGGGGATTCAAAAATGTGGGCTATAAAGAATAGTCTTGTTCGTATTGGAATTGTGGTCATGATGGTCTTCGTTTTGATAAAAACCGTATTTTTGCACCAATAAACCTTGAAAATATGATTCGTTCGATGACAGGCTACGGCGTTGCCGAGCAGACCTATAACTCAAAAAAGATTACTGTTGAGATTAAAACCCTAAACAGCAAGCAGTTGGATCTTAATGTTAAACTGCCTAATGAACTGCGTTTTGCTGAATTGGACTTTCGTAATAGAATTGGTGCCAAGATGCAACGTGGCAAGGTTGATGTGGTGATTTCGGTTGTTGATGCCGATTTGACGCAGTCTTATCGTATCGATCCAGACATTGTCAAAGCTTATAAGGATCAGATCGAATCGATTTCTGGTGGCCTGGGTATCGCACCTGCTGCTGACATGGCTTCCATCCTTTTCAGGATGCCTGGTATTTTCAATGCATCGGCTGAAAGTTATGACGAGGCTTTTGTGGCCAAAGTTGGAGAAACGATTGATCAGGTACTTGACACTGTTGACGGTTTCCGTGTCCAGGAAGGTCAAACTCTGAAAAAAGACCTTCTGCATCGTGTGGAATTGATCTTGGATTTGTTGGGACAAGTGGAACCCTATGAGAAGAATCGCCATGAAGTCATCAAGCAACGTTTGACGAAAAATCTTGCCGATTTGACGACGGCAGGCCAATATGATGAAAACCGCTTTGAGCAGGAACTGATCTATTATCTAGAGAAACTCGACATTACGGAAGAGAAGGTACGCTTGCGCCAGCATTGCAACTATTTCAACGAGAGCTGCGACGACGATCAAGCGGGCAAAAAGCTTGGCTTTATTGCCCAGGAGATGGGTCGTGAGATCAACACCTTGGGGTCGAAGGCCAACGAGGTGAACATACAGAAACTCGTCGTGATGATGAAGGACGAATTGGAGAAAATTAAGGAACAAGTATGTAATATTTTGTGATTATGAAAGGAAAGTTATTGATATTTAGCGCCCCTTCGGGCTCTGGGAAGACCACTTTGCTCAACCATGTCATGGCCAATATTCCCGACATGGCCTTTTCCGTTTCAGCTACTACGCGTCCGCCACGAGGAGAAGAGGTGAACGGCCGTGAGTATTATTTCTTGAGTGTCGAGGAGTTCCAGCAACGGGTTGAAAACGGAGAGTTCCTTGAGTGGGAAGAAGTGTATCCTGGTCGTTACTATGGCACCCTGATAGCCGTTATCGAACAGATGCAGGAAAAGGGTCTGCATGTGGCTTTTGACGTCGATGTCTGTGGTGGCGTTAATATCAAGGAGTTTTATGGTGACAGGGCTCTTTCGGTGTTCATACAGGCTCCATCGGTGGAAGTGTTGCGTGAACGCCTAATCAAGCGCGGAACCGATTCCATGGAAGAGATTGAGAAGCGTGTGGCCAAAGCCGCTTGGGAGACGGAGTTCGCTCAAGGCAAGTTCGATCGTACCATCATCAACGACGACTTGGAAACCGCAAAGCGTGAGATTCTTGAAGTGGTGACGGATTTCCTATCGGAAGAATGAAAAAAATAGGCATATATTCAGGCTCTTTCAACCCCATCCATCACGGCCACGTGATGCTGGCCAACTATCTGGTCGAGTTCTCCGACTTGGATGCGCTGTGGTTTGTTGTTACCCCTCAGAACCCCTTGAAAAAAAAGGACGACCTCTTGGATGATGACGAGCGCCTTAAGATGGTTCAACTGGCGGTTGGCGACGACCCTCGCTTTTGCGTCAGCGACATCGAGATGCATCTTCCGACACCCTCTTATACCA
>JBGUNT010000045.1:0-20108 GCA_045117495.1 Candidatus Limimorpha sp. | reverse complement strand
AGCAGCTCGGCTCGGTTGGTCTGCTCGTAATAGTTCTTGTACAGCAACTCCGACAAGAGGAGGTGGGCGTAATGCAGGTCGTATTCCGCCGGCACGGCGACGCTGTCGAACCAAGGCAACAACAGCGCCAATGCACTGTCGGGCTGCCGCCAAAGCAAAGAGTCGATTTCAAGTAAGTGCTTGTCGGCTTCTTGCCTGTTTGTAGTTTTATTACCGCCGAGGTGGCATGATGCGATAAAAACTATCAGTAGCAATCCGATGTAATTAAAAGGTTTCATGCCACAAAGATAGAAAAAAATCAGACCTTAGGTAGCTCTTCCTTCAAATAATATGCTGTATAACTCTCCTTGCATTTGGAGACTTCCTCCGGCGTGCCTTGACACACGATCTGTCCACCACGGTCACCACCCTCGGGACCCATGTCGATGATATAGTCCGCCATCTTGATGACGTCGAGGTTATGTTCGATGATGAGGACGGTGTTGCCCTTGTCAACGAGCTTGTTCAGCACGTTCATCAGCACTTTGATGTCCTCAAAATGCAAGCCTGTGGTGGGCTCGTCAAGCACATAGAGCGTTTTGCCCGTGTCGCGCTTGGCCAGCTCGGTGGCCAGCTTCACGCGTTGTGCCTCGCCGCCACTGATGGTGGTGGAGGCCTGACCGAGGGTCAGATAACCTAAGCCGACGTCTTTCAAAGTCCTGATCTTCTGTATGATGCTCGGGATGTTCTCAAAGAATTCCACCGCCTCGTTGATGGTCATGTTGAGCACGTCGTTGATCGACTTGCCCTTGTAGCGTACCTCCAAGGTCTCACGGTTGTAGCGTTTGCCTTGGCATTCCTCGCACAGCACCGTCACGTCGGGGAGGAAGTTCATTTCGATGACGCGCACGCCAGCACCCTTACATGCCTCGCATCGCCCGCCTTTCACGTTGAAGGAGAAACGTCCCGCCTTGTAGTTGCGGATCTTCGACTCGGGCAACTCGCCATAGAGCTTGCGGATGTCGTCGAAGACCTTGGTGTAGGTGGCCGGATTGCTTCGCGGTGTGCGCCCAATCGGTGCCTGGTCGATTTGGATGATCTTGTCGATCTTCTCCAAACCCTCAATGCTGTCGTAGGGCAGCGGCTCTTTCACCGAGCGGTAGAACTTCTGGCTGAGGATGGGGGAGAGGGTCTCATTAATTAAGGTGGACTTACCCGATCCGCTGACTCCCGTCACGCAGACCATCACGCCTAAAGGAAGTTTCAAGTCTACGTTCTTCAGGTTGTGGCCTTTGGCGCCTTTGATGGTGAGGAATTCGCCTTCCAAAGGCTTGCGTCGTGTCTTAGGCACTTCGATCTGGCGGATGCCGTTGAGGTAGTCGCAGGTGATGGAATGTCCTGTCTTGGTCTCGGCAGGTGTGCCAGCAAAGACGACTTCACCGCCGTGGCGTCCCGCACCAGGACCGATGTCGACCAAATAATCGGCGTTGAGCATGGTGTCCTTGTCGTGTTCCACCACGATGACAGAGTTGCCTATGTCGCGCAGCTCCTTCAGTGACTCTATGAGACGTTGGTTGTCGCGCTGGTGCAGCCCGATGCTGGGCTCGTCGAGGATGTACAAGACTCCTGTCAATTGTGAGCCGATCTGCGTGGCCAGACGGATGCGCTGGGCTTCGCCGCCCGACAATGATGCTGCAGGACGGTTCATGTTGAGGTAGTCGATACCGATGTCCAAGAGGAAATGCACGCGTTTGTGAATTTCGCGCAGGATCTCCTTGGCGATATCGTTTTGGCGTTCGGTGAGTTTGCCAGGCAACTCGTCGATCCACTTGCCAAGACTGAGGGTGTCCATGTTGGCCACCTCGGCTATGTTCTTTCCGTCGATGCGGAACCATTGCGCTTCTTTTTTCAGCCTCGATCCACCGCAAACGGGGCAGGTCACGTGGTTCATGAACGAGCCTGCCCAACGGGCGATAGCCGCCGAGGCCTCTTCGTTGTTCTGGCTCTCGATGAAGTTGATGATGCCCTCGAAGTTGATCTTGTAGGTCGAAACGATGCCGAGGGTCTCGCGTTTCACCTCGAAGGTCTCGTTGGTGCCATAGAGAATGACGTCCAAAGCCTCGTCGGAGATGTCCTTCATTGGCGTGTCGAGGGTGTAGCCGTATTTCAGGCCAATGGCCTCCAGTTGTTTGAAGATCCAGCTGCCAGCCTTGTATTCGCCTGCAGGAGCCAAGCCGCCTTTGCGAAGGCTCAGGTTGGGGTTGGGGATGAGTCTCTCCTTGTCGACGATGGCGATTTCGCCCAGGCCGTTGCACTTGGGGCAGGCGCCGTAGGGCGAGTTGAACGAGAAGGTGTTGGGCTCAGGGTCTTCGTAGGAGAGTCCTGTGGTGGGACACATCAGCAGGCGGCTGAAGTAACGCAACTGCTCGGTGTCATTGTCAAGCACCATGAGCAGTCCCTTTCCATAGCGGAAAGCGGTCTGCACCGACTTCTTGATACGGGTAAGGCTGTCTTCGTGCACTTCGATGCGGTCGACGACGATCTCTATGTCGTGCGTCTTATAGCGATCCACCATCATGCCAAACTCAATCTCGCGCATCACGCCGTCGACACGCACGCGGGTGAAGCCTGCTTGGCGGATATGTTCGAACAGCTCGCGGTAATGACCCTTACGGCCGCGTATGGTGGGTGCCAGTATGTTGATGCGTTTGTCATCAAACTCCTTAAGGATCAAGTCGGTAATCTGCTCTTCGGTGTAGCGCACCATGCGCTCGCCCGTGTTGTAGGAATAAGCCTCGCCGATGCGGGCGTAGAGCAGACGCAGGAAGTCATAAATCTCCGTGATGGTGCCCACAGTGGAGCGAGGGTTCTTGTTCACGCTCTTCTGCTCAATGCTGATGACGGGACTCAGACCCGTGATCTTGTCGACGTCGGGACGCTCCATGTTGCCGATGAACTGTCGCGCATAGGCAGAGAAGCTCTCCATGTAGCGACGTTGCCCCTCGGCATAGATGGTGTCGAAGGCCAACGACGACTTGCCGCTCCCGCTGATGCCGGTGACGACCACTAGGGCGTTGCGCGGGATGGAGAGGTCGATGTTTTTCAGGTTGTTTTCCCTGGCACCGAGGATCTCAAGGTTTTTGTCTTCGCTGAACTCGTTCATGGCTGTTTTTTTATTGGGCGGCAAAGATACGATTTTTTCTCCGAAAAACTATCCTCTGCTCCATCCCTTTCAATAGCCTATCAACGATCTTGTGCATGCTCTTTTTCTTGTCACAATGCGACTTCAAATAGATAACGCCAGCTCCAATCTGGGCATAATTGGCGAGAAATGTGTCCCTTCAACGAGTTCAAACGAAACGGTAGCTAAGCTTTTTGCTTTCAAGATGTCGGCAGCAGCAAGGCTTCGCTCCTCCACTGTTGCCATCCTTTTTTCCTTGGCGTTCTTCTCCTTTTCGCCCAAAATCAAGCACACCTTCTTCAACTGAGGCGACGGCATTTGCTCCTTCATCCATTCTACGAAGCCGTCGTACCACAGCGACCCGGATATGCTGATGATGTTGGCGAACGCATCGGTATTGAACGCCGACCATACGGCAAACAAACCCGATAACGAAACGCCCAAAAGGGTTCTCTCGGCATCCGCTATGTCTATATCCCTTTCCGTGTTAGGGATAATCTCATTGGTCAGTTTGTCGAGAAACGATGCCGCCTTCCCGCCAAAGGGTTTCGCTTTCTTGAATACGCCTTCTGCAGGCCATGGTGTCAAGTCGTCGTTCCAGTTGACGTCTTCTATCACGACAATGGAAATGCCGTGTTTTTCCGACAATGCTTTCAATCCATCATACAAATCGCCCTTGATTCCTTCAGGAAGGATCATGTAGCAGATTTTGTTAGTGGATTGCTTGATAGGCGACAGCATGAGAACGTTTGTTTTTGATGAATGGAATAGAGAATTCAATATGACCCCATAACGTGCAATAGTCATCGTCACGGCCTTCAGTAAAAGATTGACCACTCAATTTGCCTATCTCGACGCCTATTCCGTCGGTGCCTTCCGCATCTTCTTATGCGTCTTCGCGAACTCTCCTTTCGGTATCTTGATGTCGTAGCTGTTGCCTGCCGAAATCGTCAGTGAGTTGCTGCGCAGCCAGGGGTTGAAATATTTCAGCATCTTGATATTAGTGCCTTCTCTGTAGGCAAAATCCACAAGGTCGGGGATGGACTGCACAACGGTGATGGTCTTGGTGTCGTATGGCTTATACCATCCGTTGTCGCGAATCTGGAAGCCATATTTCTCAGGGTTCTCAGTGATGACTTTCAAAGCGAGGATGCGAAACACATAGCGTTGCGTCTCTTCGGGCAAGAGCATGTCGTAGTAGGAGTCTACACGCTGCTCGTCGGTGGTTTTGGTGATACGTCCGTTGCCGCAGTTGAAGGCGGCAGCAGCCAAGGTCCAGCTGCCAAACTTGCGGTAGGATGCCTTTAGGTATTTGCAGGCAGCCACGGTCTCTTTTTCTACGTTGTAACGCATGTCCACTTCCTTGTTGATCTCAAGGCCGTATTCTTTTCCAGTGCTTTCGAGGAACTGCCAGAAGCCGACGGCCTTCGAGGGTGAGACAGCATTGGTCAGCTCGCTCTCGATCATGGCAAGGTACTTGAAGTCCTCAGGCAGACCGTTTTTCTGCATGATGGGCTCCAATACGGGGAACCATCGGGTGGTGCGCTTCAGCAACATGATGGTGGCGGAGTGCCTGTACGTGTTGACTATGATCTCGCGTTCGAGCCGTTCCTGGACATAGAACAGGTCGAGTGGAACCTCCTCGCCACAGAAGCTCAAGTGTTCGGGCAGTTCAATGTCGTGCGTGATGTGGTCGATCTGGTCAAAGGAGAGGTATTCCCTATCGGTACCTTCGTATTCTACCATTTGTTCGTCGTTGGATTGAGCCAACGAAAAGGAGACGGCCGCGGTCACACCTATTAATATAA
Source organism: Candidatus Limimorpha sp. (assembly GCA_045117495.1). GTDB lineage: Bacteria > Bacteroidota > Bacteroidia > Bacteroidales > F082 > Limimorpha. Next base: position 15,140 of record JBGUNT010000045.1, on the reverse strand, counting down.
TAGCCATGCCACACGCCAAAAGGAGGTTTCTTGTTCTCATGTTTGTTCTATGTCTGTTTGTTCTATTCAAAAGGGCGTAATGAAGTCTTTAAAAAATGGTGCTATCTTGTCTTTGTCGGACAGAATCGGGTTTTCGATGTCCCAGTTGATGTCGAGGTCGGGGTCGTCCCAGCGAATGCTGCCTTCCGAGGCTTTGTTGTAGACGTTGGTGCATTTGTATGTGAACACCGAATGGTCTTCAAGGCACACGAAGCCATGTGCGAATCCCTCCGGGATCCAATACATGAATTTGTTGCCTTCGGTCAGCACCACTGACTCCCATTGTCCATAGGTGGGCGAGTCTTTCCTCAAGTCGACGGCCACGTCCATCACGGAGCCTTTCACCACACGCACCAGCTTGCCTTGGGCGAAGGGAGGCTTCTGGAAATGCAGCCCGCGCAACACGCCTTTCATCGACTGTGACTCATTGTCCTGCACAAAGGTCATGCCGAGCCCGTATTGGGCAAAGCGCTCCTTGTTGTAGCTCTCGAAGAAATAGCCGCGCTCGTCGGTGAACACGTCCGGCTTGATGACCAACAGGTCTTTTATTTTGGTTTCGATGATTTCCATTGTGTCAGTTGTTCAGTTGTTCAGTTGTTCAGTTGTTCAGTTTTTATTTCCTGAGTTTTTGGTGATGCTATTGAAGATTTTGTTTAGTTCTTGGCATTTGTCGTTGATGTCACCGTATTCAGATTTGGTCAAATAATCTGTTCTGTAGAGAATCTTCAACCAATAGCCTGTTTCTGCACATTCTTTCAAGGATATGTATATTTTAGCAATGAAATCTCTTTGACTAATGCCGTTTTGGGCTTCAACAAGATTCGCACCAATACTGGTACCACTTCGTAGCAGTTGTTTTGACAAAACATATTCTTTCTTGTCCTCGCAAAGATGTTTGTACATGTTTACAATGTCAACAGCAAAATCCAAACACTTTTCTCTAATAAAATCTCCAAAATTTTCCATCTTACTCTAACTCTTAACTGAACAACTGAACAACTTCAAACTATTAACTCTTACAGGTGAACGCACTCATTATACGCTGCGGCAGCAGCCTCCATGATGCCTTCCGACATGGTGGGGTGGGGGAACACGGCGTGGATGATGTCTTCGCCCTTGGCACCAAGCTCGCGGCAAAGCACCGCAGCGGCGACCATCTCGGTCACGTTGTCGCCGACCATGTGACAGCCCAACCAATCACCTGTCTTGGCGTCGAAGACGACCTTGATGAAGCCGTCGCGATTGCCGGCAGCGGTGGCCTTGCCTGAGGCAGTGAAGGGGAACTTGCCGATCTTCACCTCGTAGCCAGCGGCGATGGCCTTCGCTTCGCTCAGGCCGACAGAGGCGATTTCAGGCGTGGTGTAGGTGCAGCCAGGGATGTTGGCATAGTTGAGCGGCTTGGGATCCAATCCGCAGAGCTTCTCTACGCAGATGGTGGCTTCGTGGTCGGCCTTGTGGGCCAGAGCGGGACCATGCACGATGTCGCCGATGGCATAAATGCCTGGCACGTTGGTGCGGTACCATTCGTCCACGTTGACCTTGCCGCGCTCTGTGGTGATGCCGAGTTCCTCAAGGCCGAGGTTGTCGATATTGGTCTGCACACCGACGGCGCTGAGCACAATGTCGGCCTCAACGGTCTTCTCACCTTTCTTGGTGGCGATGGTGCACACGCATTTTTCACCCGTAGTGTCGACATGGGTCACCGAGGCTTCGGTCATCACGGTCATCTTCAACTTCTTGAAGGCGCGCTCCACTTGTTTGGAGACCTCTTCATCTTCGTTAGGCACCACGTTGGGTAGGAACTCGACCAAGGTCACTTTCACGCCCATTGAGGTGAAGAAGAAGGCAAACTCCGAGCCGATGGCGCCTGAACCTACTACGACCATGCTTTCGGGCAGTTTGTCCAAAACGAGGGCCTGACGGTAGCCAATAATCTTCTTGCCGTCGATGGGCAAGGCGGGCAGCTCACGCACGCGTGAACCCGTGGCGAGGATGATGTGGTCGACCTCGTAGAGGGCCTTGTTGCCTTCGGCGTCGGTCACTTCCACCTGCTTGTCGGCAGTCAGCTTGCCATAGCCGTCGATGACGTCCACGTTGTTTTTCTTGAGGAGGTACTGCACGCCTTTGCTCATGGTGTCGGCCACGCCGCGGCTGCGGGCCACGACGGCCTCCATGTCGGGCTTCACTTCGCCTTCCACCTTAATGCCGTAGTTCTCGGCATGGTTGATATAAGAATAAACTTGGGCACTCTTCAGAAGCGCCTTGGTGGGGATGCAGCCCCAGTTGAGGCAGATGCCGCCCACTTCGGCCTTCTCGACCACGGCGGTCTTCTTTCCAAGTTGTGATGCTCTGATGGCAGCCACATAGCCTCCAGGGCCGCTGCCGATAACGATGACGTCGTATTTCATATTCTGTGATTTAATGATTTAATATTCAAGATTTAAAGATTCGTTTCTTCAGTTTCGGATTCTTCAGGTCCTTGAGCCTGTGGTCCCTGAGGCCCCTCGAAGGGTCGAAGGGCCGTTTCTTTGTGCTCTTTCCTCTCGCTAATCCGCTTAATCACCTTGAGCAAAATCGCCCAAAGTACGAAGAATGCCACTACGCCGATGACCCACACGATAATCAATTCCGTAACCATGCTTTCCCATTTAAATTGCAAAGGTAATGAAAAAGGCGAGACAATATGGACATTTTTCAAGAATTTTGCCAATTATGGTTCATGAGGAAGAGCATTAATCAATTGAAAATGTTGTTTATTATGCGAAAAATATTATATTTGCAGTCGAATAACGGGTAATATTATGGAAGAAAAGCAAAGAATGACTTTTAAGGTCCACGAGATGCGGCAGCATCATCAAATTTATTTCGACGACATTTCAAATGGATAAGGACAGATGTGTCCATAATATATTGAGTAATTTGATTAAACTTTTAAATAACAACCAACAAACTACACCATGAAAAGACGTTACACATTAAGGAACAAAATCCTTCTCCTCCTGCTGCTGGCCGTGGCGGGCGTGGCGAAGGCGCAAACGCATGAGTTCGCTCCCGTTGGGGCGGAGTGGTATTATGGAAGACAAACGATGTTCACCTGGGGATATATAAGGATTTTGGTGACAAATGACACCATCATTGATGGTCATACCTGTTCAATCCTTAACAAGGAAGAGCATGGCTTCAATTATTACAGTCAGAATCTCTATCATTTCGATATAGGCCGCGAATATGTTACCCAAGAAAAAGACGCAGTCCTGATTTATCGCAAAGGCATATTCTATAAATTATTCGATTTTGATGCCGAGATTGGGGATTCATGGACTATACCAGGCAATGAAGAGGAAGATGGTAGGGTAATTATGTGCGGAAAAGGGACAGAAATCGTTGATGGCAATGAATTGAGATACATCTTGATAACTGACGAAATAAGTTCACCGTATGGTTATGGAAATTGGAGTCCAGACGACCCGCTCTCTCCTCCCGATACAATCAAAGTGCTTGAACGCATTGGCCCTATCGGCGCTTATCTTCTTCCAAAGCCATTAGGCATATTGGATTATGATGGCGAAGGGGGCGTTCTTAGATGCTATAGCGATGATATTGTTGAAGTGAATTACAGTTGGCCTATCGTGTATTGCGACTATATTAATGACAACTACATCGGATTCGAAGAGAATGTGAAGGTATCAAACTATGGCATTTATCCTAATCCCACTAACAAGTCTGTTTGGATTACCATCTCAGATGACTTTCCAATTTCGATATGTATATTTGACTCAATTGGAAGAAGAGTTTACTCGGAAGTGAAAACAGGATCGCTTTCCTGCGAAATCGACCTTGGTTTTCTGTCTCCTGGTATATATTGGATTACCATTAGCAATGATCAGAGCATCTATTCTAACAAAATCATTAAACTGTAAAAAGCCATGAAAAAAACATTCTTGAGGTTCCTATTGGTTTTGCTGACCATGTCTATGATAGGAAACCTGTATTCTCAATACACTTGTGAAGTAGAAGACGAGAGTGGGGAAAAGCTCCGTAGCGAAATTACCAACAAATACATCCCTGATGAATATATCCCTAACATGTACATAAAAGTGAATTTCCATTTTATGATGAAATCGGATAGTACCTTGAACTTTACCCCTTTTGACGATGGTAACGGAAACTGTAATTTTTCGGCATACGAATACTCCGATATCCTGATTTTTTATGCCAATACAATGCTAGCTCAAAACAGACCGATGCATTTGCCTTTAGGAAATAATACACCAGTATTGCAAAGAAGATATAGGTTATGGCTTGAAGGTATTTATTGTCATTACGATGATATGGCTTACTCTTTTCAATCATATGCTCCTAATACTTATAATTACAGCGTCAATCCCGAGAGTGAAATCAATGTATTCTTTGTCTATGATGCCAATCCAAATGGCTATACAGGGGGCGGAAACGCCAACATGTCCGGAAATAGGCATGTAAGAATTAAGGCCGCTTGGCAAAAGTATATTGGTGGAGGAGGAAATGACGGAATTTGGGGTGATGCTTGGGTTCTGGTTCATGAAACGGGACACAACCTTGGCCTTCATCATACGATGCACCAACCATGGGGAACGTGTTGTACAATTACTGATAATTGTGACGATGGATGTGCAGATACGCCAACATTGAATGAAATAGTGGAATCTGGCCAACCTAATCCATGTCCAACATGGAATCATAATAATCCGTCAATGTCCAACAATCTCATGGATTATTCTGGATACCAGGTTGTTACTCCTGAACAGTTGGGAAGAATCCATTATACGCTAATGCACGACATGTTGCCATATCTTTATGATGATTATTGCACCATAAACCCAAACGAACCAGAATGTGTGTTGGAAACAGGACAAAATCTCACATGGGAAAACGATAGGATCCTGAAGAACAATCTTGTCATCGAAAACGGTGCTAAGCTCACTTTGAAGGATTGCATCCTTCATGTCCCAAGCGGAGCAAACATCATTGTAAAGCCTGGTGGTCAATTAGTCGTTGACGGAGCCACCATTACGAATCGCTGTGGATTTTTGTGGCAAGGCATCGAGGTCTGGGGCAACAAGGACGCGCACCAGTATGAGGTCAACGGCAGTTACCAGCAAGGCTATGTGGAGTTGAAAAACGGTGCGACTATCGAGAACGCCGTTTGCGCGTTGGCATTATGGCGGCCAGGCCATTGGGGCGCCACTGGCGGCATCGTTAAGGCTGCCGATGCAGTTTTCCGCAACAACCAACGGAGTGTACATGCCCTGCACTACAAGAACTTCATCCCCGCCAACGGCAAGGAGACCGGCTACAACTCGTGGTTCAGGCGCTGCCGTTTTGTCGTGGACGACGGCTATCTTGGCGACGAAGGCCACGTCTTCCACAAGCACGTCGACCTCGACCATGTGCGCGGCTTCAACTTCTACGCCTGTGACTTCTCCGTTTCCGCACCTTCCGGCAACATCTCCCGATGGACCAGCGGCATCGCGGGATACGAGGCGGGATTCCGTGTGTCGGGCTGGTGCGAGAACAACTACGTCCACCCCTGCCCGTCGATAGACAGCTCCTCGTTCACGGGCTTCTTCACCGCCGTCGGTGCGGTGAACGTCGGAGCGAAGACCCCGCCCGCTGTCACGGTGTCGCATGCCACTTTCTCCAAAAACGACTTCGGTGTCTATGCCAACAACCTGGGCAACGTGTCCGTCACCTTCTGCGACTTCGACGTGAAGCGTCAAGGCAACTGGCCGCCCTGCGGTGCGGGCGTCCTTGCAGAGAACATGTACAATTTCCTTATCGAGGAGAATGCCTTCGCCAAGGCCAACGGCTTCGGCGGCGAAAGCTACGGCACTATCGTCAAGGACTGCGCGGTGCAGGGCAAGGTGTACCGCAACAGCTACGAGAGGCTCTTCTGCGGCAACCTGTCATGGGGCAGGAACATCCTGATGAAGTCGTCCAACAACTACCTCGGCCTGGAATACGGCTGCAACACAAACATTGGCAATGCGATTGACTTCTACGTGCTGGGAGAAGAAGGCGTCTTCTCGGGCATCCAGTCGTCGCAGGGGAGCGGCCTGGCGGCGGCGAGGAACACCTTCAGCGCCGACGGCTACCACTTCTACAACGGCGGCGACCATAAGATAACCTATTACTACTATGACATGGCGGGATTCGAGGACGAGCAACCTTTGAGCTACAACGAGAAGGTCATATTGGACCACACTGCCCAGACCGACAACTGCCCCTCGAACTTCGGCAACGGCGTGGATCCCGTCTCCCACGTGCTCACTCCGGCCGAGAGGCAGCAGCGTGAGCAGGAATACTACGATGCCCACGCCGCATACCACGGCCTGAAAGCCGTATACGACAGCCGTATCGACGGCGGCAGCACCGACGATATGATGAGCGACATCGCCACGGCCACGGCGTCCGACATGTGGGCGCTCAGGGCGCAGCTGCTGGGCGCGTCGCCCTACCTTACGGACGCGGTGCTGACGGCAGCCTCCGACCGCGACGACGTGTTCACGGAGTCCGTCCTGTTCGAGATCCTGTTGTCGAACCCCGAGGAGCTGAAGAAGGACTCGCTGATGGACCACCTGCGCAACAAGGCGAACCCGTTGTCGCAATACATGATTGACATCCTCGACCAGGTGGCCAACGGCGCCACGGCGCGGACGGTGATGGAGACACGCATGGCGGCTTATAGGAATGCCTATAGCCGTGCCGCAGGCGACATCGTACGCAGCCTCGTCAACGACACCGTCCTTGACCCTACGGAGCTTCGCGGCTGGTTGGCCAACATGGAGGACATCCACGCCGACCGCGACATCATAGCAACCTATGTGGACGAAGGCGACTTCACCGATGCCTTAGCCTTGGCCGACATGCTGCCGACGCTCTACGGTCTGGCGGGCAACGACCTCACCGAGCATCAGGACTACAGGAGCCTGTTGTCGCTCTACCGCGACCTTTACGACAGCAACCGCAACATCATGCAGCTTGACAGCACCGAGACGGTGCAGGTGAAGCATATTGCCGATCAAGGGACAGGCTTTCCGCAACGCATGGCGCAGGCCGTGCTGCATGGGACGGACTGGGAGAGCTACACGGAAAGCGACCCGTTCGAATGCCCCGAGCTGACACTGGATGAGGGCGGCAAGGGCAGGGGTGGTGGTCGTGCCTTCACGCAGGAAGAGTTCAGTCGGGCAATGGGTTTGAACGTAACGGCCAAGCCCAATCCGGCCTCCACGTGGACGGCGGTCGACTTCACCCTGCCGGGCGATGCGGCCAAAGCCACCATCAACGTCACGAATGCCCTTGGCGTTACAGTGTTGTCGGCAGAGCTGCACGGCAACACGGGCCAGAAAGTGCTCGACCTGCGCCATCTTGCCGACGGCGTGTATGTTTACACGGTGCGGTGCAGAGAGCATTTGCAGACAGGAAAACTAGTGATAACGAAATGAATGACATAACCCAAAAACAATTATACCATGAAAACAAAGAAATACTTATTTATGGTCGCGCTACTAACCATGGCGTCGCTTGGGCTCAGGGCGCAAGAGTATGTGCCTATCGTTCAAGAAGGAAACGAATGGAATACGCTTTCCGTTGTGACGCCTGGATTGTATATTGAATCATATACCAATTATTTCAATTGGTGTTCGGGCGACACTATCATTGATGGTGTTCGATATACAAAAATCATGGGAACTACAGATGGAGACAACCCTCGTTTGTTTACATTGCTTAGGGAGGAGGAAGGTAAAGTCTGGAACAAAGAATTAAATATTCAAACAGAAGTATTACTCTATGACTTCTCTGCCAATGTTGGTGATACTTTGAGAATTGGAAATTTTGATGAAGAACTTGTTTTAGATTCCATTAGTATAGAACAAATTGGAGGTGTTGACAGAAAAAAATTCTGGTTTGAACTTGAGTATGATTTCCTTGGTGAACCTTATGCTGTTGAAACATGGATAGAAGGCATTGGTAGCAGTTTTGGATTGCTGTGTAGTGGATACTGGGGTATTACGGGAGGTTATATCTGCGCACTATGCTTCCACCAAAATGGGGAACTCATTTGGCAGAATCCGGAATACAATGCCTGCATCATCACCGCGATCGAGGAGGTCGAAATGCAGAAGACATGCGTCTACCCCAATCCAACCTCGGTGTCTTTCACCATAGAGGGCTCAGTAAAGACGCTTGCCGTTTACAATTCCTTCGGTCAGGAAGTGTACAGCGGTACGGCACGCACCGTGGACGTAAGGGGTTGGCCGGCAGGCGTGTACTTTGTCCGCGTCATGGGCAAAGACGGCCGTGTGGCAACAATGCGTATTGTTGTTGAATAAGGCAAAACTTACATCTCTATTAATAATGAATTAGGTTTTGAGGGCATCTTGATGCTTTTCGAAACCATTTTTTGCCATCTTGGTGTGAGGTTTCGAAAAAAGTTATTATATTTGCAGTATAATTCAAACTCAAATATCATGAACTACGACTCAAACCCAGTACATATCCTCTACAACAATGAGGAACTGAGACAAAGAATCTTGATGATCATGGAAGGCCGGGACTCTACTACGGGCATCACTTTCGTCAACCTATGTTACCAGATTCGGCAAATGGCCATGCAAGAGCACATGGTGGAGCAGGAAGGTGAAACCACTTTTACCAATGATGAACTAACGCCCACGGATCAGGTTCGTGTGAGCCGTATCCTGTGGGAGCTCATCTGGGACCACAAGATTTTCCTCCTCTTCGGCCGCAGCGAATTGCTCGGTTTGAGCAACGGAGAGGACCGTTTTGTGAAATATTGAGGTCGTTTTTCTCCATCCATAGGCGTCTTTTTCGGCAAAAACGAGTCGAAAAAGACGCTTTTTTATGCGTAAGGATAAGTTTTCAACAGTATTATATTGCTGAAATACAATTAGATAAGTGTTCTTATCAACAATTTTTCCAAATATTTTCAAAAAAGTGCGTGGCGTATTGAAAAAAGTTGTACTTTTGCACCCGCTGAATTGAATGAGGGCTTGCCCTTGAAAATGATATAGTTAAGGAACCTGATAAGCTAAAACGTAATAGGTTTCTACACGAAGTGATGCCAAAATCAAGCGTAAAAATTGTCACGGAGTGGGTTTTATAGACTTCTAAGCCGTCCAAGGCTTATTATGTTTCCCTGACTACATCTTGCAAAGAGTTGCCCTCGGCCAGTTTGGTATGAGTTTGTAAATGATTCCTAATCAAAGGATTAAATAATTAACAAATTAACCTAACAAATTAAAAATGCCGACTATTCAACAATTAGTGCGCAAAGGGCGCCAAAAATTGATCGACAAGAGCAAGTCGCCTGCATTGGATGCCAGTCCGCAACGTCGCGGTGTGTGCGTGCGTGTTTACACGACGACCCCCAAGAAGCCTAACTCAGCAATGCGTAAGGTCGCTAGGGTTCGTCTGACCAACCAAAAGGAGGTCAACGCCTACATCCCCGGTGAGGGCCACAACCTGCAGGAGCACAGCATTGTTATGATCAGAGGAGGTCGTGTTAAGGATTTGCCAGGTGTGCGTTACCACATCATCCGCGGTGCTTTGGATACCTCGGGCGTGGAAGGCCGCCGTCAGCGTAGATCTAAGTACGGTGCTAAACGACCCAAACAAGCCGCAAAGAAATAACGATTAGTCAAAACAGAAAGACTTAAAGACATGAGAAAAGCTAAACCAAAGAAGAGAATTATCCTTCCTGACCCCAAGTACGGTGATGTTCAGGTCACTAAGTTCGTGAACAACATCATGCTCGAAGGTAAGAAGAATTTGGCTTATCAGATTTTCTACGAAGCAATGGACATCGTTGAAAGTAAGCTCAACGAAAATCCAGTTGAGGTGTGGAAAAAGGCCCTGGCCAACGTTACCCCTCAAGTGGAAGTAAGAAGCCGTCGTATTGGTGGTGCTACCTTCCAGATTCCTTCAGAAATCCGTCCTGCCCGTAAGCAGAGCATCGGTATGAAGAACCTGATCGGTTATGCCCGCAAACGTCACGAGAAATCGATGGCTCTGAAGCTCGCTTCGGAAATCATGGCAGCTTACAAGGAAGAAGGTTCTGCATTCAAGAAGAAAGAAGAAATCCACAGAATGGCAGATGCCAACAAGGCATTCTCGCATTTCAGATTCTAATAGGAGAGATTAGACATTATGCAAAACGGTCAAGGAAATATGATGAATCCACTCAGCCTTACGCGTAATATCGGCATCATGGCTCACATCGACGCTGGTAAGACGACGACGACTGAGCGTATCCTCTATTATACTGGCCGTAGTCATAAGATAGGTGAAGTTCACGACGGCGCCGCCACCATGGACTGGATGGTACAGGAGCAAGAGCGTGGCATCACCATCACTTCTGCTGCAACAACGGTGTTCTGGCACCTTAACAATGAGGCTTACAAGATCAACATCATTGATACCCCTGGCCACGTCGACTTTACCGTCGAGGTGGAACGTTCGCTGCGCGTGCTCGATGGCGCCATCGCCATCTTCTGCGCTGTCGGTGGGGTGGAGCCTCAGTCGGAGACCGTCTGGCACCAAGCCAACAAATACAACGTCCCGCGTATCTGCTATGTCAACAAGATGGACCGCGCAGGCGCCGATTTCTATAAGGTGATGGACCAAATCCGCGAGAAGCTCCACGCTACTCCGGTCGCCGTCCAGCTGCCCATCGGTGCCGAAGACGAGTTCATCGGTATCGTTGACTTGATTAGGAATAAGGCGTACGCTTGGGAAGAAGTGGACAACGGTTCCGTGTTCGACGAGATCGATATCCCCGAAGACATGAAGGAAATGGTTGCGGACTACCGCACCCGCCTCATCGAGGGCGCCGTCGAAGACGACGAACAGTTGTTCGAGAAGTACATGGAAGACCCTGACAGCATTACCGAAGACGAAATCATCGCCCAAATCCGCAAGGCTACGCTTGACCTTCGCATTTGCCCGGTAATGTGCGGCTCGTCGTTCAAGAACAAGTGCGTGCAGCCCCTGCTTGACGCCATCGTCAACTACCTGCCCAGCCCCTTGGACATCGACCACGTGAAGGGTATCAATCCTAAGACCGAACAAGAAGAAATCCGTAAGGCCGACCCCAAGGAGCCTTTCTGCGCCCTGGCGTTCAAGATTGCCACTGATCCCTTCGTCGGTCGTCTCTGCTTCTTCCGCGTCTATTCCGGGACTCTGAAGGCTGGTGAAATGGTTCTCAACGTGTCGACAGGCAAACGCGAACGCATCGCCAAGATCGTTCAGATGCATGCCAACAAGCAATTGCCCCTGGAAGAGATTTCGGCTGGCGACATTGGTGCCGCTGTCGGATTCAAGCTCATTCGCACGGGTGATACGCTGACCGTAGAAAACAAGCCGTTGGTGCTCGAGAATATCAAGTTCCCCGAGCCCGTGGTTAACATTGCCATCGAACCTAAAGTTACAGCAGATCTTGACAAGCTCGATCAGTCCTTGGCCAAGTTGGTTGAGGAAGATCCTACGCTGTTCGTGCACACCGATGAAAATTCGGGTCAGACCATATTGGCTGGTATGGGCGAATTGCACCTTGACATTATTATGGACCGCCTCAAGAGAGAGTTCGGCGTAGAAGTCAACTCCGGCCGTCCGCAGGTCGCGTACAAGGAAGCCTTTACTCAAACAATTCAGCATCGTGAAGTCTATAAAAAACAGACCGGTGGAAAGGGAAAGTTTGCCGATATCGAGTTCACTATGGGTCCTGCCGAAGAAGGTGTACACGGATTGCAGTTTGTCAATGAAGTGAAGGGTGGTGTCCTCTCAGCCGAGTTCATCCAAGCCACTGAGAGAGGCTTCAAGGGTGCTCTGTCCAACGGTGTGTTGGCAGGATTCCCTGTCGAGAACCTCAAAGTGACCCTTACTGACGGTTCGTTCCATCCGGTCGATAGTGACGCCCTCTCGTTCGAGACGGCTGCCCACATCGCTTTCAAGGAAGCTGGCCTTAAAGCCGGTGCCGTGTTGATGGAACCTATCATGAAAGTTGAAATCCATTGCCCTGACGAGTACTTAGGTGATGTCACGGGCGATTTGAACAAAAAGAGATCAATATTGCGCGAAGTCATTGCCGACATTGGCTTCCAGACGATCAAGGCAGACGTGCCGTTGGCTGAGATGTTCGGATACATCACCCAACTGCGCTCGTTGTCATCGGGCCGTGCCACCTTCAATATGGAGTTAAGCCACTATGCCCCCGTCCCCGAAGCCATTGCCGATGTGGTGATCAAGAAGGCAAAAGGACTATTTTTCATTTAAGAAGAAAGAAATCAATAAATAATAATTATTGTGAGCCAGAGAATTAGAATTAAATTAAAGTCGCACGACCACAACTTGGTTGACAAGTCAGCCGAGAAGATCGTTAAAACCATCAAGTCGACTGGAGCTATCGTCAGCGGTCCCATTCCGTTGCCGACCAACAAGAAGATCTACACGGTTCTTCGTTCGACTTTCGTCCACAAGAAATCGAGAGAGCAGTTTGAGCTTTCGACCTACAAGCGTTTGCTCGACATCTACAACTCGACTTCACAGACGATCGACGCACTGATGAAGCTGGAGCTCCCCAGTGGTGTAGAAGTAGAAATCAAATTGTAATTATTAAACCTATCTAGTACAACAAAATTAAAAAGCTAAAGTAGCATGTCAGGATTACTAGGAAAAAAGATTGGGATGACAAGCATCTATGACGAGGCAGGAAAAGTGATTCCTGTTACCGTCATTGAGGCAGGCCCTTGTGTCGTCACCCAAGTCAGAACAGTAGAGAAAGACGGTTATAGCGCTATTCAGTTAGGTTTCGATGAGAAGAAGGTGAAGAACACCCCGAAGGCCGAGCAAGGTCACTTTGCCAAGGCCAACACGACTCCTAAGAAACTGGTGCGCGAGTTTACACGTTTCGAAGAAGGCCACAGAAAACAATTAGGCGAAACCTTAACCGTCGACGTGTTTATGGAAGGTGAATTTGTTGATGTCAGCGGCATCAGCAAAGGTAAAGGCTTCCAAGGTGTAGTGAAACGCCACCATTTCAATGGCGTTGGTCAAGCAACTCACGGTCAGCACAACCGTTTGAGAAAGCCGGGTTCCATTGGCGCTTGCGCTTATCCTTCGAGAGTTTTCAAGGGATTGCGTATGGGTGGCCAAATGGGTAACCATAAAGTGAAAGTGACGAACCTTCAGATCGTGAAGATTGTCCCTGAGAAGAATTTGTTAGTGGTGAAGGGCGCAGTGCCGGGCCACAAGAACGGTTATTTAATGATTGAAAGATGGAGCTAACAGTTTATAACATCAAAGGCGAAGATACAGGCCGCAAGGTTCAGCTGAATGACGACATTTACGCTATCGAACCCAACGAGCATGTCATGTATCTGGCAGTGAGACAATACCTCGCCGCCCAGCGTCAAGGTACGCACAAGTCAAAGGAACGCAGCGAAATCTCCGGCAGCACCCGTAAGCTTTTCCGTCAGAAAGGTACCGGTGGTGCTCGTCGCGGTGATATCAACTCCCCGCTTCTCAGAGGCGGTGCCCGTGTGTTTGGTCCCAAGCCACGTGATTACAGATTCAAATTGAACAAGAAAGTCAAGGTTTTGGCCCGTAAGTCAGCTCTGTCCAGCAAGATCACGGATGGTGCCATCATGGTCCTCGAAGATTTCACCTTCGATGCCATCAAGACGAAACAGATGGTTAATCTGCTTGATACCCTGAAAGCTCAAGACAGCAGAAACATGTTTGTGTTTGCTGAGCCCAACAAGAATGTCATTCTTTCGGCCAGAAACATCCAACGTACAGAAGTTGCCTTGGCTCGCAACCTGACGACTTATGATATTCTGAAAGCCAAGAAGATCTTCCTTACCGAGAGCGCTCTGAAGCCTATCGACGAGATCCTTGGATAATGTTTAACTATTAAAACACGAAAAGAGATGATTATCATAAAGAAACCCGTCATTACAGAAAAGATGACCGCTATCAGCGAAAAGCTGAACAAGTTCGCGTTCATCGTTGACAAGAACGCCAACAAGATTCAGATCAAGGAAGCTGTTGAAAAGCTTTATGGTGTGAAGGTGGCTGCCGTCAACACGATGAATTATGCAGGAAAAACGAAGTCTCGTTATACGAAGTCTGGCGTCGTAAGCGGCAGAACTCCTGCCTTCAAGAAGGCTATCGTGACTTTGAAAGAAGGTGATACAATTGACTTTTTTAGCAATATCTGAAAATGGCTTTAAAGAAATATAAACCCACTACACCAGGTCAGCGCTTTAAAGTTATTAGCGCATTTGACGAGATCACGACCAGCAAACCCGAGAAGTCCCTTTTGAGACCTAAGAAGAGCACTGGCGGTCGTAACTCAAGCGGTGAAATGACTGTCCGCTACAGAGGCGGTGGTCATAAGAGAATGTACAGAATCATTGACTTCAAGCGCGACAAGGAAGGTATTCCGGGCGTTGTGAAGACCATTGAATACGATCCTAACCGTACCGCTCGTATCGCTCTTGTTTTCTACAAGGACGGTGAGAAGCGTTACATCATCGCTCCTGCCGGTTTGAAAGTCGGTCAGGAAGTGATTTCCGGTAAAGGCATTCAGCCCAATGTTGGCAATACCCTTTATCTGAGTGAGATACCTTTTGGTACGATTATCCACAACATCGAGCTTCGTCCTGGTCAAGGCGCCAAGATGGCCCGCAGTGCTGGTAGCTACGCTCAATTGATGAGCCGCGACGGCAAGTACGCCATCCTCCGCATGCCTTCTGGCGAAACCCGTATGATTCTCCAAGCTTGTAAGGCTACTATCGGTTCGGTTTCTAATGCCGACCATAACCTCGAGAAGTCAGGTAAGGCTGGCCGTAGCCGTTGGCTCGGTCGTCGTCCCCACAACCGTGGCGTTGTCATGAACCCGGTCGATCACCCGATGGGTGGTGGTGAAGGTCGTGCTTCTGGCGGTCACCCGCGTTCACGCAAGGGCTTGCCGGCCAAGGGCTACAAGACTCGTTCGCCGAAGGCTGCTTCAAGCAAGTATATTATCGACAGAAGAAAGA
>JBGUNT010000044.1:0-31894 GCA_045117495.1 Candidatus Limimorpha sp. | reverse complement strand
GATTGCGCTTGCAGCTGACCTAATAACAAAGTCAAAGCAAATAATAGTAATAGTCTTTTCATTCCTTCAACAGTTTGTTTTCCAGGTCGGTAAAGTTACGGCTTTTTTTGACAAATAAGGCAATAGAAATTACAGATAACCTGGCCTTCCAGATTCGTCAATGGTATGTCGTCCCTCTTTGAACAGGTTAAAGACCACTCCTACTTGAGCATTAAACGCGCTTGTATTCAATGGCTTGAAAAGCCCAACCAGATTATTGGTGGTCAGATATATGTTACAAGTCTCGATCATTGCCGAAAAACCAAGTCCGATATTGTCGTAACTATGCGGCATCGCCGTATAGGTGGCACAAACGTTGAGGTTGTCGAAAAAAGTGCCACAATAGGCCACCGTGAAGGCCGGACGAAAACCATTGCCAATGAAACGGCCTTGCATCTGCGCAACCACTCTGTTTTGCGGAGTGAAGTCATAATAGCCTCGCAACAAAAGGTTGGTGTTCAGCATGGTCGTATAATTCTCCATGGAGTTCAACTGCACTTGGAAATACTGCTGTATGGTGTCAAAAAACTTTTCACGATAGTCTTTGTCTGAAAAGATATGCTGCAACTGATCCACATGGATACCCTCATACAAAAACGAGCCGTTGTCATAGAACTGACCCGCATCGTGGATTTCGCCATCCAACTTGAAATCGTTTCCTCCCCAATGAATGAAACCCAAGTCGTTGACCGCGGCTACCACACCCAACTGATCGTTGAAATGGTATTCCGCGCCAAAGTCCACGCCAAAACCTGGATTATGGAAAAAGTCGCCAACGCTCAAAGGGCCTCTTGCGTCTAACATACCTTTATTATTAATAAAGACCATATTAGGCAACGACATACGGGCTCCCAGGTTTTCCTCTATAGAAAGAGCATATGTATCAGCATCCGTAAAGAGTTTGGCATCACAAACATCTGTAGTAACATTGGCAAAGCCAAAAAGCAGCTTTGCCCTGCCACCCACAGACAGGTTGTCGTTGATTCTACGTTGGTATCCCACCGAAAACTCATGGTACACCGTGGCATCAAGGTTCATGTCCACATGGGCTGGATTGTTGTCTCCCACAAAAGCAGCGTTGCCATTGGCCAGCAGCTGGAACAAGCCGTCGTTATACTTTAGCGCGCCATGCGCCTTGACATTGTGGTCATAGGTAAACATGCCTTCACCAACACGACGATAGAGGCTGAAAAAGTTTTCGTTCACGTCAATGCCGATAAAATTGTTGTCATGCAAGCTATTGGCCAGCTTCTTCAAATTGACCGCCGCGGGACGCCCTGACGCATCAAAATCAAAGATATTGTCATAACGCAATGTCGTTGTTTGGACATTCAATCCAATGTTACCAATCACCATCGACATCACACTCTCATAAGGCAAGTCGGCCGCAGGATTGCTTTTCAGCTGATAAGGATTCAGTCGCATGAAATCGACAGGCGAGACCTCCTGAGCACACACCACGGCACTACTCAATGTCAGCATCAGCAAGGCAAAAAACAAACTTATTCTATTCATAATCATTCATTTTCAAATTCAACAACACCGTCGTATTCCACACGCGCTTTTACGTTGAACTGCAACGACTGCTTGGCGTTCAAAATGATGTCGTGCGATTCAGTATCCACAATGTATTCCATGATGATGGAATCGGACTGCATGACTTCATTAAGTCTTTCTTCGGTGATGACAATACGCACCGTCGTCGTGACAGGTTTCCCGTCAAACGACGCGGCAATGGCCACGGGCTCGTCCAAAAGCTCATCGTTTACACTTTGGGTTTGTGAGTCGTACATGTAGAATTGGCCCTTAAAGTTGAAAGGCATGGTGGAAACAAAAGTCAGTTCCAATGTCAGGCTCTTGACCCATTCGGGATATTCGATTTCCGACAGCTTCATTTCAACGGTATCAACATATCTTATCTCGTCAGCCTGAAAAGCCAAAGGGATCTCGACATCGACTTTAACGTCAAGAGAGCAAGTGTCGTACACGGTGACAATGTCGTTCACGCCATCTGGATTCACGATAAAACTCGAAGTAGCTGTAACCATGTTGTCAGAAGGCGTCAGCCAGCCGGTCAGATTCTGGTCGAAGACTTCGACATATCCATTGGAAAAAGGTAAATCTATGGAGAGCGGCATCGTGTTGAAGATGGAGAACGGTGTCATCCCTTCTCCCGACACCAAAGCCGTATCAACCACCAAACGCGCAGGAAGAGCAAAACCGTTACGCTCTTTAACTCTCATATTGGCTCCATTGATTTCCAACAATCCTGAAACATTGTCAGGAAAGAGACTAAAGGTCGTATCGATACGGCTTTCTGAAGCATAGTTGTCGACCGTGCCGCGCATCTCCTGAATCGCCATGTCTTTCAGTGACACCTCAAAATACAAGTCCACGGCATGCGCAGGAGGTTCCGTCATGGTGAAATCCACATCCAGCTCCACATGTATGACATTGGCCTCATTGCTTTCGTAAAAACAATTCTCCACTCCCATTTCCATGGCACCGCTCCCTTGCGACAAGCCAAACTCCAATGGTTGCCCATTGGCATCCTTCAGTTCCAAAAAGCGGATGGTAAGGTGGTTGATTTGTGCCAACTGGTCGAAATTGGATACAACACCTGTAATATTGCCACGCTTCAAGGAAGCATACAACACGTTGAGGTGTTCCGTCTCCAGGTGTATCGTCTCGTTATAATGGAACACGGTATCGATAGGCAGCAGCCATTGTGGGATCCACGAAAGGTCAAGATTCCATGTGTATGAAGTCTCGTAGTCGTCGAAATGGAGCATCTTATCAGCGTCCAAGGCTTTTAGATGCTCATATTGATAATTGTACGACATCTCCCCAGAGGGTTGGAAAGCGATCAACGAATCGATTTGAAAGCGTTTCATCAAGTCTTCGACTGTATATGACCCCGATGCCAGGGGCAGAAGCACTTCGCCTTCCATATTGGCGCCGCTAACGTTACCCAAATTATAATGTTTCTTGTTGCAAGACATGGCAAGCAGTGCCAAGCAAACTACAACGAATAATAATCTTATGCGTCTCATCTTCCTCAATTAACTAAACGAACTTTCCATTTAGGATCATCTTTGCCACCTTGTTGGCGCCATAGTAATACGGCATAAACTCCAACTGGGTCATCGGTTGGGTGATGATGAGGTTGGCAAGTTTGCCTTTAGTGATGCTGCCCACCTCATCGCTCACGCCCATGGCGTAGGCCGTGTTGAGCGTGGTGGCGTTCAGTGCCTCTACGGGGGTCAGGCGGTAGCGGATGCAGGCCATCGAGAGGATGAGCTGCATGTTGCCTGAGGGCGAGGTGCCAGGGTTAAAGTCGGAGGCCATGGCCACAGGCAAACCCGCGTCGATCATCTTGCGCGCCGGCGAGAGCGGCAGGTTGAGGAAGAAGGCACAGCCTGGAAGGACGGTCGGCATGGTCTCAGTGTCTTTCAGAGACTCGATCTCGGCGTCACCCATCTGCTCGAGGTGGTCGACGGAGATGGCACCATATTTCACGCCCACCTGCACGCCACCCGAGATGGCCATCTCATTGGCATGGATCTTCGGCCTCATGCCATATTTGATGCCTGCCATAAGGATGCGTTCGGTGTCCTCGACGGTGAAAAAGCCTTGGTCGCAGAACACGTCGATGAAATCGGCCAAATCCTCAGCCGCCACTAGCGGAATCATTTCGTTGATGACCAGGTCGACATAATCTTCCTGATGTCCACGATACTCCATCGGGATGCCGTGTGCTCCCAGAAAGTTCGATTTGATAGTCAAGGGAGAGTTCTCCTTTAAGCGGCGGATAACGCGGAGCAGTTTCAGCTCACTCTCGGTGGTCAGGCCATAGCCGCTTTTGATTTCGATGGCGCCCGTGCCCATGCGCATCACCTCGTCAAGACGTTGCTGGGCCATGTCATACAGCTCGTCCTCCGAAGCAGCTGCTGTCGCCTTGGCCGAGTTGAGGATGCCTCCTCCCCTTTTTGAAATTTCTTCATAACTGAGGCCACGAATCTTGTCGACAAATTCCAGCTCACGCGAGTTGGCATAGACCAGATGCGTGTGTGAATCGCAGAAAGCGGGCATCACAACGCTGCCTTTTACATCGTGAATACGATGGTTTTCAGCGAGATATTTATGGCAGGCTTCCGAATCCATCGAGCCGTAATCCATGATTTTTTTGCCTTTAATATAGAGGAAAGCATTCTTAATCCTACCCGTTTCGGCCATTTCTTTGCCGCGTTTCAGCTGTCGGCCTTTTTCCTCGATGCCGACAAGCTCTTTGATGTTGACGATGAGCATAATACTTAGAAATTTTTGCAAAAGTAAGGAAAAAAAGGCCATTTGCACGATTTTTGCTATTTTTGTACCCGAAAAATCAAGTCACAATGAGAAAAACCATCTTTATTGCCATGGTCATCCTTGCCACAGCCTTCACGGTCAATGCGCAAGAAAAAAAAGCAGAATCGAAAGTTAAACATCTGACTTATAACGAATTCCTAAAACAAGTTTGGGATTTCGAGAAAGACCCGACTGTTTTCAATTACAAAGGGAAACTACCCGCCATCATCGACTTCTACGCCGATTGGTGTGGTCCCTGCCGCCGTGTAGCCCCCATTATGGAAAAACTGGCGGAAGAATATGATGGCAAATTGTTGGTTTACAAGATTAACACAGACCATGAGAAAGGTCTTTCCAAGGCTTTCAACGTGAGGAGCATCCCCATGGTGCTCTTCATCCCGATGGAAGGACAGCCGATGATGCAAGTCGGGGCCATGCCGGAACAAGAATACAGAAAAGTGGTGGTGGAAAAACTGCTCAAATGACGCTTTTCACCACAGCCTATTTCCCGAGTATCAGCTACATGGCGCGTTTTCTGGAAGAAGACGCGCCTGTCATTGAGATATGGGAGACCTATCACAAGCAGACCTACCGCAACCGCTGCCGTGTGATGACGGCCAACGGCGTGGAAGCCTTGAGCGTGCCCGTCGTGAAGGTCAACGGCAACCACACGATGACCAAGGACATGGCCATCAGCACGACAGAGCCTTGGCAGCACATCCACAGCCGCTGCTTGGAGTCGGCCTACAAGGCTTCGCCCTATTTCGACCATTATTACGACTATCTGAGGCCCATTTTCGAAGGCCATTTCGAGCGCCTCATCGACTTGAACAACGCAGCATTACAAGCCATATTGAAGATGCTGAAGGTCAAAAAAGTAATCGTTCACACAACGGACTATGTTCGCGAGGCGGAGAACGACTTGCGCGAGGCGTTCAGCCCGAAGAAAGTCGTGGACGCGAGCCTCTTCCCCTCTTATTACCAGGTGTTTAGCGAGAAGTTTCCTTTCGTGCCCGATTTAAGCATCTTGGATTTGGTGTTTAATGAGGGGCCTGAGGCAATGGAGTATTTGAGGAAAGTTTAATTAGATTTCCTGCGGGAATGGCAAGTGCCCGTAGTGTGTTCCCTGCGGCGGCAAGATATGCCAACAATCCGTCAGTGGCCAAAGCCGTCGCATTATAACTTAAACACCAACTCCATTCCCGTAGGGAATCTACATATTTACTTCACCCGAATCTCAAACCCCGACCAGTCCTTGTTCTCGGTCAGCAAGTCGTAGTAATGGCAAATGTTCTCCTCGGTGATTCTCTCGCCGTTCACAGAGATGATTTGGTCGCCAACATTAAAGCGCTCGTTGCCGTTGATGAGGCGGGTCATAATCTTCAATGTTCCGTCGGCAGTGGAAACACGGTAGGCAGGTGCCTCGAAAGGCTTGACGACATCGGTTGCATGAGGCCTGGCATACATCTTTAGATTTCCGCCACGAGACGAGATGATCCAATCGTATTTCGAAATCGCATTAAGACCCATATTGTTGTATGCCAACGATTTCACGTACATGATTTCTGTTTCCTTGTCAACACCAGCAAGACTAAAACGCTCCTGATTTGCAAGCACAAAAGTTTGCTTTTCGGTATGTCCTCCAATGGCTTGTCCGTAAGAGCCTTCAAAAACATAATCTTTTTCAAGCGGGTTGCCGACCCGGTGCTCGTCCTGCAGCAAAAAGGCAGCGGCGCCATTGCCCGTGTCGAAGATGCATTCATACTCCACGCCGTTGATTTGCGGATAGACCCACAAAACATCTCTGTACAACTTGCATTTGATGGGAATAAACTCCGTCGTATCAATACTCAAGGAATCAGGAATTTCATACATCTGATTATTGGTAAAGTCAACCATGTAACGAATCAAATTAAGCCCTTGAAAGCCAATGATATTATGTGCTGACAACGACGACTCCTTCTGACAAACGGGGGGTTCGGGACTCAAATTGGCAAATCCCACTCCTTCCGATACCACCATATCCGTTTTTATCGTAACCGGCAAGGTCGTCACTTTGATTCTTGACTTTTTGTCGGCCCCTGAAACCCTGTGATTATAAAACTTCATCCCTTCCGGCTTGGTACTGGGCGTGTACATGAGCAGGGCAAAGGAATTGACACCTGTATCATACATCACCGTGTCAGATTTCCCATTGATTTCGGCCTTGAGCAACATTTGGTTTCTCTTGCTGACGACAAAATGGATAGTATCATACGTCGAATTGGTACTAAAACTCGAGTTATCATTAAAAATTTTGGCCGTATGAATCAACAGGCCGACAGTGCCGCAGGAAGTCATGGCATAGGCCATCGACAAAAGCGCTAATAATTTGAATAACTTTTTCATTATTTAAGTGTATTAGTTTATTAGTACGCTGCAAGTGTACAACAATTCTTGGATAGTACAACAAAAAAACAAGAAATCACTTCTCTGGATAGGCAATCCTCACATGATAAATACTCATCAGTTTCTTTTTCAGCACTTTTCGGCAAGTTTCGATGTCGCGAAGCGTCAAATCAGTGTTGAGAAACTGGCCGGCTTCCATCTGCTTGTTGATGATATTGTCCACCAAGTCGCTGATTTTCTTCTCGTTGGGTTCCTTGAGGCTGTGAGAAGCGGCCTCGATCGAGTCGGCCATCATCAGCACGGCGGTCTCACGCGAGAACGGTGCCGGGCCGTGATAGGTGAATGGTGCGGGATCGATTTCCTCATCTGGATGTGCCTTCTGCTCGTTGATGTAGAAATAGTCAGTACGGCGTGTGCCATGGTGGGTGCGGATGAAGTCGATGATGCGCTCAGGAATATGATTCTTGTGCGCCAAGTCGATGCCATCGGTCACGTGCGAGATGATGATTTCGGCGCTTTCGAGGTTCGAGAGGTCGTTGTGCGGGCTATAGGCTCCATGTTGGTTCTCAGTGAAATACATTGGATTCTTGATTTTTCCAACATCGTGATACAAAGCACCCGTACGTGCCAATACTGTGTCGCCGCCAATCTCGAAAAGAACTTCTTCACAAAGGTTAGCCACCTGGATGGAATGTTGGAAAGTGCCTGGCGCAGTAGTGGCAAGCTCACGCAACAGGGGGCTGTTGGTGTTGCTCAACTCCATGAGCGAAAGAGAGGTAGGAATGCCGAAAACACGTTCAAGCATCAAGATGAGGGGTTGAGCCAACAAGGTAAACAAGGCATTAAGTAACAACAAGAAAATCTCCGACCAGTTGACTTCGGAAGTTGAAAGGAAGGTGAAAGCGAGGTAAACCAATAGATAGCCCACAAAAACAAACAGAGCAGCTTGGATGAAACGGTGATGTCTCACATTCGACATGCTAAACACCGTCAGCACGGTAGCCACCAACTGCATGAAAATAAACTGAAAAGGATTTGGCACCACCAATGATATCAACATTACCGCGAAAACCTGTGTGGAGAAAGCCAAACGCAAGTTGAAAAAAGAACCGACCATGATAGCGAGCAAACAAACAGGCATCACATATATCAGCCCCGGGGCAAACTTGACAAGAACATAAGCAGGAATAATGACCAACAGCATCATCGTAAGCAACAACACGATGTTTTTCAAATCTGAGAACACATTCTTGTGTAGTTTGCTACCGTACAATCCCATTAAGGAAAAGACCAATGTCACCAAGAAAATCTGGCTCAACAAAACGCGCCTCGACTCTGCCCCCGACATCGACCGCGAGGTGTACTCACGTTGTAACGAGTTGAGTACATTATACGTATGTGCATCGATGACTTCGCCCTCCATAACAATTCTCTCGTCCTTTTGTACCAATCCATAAGTTAGCGAGACACCATTCTCTGCCGCCTCTACTGCCCGTTTGGTAAGCTCTGTATCATAAAAAACATTAGGACGCAAGGCATCCTTAAGCAGTGTGGCCATCATCTTCTTATTCACAAACGTAGCATCAGAAATAATGGCATCGACAGCCTCTGTCGCCGATGTCAAGGTCAGCAAGTCTCCATACCTGGCTTTGCTCATCACCTTGTCTTTAATGATACTCACCTCAGCTTCAGGTGTCATGTTGGCAATATCACTATCATAGGCCACAATACCTCTGCCTTGAATTGAATCGAAGACAGCCAGCATGAAGTTTAAGTTTGAGTTCAGATAGGCGCCCTCGCCCTGATGCCATTGGGCGTCCAAAGCGTTGATCATGGCGTTACGTGCCTCTTGCACCTCTGCATCATTGAAAGAAAAAATGGGTCTAACCGATTTCGAGGCCGCTTCAGTCTCAGCACGGAGCGTAGCGGCATCCTTATAAATAGGAAAATCAAAAGGCGCGTACAAGCTCTCATGCTGCCATGGCTTCGAAAGCTGGTACTCGTATTTGAACTTGCTTGTGCGAGGCATCTGCCAACATACAAGCACAATGGCCACAATAAAAGCAAAAACCTTGGCTATTCCGTAATAACTATGCCTTATTCTATTTAAAAAATCTTTTATCTTACTCATAACCAATTGTTTAATGATTATCGTCTTTGATTAAACCGTGTGCTAAATTATGAAAAACTCCAAACTATTGAAAAAAAACGATCAAAAAAGGCTTTTTGAACCATTTTCTTCCCTATTTTAGCGCTCAGAAAAACACTACTTTTATGACCTACGGCATCTGCAATTTATCTGCCATCGCCTTACGCAAGGAAGACCGACATGCTTCAGAAATGGTAAGCCAACTGCTTTACAATGAAACATACCATGTTTTGGACAAAAGCCATGAATGGGTACTCGTCCGGAAAGAGAACGGTCCTTCGACTATTCAACATACTCAAGATTCTGAAACCGGCTTTTATGAAGGTTGGATCCAAGCAAAACAATTTTGTGAAATCAGCGAGGCGGATCTCCATGTGCTAAAAAGCAAGAGGGTCTATCTTATTAACAAACCTATCGCAGAATACAAAGGCAAGTTATTGAGTTTAGGCTCTCCTCTTTATGAGCCACATCCCGACGCCATCGAAATGCCCTTGGAATTCCGTCCCGAAACAATGGTGGGTTACGCCAAAATGCTGCTCGGCGCCCCTTATCTTTGGGGTGGCCGCACAGCGATGGGCATCGACTGCTCAGGACTGACACAGATTTGCGCCCGCATGGCAGGACTTCTTCTCCCCCGCGACGCCTCACAACAGGTTCAAGAGGGAGATTTGGTGTATTTCCTACAGGAAACACTGCCAGGCGACTTTGCCTTTTTTGGCGATGAGGACGGCATCATCACCCATGTGGGTATCATAATGGGCAACGAGCAGATCATCCACTGCTCGGGGCAAGTCCGCATTGATTATTTGGACCAAACAGGCATCTTCAACAAGGAGAAGAACGAGCATACGCATCGCTTGCAGGTCATCAAGCGAATGAAATGATTGCGAATAAATACGCAACAAAGTTTTTCGCAACGAAATTTACTATATTTGCACCGCAAATTCTAATATTGAATTCTAAATCTTTAAATTTAAATACAACGTAATGAACAACGCACTGATTACATTTGCGAAGCCGGACAACGAGCCTGTAAAAAGCTACAAGCCAGGTAGTCCGGAGAGAATCGAACTCCAGAAGGAACTCGAAAGACAATCCAACGAAATCGTTGAAATCCCCGCCATCATCAACGGCCAGGAAGTCCGCACAGGCGACATGGGCGAAGTGGTGATGCCCCACGACCACAAGCACGTCATCGCACGCTACCACAAGGTAGGCGAAAAGGAAGTCCGCATGGCCATCGACGCCGCCCAAGCCGCCAAGCACGACTGGGAGAACACGCCTTGGGACGAGCGCGCCGCCATCATGGCACGCATCGCCGAGATGCTGGCCACCAAGTACCGCGCCCGCATCAACGCCGCCACCATGCTCGGCCAGTCGAAGAACTGCTTTCAAGCCGAAATCGACAGCGCCTGCGAGACCATCGACTTCTTCCGCTACAACAACCACTACGCCAGCAAGCTCTATGCCGAGCAGCCCGCTTCGGCCAACGACCAGCTGAACCGTACCGAATACCGTCCGTTGGAAGGATTCGTGTTCGCCATCACGCCTTTCAACTTCACCTCCATCGCCTCCAACCTGAACATGACCCCCGCCTTGATGGGTAACACCACCATATGGAAGCCTTCGACGACCGCACTGCTGTCGAACTACACCGATATGCGTATCTTCATGGAAGCCGGCCTTCCCGCTGGCGTCGTCAACTTCCTGCCTGGCAAGGGCAGCGTGATCAGCGGCGTGGCCCTGAAGGACAAGAACTTCAACGCCATCCACTTCACCGGCAGCACCGCCACCTTCAAGAGCCTGTGGAAGACCACTGGCCAGAACCTCGACATGTACAAGGCCTATCCTCGTCTCGTGGGTGAGACCGGCGGCAAGGACTTCATCTTCGTCCACAACAGCGCCGACCCACAAGAGGTGGCCGTGGCCATCGTCCGTGGCGCCTTCGAATACCAAGGCCAGAAGTGCAGTGCCGCTTCGCGTGCCTACATCCCCGCTTCGATGTGGAACGACGTGAAGAACCGCGTTGGCGACATGATGAGCACCATCAAGATGGGTGACGTGAAGGACTTCACCAACTATGTCAACGCCGTCATCGATGAGGCTTCGTTCGACAACTGCAAGGGCTACATCGACCGTGCCAAGGCCAGCAAAGATGCTGAAATCGTCTTCGGCGGTAACTGCGACAAGAGCGTCGGTTACTTCGTCGAACCTACCGTCATCCTTGCCAAGGTGCCGAATTACGAGAGCATGGTGGAAGAGATCTTCGGACCCATCATCACCATTTACGTCTACGACGACAACAAGTTCGAGGAGATGCTGGACGTTTGCGACCAAAGCTCGCCTTACGCCCTCACCGGTGCCTTCTTCGGCAACTGCCTGAAGGCCCAGAAGATTGCCAACGACAAACTGCGCCATGCAGCCGGCAACTACTACGTGAACGACAAGCCCACGGGAGCCGTGGTCGGCATGCAGCCCTTCGGTGGCGCACGCGCCAGCGGCACCAACGACAAGGCCGGTGGTCTGTGGAACCTCATCCGCTGGACCAGCCCGCGCGCCATTAAGAACACCTTCGTTCCTGCTGCGGCATACGGGTATCCGTTCCTGGCAAAGGATTAAAGGAACACAATTCCAATTGAAAAAGGTGGGGGCAACTCCACCTTTTTCAATTAATATTCCTATTTTTGTCGCCTGTTAATGAACTAACTATGAAGAAATCTCTCCTTTTTGTCCTGGCCCTCATCGCGGGCATCACTCTTCAAGCCCAAGAATACCGTTTCAACACCAATCAAGACGGTTTCAGCATGGGCCGTCGAAATAACACGACCACAACCATACGCCACAACGTCAGCTCCATTACCATTGAACAATCTGACCGTAAAGGCGTAAATGGGCAGTTCATCACTCTATCGGGCATTCATATTGCCAACCAAGCTGGCGCACCCGACCTGCCAAGCAGTAGCACCTTGGTGGCCATCCCCAATGGCGCCACTCCTTCCATCAGGATTGTGGGGTCACAGACAAAAACCATTCAAAATGTCGATCTCATCCCTGCGCCCCAACCTCAGCTGGACAACGACAACTCCCATGCTGTGTATAAAAAAGACATGAGCATATACGGTCATAATGCCTTCTATCCGGCTACACCCTATCAAATCTCAGAAGTGATGACGGTAAGAGGCGTAGAGATGGTTGAAGTAGGTGTGATGCCTTTTCAATACAACCCTGTCACCAAAGAGCTCATCGTTTATGAAGACCTCGAGTTGGAATTAACCATCAAAGGTGGCGACGGCACCTATGGCGACATCCGTTATAGGACTCCCGAATGGGACCAGATTTTAAGCGACATGCTTCTCAACCGCGATGTGCTACCTAAGGTAGATTATGGAGAACGCCTTCGCAAACACTATGAAAACCGCGAGACTGGGTGCGAATACATGATCATTACTCCCGACAACGCAGAATTCATCTCGTTGGCTGACAGCATCAAAAAATTCAGGACAGAGCAAGGCATCCCTACAGAGATCTTTACTGTTTCACAATGCGGCGGCAACAACCAAACATCCATAAGGAATTTCATCCGCAATGCATACAACAATTGGGACATGCCTCCTGCGGCTGTTTTGCTCCTAGGTGACCACAACCCTGATCCCACGCAAGGTATTGTTTCATACGTCATGAATAACCACCCAGGTGGCGACGGCTACAATCCCTACATCTCCGACCATGCTTATGCCGTGATGGGCAACAACCACATGCCCCAAGTCGTCGTGGGGCGAATTACGGGACGCGACTACGAAGAGATGTACCACATGATCAAGAAAGACTTTGACTACGAGCGCACACCTCCCACCGACCCCTATTTCTACGACAGTCCCATCACCGCAATGGGATTCCAGCTAGAGCGTTGGTTCCAACTCTGCTCAGAGGTGGTAAACGGTTTTTGGACACATGAGCTCGGCAAGCATCCAGTCCGCTTGAACGCCATCTATGAAGGCAGGCCAGGAAGTCTTTGGTCATCCTATGAATATACGAACACAGTACTCAATTATTTCGGTCCCACAGGCTGTGGCTACATCCCTCAAACCATGTCACATCTCACAGAATGGGACGCCAACGGCAACATGGTCAACGAAGCCATCAACAAGGGTGCCTTCATCATCCAACACCGCGACCATGGCGCTGAGGAAGTATGGGGCGAGCCTAGCTACGGCATCGGCTATATCAAACGGCTGAGCAATGAAAACCTCACCTTCGTCATGTCCAACAACTGTCTCACAGGCAAATTCAACTACAAAGGAATGGACAACGAAGGCTGCTTCGCCGAAGTGTTCCATCGTCACCAACACGGTGCCTTGGGACTCATCGCTGCCACTGAGGTTTCCTATTCTTTTGTCAACGATATCTATGTTTGGGGAGTATACGACAACATGTGGCCCGATTTCATGCCCACCTTTGGTACTCAACATGCCACCAACTTCATCCATCCCGCGTTTGGTAATGCCGCAGGAAAATTCTTCCTCAGACAATCCTCATGGACCGACGACTACGTTAAGGAGATCACATACTATCTTTTCCATCATCATGGAGATGCTTACATGAAACTCTACAGCGAAGTGCCACAAGAACTTGAAGTAAGCATGTTACCCGTGCTCCCTGCTGGCGCTGAGTCTTATAATTTGAAAGTTGACGAAGGAGCAACCATATGCCTGTCTGCCAACGGTCATATCATCGGATTCGACATCGCGACGGGCGATACCCAAAGCATTAGCATAACGCCCCAAGAAGTAGGTACCAAGGTAAAACTCACCATTACCAAACAGAACTATTACCGTTATGAGCATTTCATCAAGACGATTTCCACGGAAGATCCTTACCTGATTTTCGACGCCATCGAAATCAACGATGAAGAAGGAAACGGCAACCAGGCTCCCGATTACAACGAGACCTGCTGCTTTGGCATCAGCCTCCGCAATGCCGGATTCTCTCCGTTGAACAGTTTCAACGTCACACTTTCTTGCAACCATCCTGCCGTCGAAATCACAGACAACTCACACGCTTATAATGGCATGAATGCCGATGAAACACAAATGCAAAACAACGCATTTACAGTACATTTCGGCGATGAATTATACGACCAAGAGAAAGTGAAGTTTTACATACAAATGGAAAATGCAGACTACACTTTCAACGACAGCGTGACGCTCGCCATCAAAGCTCCTGTCTTGAAAATTGGCAAACTTAGCATCACCGATTTGGACGGCAATGAGATGGACCGACTCATGAAAGGGCAATCATCCTGTTTAACCTTCGATGTGGAGAACCATGGCAGCAGCCAATCAATGGAAATCAGCAACCGATTCAACCTCATTGCACCTTTTATTAGTGTTGACGAGACCGAGATCAGCATTCCCCCTATCGAGGCAGGTGCCACGGGTCAAGTCACCTATCGTGTTAACGTAGATGGAAATGCTGTTGATGGCTTTATCAAGTACACATTGCAAGCCGAAAGTGGATTCCATGGCAACCAAGTCGAAAGCCAAGTACCTTTGGGCTATACTTCAGAGGACTTTGAAGATGAGACTTTGAATGAAGACTTGCAATGGAACTTGGGCTCCGGAAACAAGAAATGGACCAGAGTAGAAGACCCAACTGCCCATGGAGGCCACTGCTTACGGTCACCTTCCCTAGGCAACAACGCCCTCGCCAATCTTTATATCGGTATCAAAACCGACCTAAGCGGAAAGTTCTCTTTCTATTACAAAACTTCCACAGAACAAGGTGACGTCCTTCATCTTAAAATAAACAATGATGAAGTAGAGGCTTGGAGTGGTATTGGCGAATGGGAATACAAGGAATTCGAATTAACTGCTGGAAACAACCTGATTCTGTTTACTTTCAAAAAAGATAGCCAAGGTAGTGCTGGCGAAGACGCCGTCATGATTGACGACCTATTATTCCCTCCATATGCTAAAATGGTTCTTTTTGCTGGTGATGACGAAGAGACTTGTTCCAACGCCTCGTTTACCCCTGACAGCTACATCTACAATCACAGCAGCTTCACTTGGACGACCAATGGTGATGGCATGTTTGACAATGCCACTTCCGAGCGTCCCACTTACACTTTCGGAGAATCCGACAAAGCCGTTGGCCATGTGGAGCTTACCCTCACTGGCATTTCCGCGCACGACGAAAGCCAACAAAGTAGTTCGGTCGCAGTGAGTTTAATCCCCAGCTACGACACAAGCTACACGCCTGAAATACCGCTCGGAAATACAAGAATCGACCTTCGTTTAATTGACGAAAGCGATTATACTGCTGAAGAAGTTGAAGAAGTCATTTATTCCTGGAATTTAGAGCCTGCTGCTGCCGGTACCATCGTTAACGACGGGCACCGAGCACAAGTGGAATGGAACAGCGATTTCCGTGGCCAAGCCTTCATCAGTTACAGTTATGAGAATCCATGTGGTTCCACCTCTGTTTCCGAGACGCTAACGGTCAACGTGTTCAACTCTACAGGTATTGAAGAGCAAAGCATAACTTCCTTTGATGTCTTTCCCAATCCTACCGACGGCAAAGTCACCCTCGTCATCGGGGAAACGCCGCAAAGCAAAGCAGTCATAGAAGTCTATAATCTTATTGGTGAATGCATGATGTCTAAAACCGTCAGTCTCCTGCAACAAGGAGAGACGATTTCGTTTGACTTGGGCAAAATGGTTTCAGGTCTGTATACCATCAAATTGAGTACTGAGAACGGAAGTTACTCCAAGAAAGTGAGCGTCAGATGACAATTATTGGAAACAAATTCCTAATTTTGCACAAAATCTAATCTTGAATATAATGGTAAGCTACAAAGAATTAGGGCTCGTGAACACCCGTAAAATGTTCGCCAAGGCGGTTGATGGCGGCTATGCCATCCCGGCCTTCAACTTCAACAATATGGAACAGATGCAGGCCATCATCATGGCTGCCGTCGAAACCAAGTCGCCCGTCATCCTGCAAGTGTCGAAAGGTGCCCGCAACTACGCCAACCAGACCCTGCTGCGCTACATGGCCCAAGGTGCCGTGGAATACGCCAAGGAACTCGGCTGCGCCCATCCTGAAATCGTGCTTCACCTCGACCATGGCGACAGCTTCGAGCTGTGCAAATCATGCATCGACATGGGCTTCTCGTCGGTAATGATCGACGGCTCTGCCCTGCCCTACGACGAAAACGTGGCCCTGACGAGAAAGGTCGTCGACTACGCGCACCAGTATGATGTGACCGTGGAAGGCGAATTGGGCGTTTTGGCTGGTGTTGAGGAAGAAGTTTCCGCCGCCGAAAGCCACTACACCAAACCCGAGGAAGTCATCGACTTCGTGACCAAGACCGGCGTCGACTCCCTGGCCATCTCGATTGGCACCTCGCATGGCGCCTACAAGTTCACGCCCGAGCAATGCACCGTCGACCCGCAGACGGGTCGCCTTGTGCCGCCTCCGTTGGCCTTCGACGTGCTCGAAGCCATCGAAAAGAAACTGCCTGGCTTCCCCATCGTGCTGCACGGCTCGTCGTCGGTGCCGCAAGACGAGGTGGACACCATTAATCAATACGGTGGTTCGCTGAAGGCCGCCGTGGGCATCCCTGAGGAGCAGCTGCGCAAGGCCGCCAAGAGTGCCGTCTGCAAAATCAACATCGATAGTGACAGCCGCCTCGCCATGACAGCCGCCATCCGCAAGGCCTTGGCCGAAAAGCCCGCCGAGTTCGACCCGCGCAAGTACCTCACTCCCGCCCGTGACAGCATGAAGAAACTGTATATCCACAAGATTGTGAATGTATTGGGCTCGAATGACAAGTTGGAGCAAGCATAAGGCAACATTTTTAAAGCCGAATGAAAAGAGTATCGCAAAAATCCTTATTTTTGCGATACTTTTGTATTAAATACGATTTGAAATGAACCTTACACCCTTAACCGCCATATCGCCCATCGACGGGCGCTACCGTTCCAAGACCGTTGAACTGGACGATTTTTTCAGTGAATTTGCCCTCATCCGCTACCGCGTGATGGTCGAAGTGGAGTATTACATCGCCTTGTGCGAACTGCCCCTGCCGCAACTCGAGCAGTTCAACGGCGACTACGACGACCTCCGCGCCATCTACGAAGAGTTCCAAATCGAGGATGCTTTGGAAATCAAGGAGATAGAAAAAGAGACCAACCACGATGTGAAAGCCGTGGAATACTTCCTAAAACGCCGCTTCGACGAACTTGGCCTCACCGAGTTCAAGGAATTCCTGCACTTCGGTCTCACCTCGCAGGACATCAACAACACAGCCGTGCCGCTCTCAATGATGGAGGCCCACAAACTGGTGGTGAAGCCCGCCTTGGAAGACCTCGTCGACAAGCTGAAAGGCATGGCCGAGGAATGGAAAGACATCCCAATGCTAGCCAAGACCCACGGTCAGCCCGCAAGCCCGACGCATCTCGGCAAGGAAATCTACGTCTTCGTGGAACGCCTCAACGACCAACTGAAGATGCTCAACAGCGTGCCCTTCACTGCCAAGTTCGGAGGCGCCACGGGCAACATGAACGCCCACAAGGTGGCTTACCCTGACATCGACTGGCCCGCCTTCGCGAAGAAGTTCGTGGAGAAGAGCCTTAAACTCAAGCGCCAGCAAACCACCACGCAGATTGAGCATTACGACTACATGGCCGCCTATTTCGATGCCCTGCGCCGGGTCAACACCATCCTGATTGACCTCTCGCGCGACATCTGGCTCTATGTGTCGATGGAATACTTCAAGCAGAAGATCAAGGCCGGCGAAGTCGGCTCGTCTGCGATGCCCCACAAGGTGAACCCCATCGACTTCGAGAACGCCGAAGGCAATCTCGGCATGGCCAACGCCATCCTCACCTTCCTCAGCACCAAGCTGCCCATCAGCCGCCTGCAGCGCGACCTCACCGACTCCACCGTCACCCGTAACATCGGCGTGCCGATTGCCCACACGATGATTGCCCTCAAGTCGCTGATGAAGGGCTTGGACAAGCTCCTGCTCAACGAGGACAAGATTCGAGAGGACTTACAGAAGAACTACGCCGTGGTGGCCGAAGCCATCCAGACCATCCTGCGCCGAGAACAAATCGAAGGAGCCTACGAATTGCTGAAAGGCCTCACCAGAACCAACAAACACATTGACAAGGCCGCCATTGACGAGTTCATCAAAGGCCTGCCAGTAAGCAAGGAAATCAAAGCGGAATTGGCCGCCATTACTCCAGAGAATTACACGGGATACAATTATTAAGCGGAAACCACGTTTGGATAAGAGCAAACCGAAGTCTATGGCCAAGCAAAAAAAGACATTCTCGCGCATCCTAACCTACGTCAAACCCTATTGGGGCAGCATCGTCCTGAATCTGGCCTTCAACTTGATGGCCATTTTCTTCTCGTTGTTCTCCTTTGCACTTGTCGGGCCATTCCTCAACCTGCTCTTCAAGGAAGGCGCTGTGGAGGCCGTCGCCAAGCCCGATTTCGCCCTCACGTCCGAGTGGCTGATGGGCTACCTCAACTGGTTCATGAGCAACCTCATCATCACTGGAGGCAAGCATCAGGCATTGATCTTCATGTGCCTGTTGCTCGTGGTAGCCTTCTTCTTCCGCAACTTGGGCCGTTTCTTCGCATGCTACTTCATGGCCAACGTGCGCGTAGGGGCTGTCCACGACCTGCGCCGCGACGTCTACAACAAAATCCTCATCCTGCCCCTCTCCTTCTACCACAGCCGCCAGAAAGGCGACACCATCGCTCGCATCACCACAGATGTGCAAGAGGTTGAGGTCTCGATTTTGAACTACTTGGAGATGCTCATCAAAGACCCGTTGACCATCCTCTTGTTCTTCCTCTTCATGGTCACACTCAGCCCGAGGCTGACGCTATTTGTCCTCATCGTGCTGCCCATTGCAGGACTGCTCATCGGCAAGGTCGGAAAGATGCTGAAGAAAGAGTCGAAAGAGGGACAGACTAAACTGGCGGGCATCATCTCCACCGTGGAAGAGACCATATCTGGACTACGCATCATCAAGGCTTTCAACGCCATACGATATTCTGAGGACAAATTCGAGGAACAAAACAGCGACTATACCAAGGTGCTGCGCGGCATCCACCGCAAGCGCGACATGAGTTCGCCGATGAGCGAGTTTTTGTCGTCAATGGTCGTCATACTCGTGCTATGGTTCGGCGGCACTTTGATTTTGGGTGGCAGCAACCACATCGACGCAGGCAGTTTCATTAGCTATGTCGTCGTATTCTCTCAAATCATCTCCCCTGCCAAGTCGTTCTCGCAAGGCTACTACAATGTGCAGAAAGGCATCGCTTCCGCGGAACGCATTTTCGAGATTTTGGATGCCGAGGAGGTTATCACCGAAAAGAAGAACGCCTTGGAAATCAAAGACTTCAACGATTGCATTGAATACAAAGACGTACACTTCAGCTATGGCAACGACGACGTACTGAAAGGCATCGATTTGAAGATACCAAAAGGCAAGTTCGTTGCCCTCGTTGGCGAGAGCGGTGGCGGCAAGTCAACCATGGCGGACCTTCTGCCGCGTTTCTATGAAGTGGACAAAGGCTCCGTCTGCATCGACGGTCACGACATCCGCGACTACAAGATCAGCGACCTGAGAGGACTGATGGGCGTGGTGTCGCAAGAGACCATCCTCTTCAACGACACCGTGTTCAACAACATCGCCTTTGGCATGAAGAACGTCTCGAAAGAACAAGTCATCGAAGCCGCCAAGATTGCCAACGCGCATGAGTTTATCATGGAATTGGAACACGGCTACGACACCCGCATCGGTGACCGTGGCATGAACCTCAGTGGCGGCCAGCGCCAGCGATTGAGCATCGCCCGCGCCGTGCTGAAGAACCCGCCCATTCTCATTTTGGATGAAGCCACCTCGTCGCTCGACACCGAAAGCGAACGCCTAGTGCAAGATGCTTTATCCAAAGTGATGAGTCAGCGCACCTCCATCGTCATTGCCCACCGTCTGTCGACCATCCAATATGCCGACGAAATCGTGGTATTGCAAAAAGGCCAGATCATCGAGCGCGGCAAGCATGACGACTTGATCGCCCTTGGCGGCGTTTACAAGAAACTGACCGACTTGCAATCCATTGGATAAGCCATGAAAAAGCGATTCACCTTTTCCACCGGCGAGCACATCGAGGCCGACCTTGAAGACTTGCAAAGGCTCCTATCCGATAACAAGCAATACTTGGAGAACTACGAAGAGGTTTTCAGCTCTCTAGAAGACGACGACTACGTTGCCCGTGGCAACGGCTTCTGTGACCGTAAATACAGCGATGACTTCATCGAGGGGCAACGGGAGAAATACGCGCAACGAGTGAAGGAAATCCAAAAATGGATTATCGAATGGGAATAATTCTCTTAAAGTTTGCCGATAACGGCAAAAATTGAGTGCTATTTGCATAAATCTTGCCGTTATCGGCAAAAATCGCTAACTTTGCAGCGATTTTGAGAGAAAAACTTGCCGATAAATGGAATACATTTCAGTCAGTCAGTTTGCCGAAAAGCATGGAATCAGCGAACGCACCACACGAAACTATTGTGCTACCGGAAAGATAGAAGGTGCGTTTCTTACGGGAAAGACATGGAACATTCCCGCCGATGCATCCATGCCCACACGAAGCAAGAAAAAGGCTTCTCCCCTGCTTGCTGCCTTGCGCGAGCAAAAAGAAGCCAAAATGAAAGGGGGAATCTACCACCGCATTCAGATTGACATGACCTACAACTCCAACCACATCGAGGGCAGCCGTCTGACCAAGGAACAGACACGCTACATCTTTGAGACCAATACTCTTGGCATCACGACAGAAATCACGAATGTTGACGACATAATGGAAACCGTCAACCATTTCCGCTGTATCGACTACGTCATAGACCATGCCACTGACAAAATCACGGAAACACACGTCAAACAACTGCACCTGCTATTGAAGACAAACACCTCAGACAGCCGCAAGTCGTGGTTTGCCGTGGGAGACTACAAACGTCTTGCCAATGCCGTGGGAGAAGAAGAGACTGTCCAACCTAAGGATGTTCATAGCAAGATGAAATCACTACTTGCAGAATACAACTCCAAAAAGAAAGCCTCGTTCGATGACTTGCTGGATTTTCACGTGCAATTCGAACACATCCATCCTTTTCAGGACGGCAACGGACGTGTAGGAAGACTGCTGCTTTTCTGGCAATGCCTGCAAAACGCCATTGTCCCATTCATCATCACTGATGATTTGCGCCTGTTCTATTACCGAGGCATACAGAACTGGGGAAAAATCAACGGTTTCCTGCGCGACACCTGCCTAACGGCACAGGACAATTTCAAAGCGATACTAAAGTATTTCAAAATCAAATTCTAATCATGAACAACTTCGCCGCCATCGACTTCGAGACCGCCAACAACGAGCGCACCAGCGTGTGCAGCGTGGGCGTGGTGATCGTGAAAGAAGGCGAGTTTGTAGACTCGTTCTATTCGCTTATTCAGCCTGAGCCGAATTATTACCTGTATTGGAACACGCTCGTCCACGGCATCACCAAGGAGGACACCGAGGATGCTCCCGTGTTTCCATACGTCTGGCGACAAATCGAGCCGCTCATCGAAGGCTTGCCTCTCGTAGCGCACAATAGTCCTTTCGACGAAGGTTGCCTGAAGGCAGTGATGCGATGCTATCAGATGGATTACCCCGACTATCAGTTTTATTGCACCTGCCGCGCCTCACGAAAACAATTTGGGAAGCAATTGCCCAACCACCAATTGCACACCGTAGCCGAGGCTTGCGGCTACCATGAGTTCAACCACCATAATGCCCTTGCCGATGCCGAGGCCTGCGCATGGATTGCACGGGAGATTTTGTAATTCCATTCGGAATTTACTGTAATTTTGCAGAAAATTCCGAATAAACCATGGGAACAGATTCACAACATGCCTTAAGCCATCTCAAAGAAGGTAACGCCCGCTTCATTTCAGGCGATTTGACGCCAAAAGACGACTATGCAGCATTGCGGGAGAAACTCTCTGCCAGCCAACATCCCTTAGCCGTAGTGCTTTGCTGTTCCGATAGCCGCGTGTCACCCGAGATCATCTTCGACCAAAAACTCGGCGACCTCTTCGTCATCCGTAACGCGGGCAACATCGTGGACGAGGAAGTCCTTGGCTCCATAGAATATGCCGTCGAACATCTGGAGACACCTTTGGTGGTCGTCATGGGACACGCCGTCTGTGGTGCAGTCACGGCAACCTGCCAAGGCGGTGACTTGCCCGGCCATATCCTGGATTTAGCCAAACGCATCAAGCCTTCAATCAACTCGGGTTGCTGCATCGATGACAATGCTCGCCGTCACGCCATACGGATGGCACGACTGATCGAAGAAGATGAAATCGTCCATCATGTTGGCGCCAAAGTCGTTGCGGCTTTCTACAATCTCGAAAGCGGAAAAGTGGAATGGCTGTAACGCAGTTTTCCTTATTTTTGTCGTCTCATTCATAGAAAACAGAACATGAAAACAAACACAAAACATATAACCTTGGCGTTCATCGCCTCAATTCTGATCTTTATGTCTGCCTGTAACTAAAAAACGCCCGTCGACCTTATCGTCCACAACGCCAATGTCTACACCGTCGACAACGATTTCTCAAAAGCCCAAGCCTTTGCCGTGAAAGACGGTAAGTTCGTCGCCGTCGGTGACGAAGAGACCATCATACGCCAATACGCCGCCAAGGAAACCATCGACGCCCAAGGCGATGCGGTGTATCCTGGCTTCATGGACGGGCACAGCCACTTCACTGGCTACGGCGAGAACCTCGTCCGCTGGGCCGACCTGAAAGGCTGCCGTTCCTACGACGAGGTCATCGAACGCCTCAAGGTGCACGACAGCCTCTACCCTGCCGAATGGCTCCTAGGCCGTGGCTGGGACCAAAATCTCTGGGAAGTAGCCGAGTTCCCCGACAACGAAAAGCTTGCGGAGGCCTTCCCCAACAAGAAAGTCCTGCTGACTCGCGTGGACGGTCACGCGGTACTGGTATCTAAGGAGGTTCTTGCATTAGCCAACATCGACGCGAACACGAAGATGGACGGGGGCATGGCCATCATCAAAGAGAGTCGATGCACGGGCGTGCTGTTGGACAACCTCGCCGACGCCGCCAAGGCCTTAGTGCCTAAGATGGAAACTGCACAAAGCATCCAAGCCCTGCTCAAGGCACAGGAGGACTGCATGGCCGTCGGCCTGACCAGCGTCACTGATGCAGGACAGGACATCGCCACCATCGAACTTATCGACAGCTTGCAACAGGCGGGACAACTCAAGATGCACGTCAATGCGATGGTCAACCCCGACGACGAGACGATGGACCACTTCATGCGTCAAGGTGTCATCGACAAGGAGAGGCTTACCGTCCGCAGCGTGAAAATCTACGCTGACGGAGCATTGGGTTCACGCGGTGCGAAGCTGCTTGAGCCTTACGCCGACGACCCCACTAACGATGGCTTGATTCTGGAAAGCGATGAGTTCTACCATCACGTCTGTCAAAAGGCTTACGATGCCGGTTATCAAGTGTGCTGCCATGCCATCGGTGACGGCGGCGTACACCATATTTTAGACATCTTTTCGGAGTACCTTAAAGGCAAAAACGATTTACGGTGGCGCATTGAGCACTCGCAAACCGTGGCCGACGCGGACTTCCAACGCTTTGGAGAATTCTCCGTCATTCCCTCCATCCAAACCACCCACTGCACTTCCGACATGGACTGGGCGGGTGAACGTCTCGGCGAGCGCATCAAGAACGCATACGCTTATCAGCAGTTGCTTCAACAAAACGGTTGGGTCATCAACGGCACCGACTTCCCCATCGAGGACATCAGCCCCATCTATACCTTCTATGCCGCCGTGGCACGCAAACACTTGGACGGCACACCTGCAAATGGATTCCAAATGGGAAACGCCTTAAGTCGTGAGCAAGCCCTGCGTTCCATCACCATCTGGGTGGCCAAAGGCTGTTTCCTCGAAAGCCGCAAAGGCAGCATCGAAGTCGGGAAAGACGCTGATTTCGTCATCCTCGACCGTGACTTAATGACTGTAGCAGAAAACGAAATCCCTGAGGCCAAGGTAAAACTTTGCCACATCCACTAACCTTTGACGCCAACAAGTGTCTTATTCAGGTAAGATTCTACAGGCCGTGATATATCTTGGGGAGTAATAAGACTCCGTGGATACTGAGATGGTGACACCCAGCCTTACCGAAGCATGGATAAAAGTAAAGCGATTGAGGACAGGGTCATTGCTGACCACGATACCTACATGGCCAATCTCACGCGTCTTACTCCTTCCACCATAAAACACCAGGTCGCCACATCTGAGTTCGCCAGGTTTCGTGATCACTTTCCATCCGTCATCCAACTGTCCTTTGGCCGACGCCCTCAACTCATAGCCGAAATGCCGAAACACAAAGGCGGTGAAACCCGAGCAATCGAATTTGTTTGGGCCTTTGCCCGCATACACATATGGAGTTCCCAAAAACAGCTTGGCATACTCGATGATACTGTCAGCCAACGTGCTCGGATAAGAATAATTGAAAGGTTGACCGTAATCTTTAATCTGTATGGAATCCCACTGTTCTTTTCTTGCCTGCTCAAAGATATCTCGGCCTTCCAACTCCTTGATTCTTGGGATGGTGTCGCTTGCATAAGCAACTCGGTTTTCAGAGTCATCGCCATGCCGCACCAAGCCATTGAAGGCAGTGCATCCCATCAACAAAGATGACAAAAGGAGGATGGCTAATGGGACAAATACTCTAGATATCTGCTTATGAACACTCATAAAATGCAAAGATATTATTTTTAAGGAAAGCGTCACAAGGCCCTATATAGCAAAAGAAAACGTTATTTAGTTATTGTCCTTATAAAACGCTATCAAATCTTCCATGCTCTCAAATGGCGCTTCATCTAAATCCACCCAAACGTCGTTTTCGAGGCGCTGCATCTTCCAACCCGTCACCGAACCATCAACCATAATGGGTACAATACGCTTGTCAACACCCAGATTGAAGCCCTCCCCTATCAGGCCGTCATAGGTCTTGTTCATCTTGTCGACGATGCCGCTCAGGCTCCCTTTTATTCT
Organism: Candidatus Limimorpha sp.; assembly: GCA_045117495.1. Classification (GTDB taxonomy): domain Bacteria; phylum Bacteroidota; class Bacteroidia; order Bacteroidales; family F082; genus Limimorpha. Next base: position 6,809 of record JBGUNT010000044.1, on the reverse strand, counting down.
ATTGTCTGGCATAGGATCTCGTTTTATCGTTTGGAAATCTGAAACGGGTCGTAGGTCGACTTGACATCCAGCACCATCTGTCGCCATTGGGTTCGATGCCACTCTGCAATGCTTCATAAATCATAGCCTGTCCAGCAAAACTCGCGGTATTGCCGAAATAATAATTGGTGTCGGCATCGGCGAAAAAGCTATTATCCTCACTGATACTGTCATCGTGTGCCATCACCGAGCGAATTTCGAGGGTGAAATTGTCGTTATTGATGTTATCAATGATGCTCGTTTGTCCTATCGACAGCACAAGAGGAATTGTTACGATACTGTTATTGATGACATGCAGCCCCATGGACCACAAAATATTGTGGTTGACAACGAGATAGGAGGCCAAAAGACCGAATCCAAACTTGTGAATCACTCCAATCAGCACCACAAACCAATTTCCGTCGTAGTTGCCCATGTGTGCCAAGGCAAAAAGGGCGGACGAAAACAGCATTAGTACAAAGAGCCGCTTACTCCTGTCTTCCTTGAATATCATGAGTATCGCGACGCCGGCACATAGCGCGAGCAGCGAAAACCACCAGCCGACATTAAAGCACCATAGTGCAATGAGGATGACAGAGACGACACCCGTCCAGTTCTTGCCGTTACCCCAAAGGCGGAAGCTGAATTCCTCCATAATCGGCCCTACCAAACCCATATAAATTATGACAGGCCATACGCCGAACCGACTAATCATCGAGTGAACAGCCTTCATAAGAGGGGCGTTCATTCCTTCGGCCACAGAAGGATTGATGATTGCATAAACTACTAATGCAACAAGGCTGGTCAATATGATGCCCAATCCCCACCAAAGTGCCCAACGGAAACGGCGTGACTTAGGGGTGGGCGCGACGACGTTTTCGTTTACATCCATGTTTTCTAATTTTACCTTGCAAAAATACACTATTTTCCCAAAATTACAAATATTTCTATCAACCAAGCAAAGCTCACCCGCGAGCCCCCCATACTATCAACTCTAAACTTTTAAACAACTCTCAACTCTAAACCCTCAACTCTAAACTATTTTCATTATCTTTGCACCCCAAACGAGCAACCCATGATTGACTTACTGAAAGACCTCAACGAGCCTCAAAGAGAGGCCGTTACCACCATAGAAGGACCCGTGATGGTGATTGCCGGTGCCGGCTCGGGCAAGACCCGCGCCCTTACCTACCGCGTCGCCTATATGATACAGGAGGGCATCGACCCCTTCAGCATCATGGCCCTCACCTTCACCAACAAGGCCGCCCGCGAGATGAAGGAACGCATTATGCAGCTCGTCAACGCCAGCGACGCACGCAATGTATGGATGGGCACCTTCCACTCCATTTTTGCCCGTATCCTGCGTATCGAAGCGGAAAAAATCGGTTTCACTGCCAACTTCTCCATCTACGACACCGATGACTCCAAGGCTCTCATCACACAGATCTTGAAAGACTTGAATCTTGACACAAAGGTCTACCCCGCCAAACAGGTGCTATCGCGCATCTCAGCCGCCAAATCGAGTCTCTACTCTCCCGAGGACTACGCCAATGATCCTGAAATCCAGGAAACCGACCGTAAATCGAACAAGCCCCTTATCGCACAGCTATTCAAGCTCTACAACGAACGCCTGCACCGCGCTAACGCCATGGATTTTGATGATATTCTATATTTCACCAACATCCTATTGCGCGACAATCCTGACGTGCTCTATAAATACCAAAACCATTTCAAGTTCATCCTCGTCGATGAGTACCAGGACACCAACTACGCCCAATACCTCATCGTGAAACGCATCGCGGCTTTGTTTGAGAACATCTGCGTGGTAGGCGACGATGCACAGAGCATCTATGCCTTTCGTGGCGCTAACATCCAGAACATTCTCAACTTCAAGAACGATTACCCAGACTATAAGCTCATTAGGTTGGAGCAAAACTACCGTTCCACCCAAAACATCGTCAACGCCTCAAATGCCGTCATCGCTCACAACAAAGACCAAATCAAGAAAAAGGTATGGAGCGATAAGGAAAAAGGCGAACTGATTGGACTCATCCACGCCAACAGCGACACCGAAGAAGGCACACTCGTCGCCAACAGCATCTTCGGTTATAAGATGTCGCGACAACTTGCCAACAAGGACTTCGCCATCCTCTACCGCACAAATGCGCAATCACGTTCCATGGAAGAGGCTTTGCGCAAACAAAACATCCCATACAAAATCTACGGAGGACTCTCGTTCTATGACCGCAAGGAAATCAAAGACTTACTCGCCTATTTCCGTGTCGTTATCAACCCAGAGGATGAGCAGGCACTGCTCCGCATTATCAACTATCCCGTTCGTGGTATCGGCAAAACAAGCATCGAACGGCTGATGGTACTCGCCGAAGAGCAACGGCGCAGTATATGGAGCTGCATCGCCAACGACGTGTTCCCTCAAGACTTCAACATGGGCACCATCAACAAGATACGTGACTTCGTGGTGATGATGAAAAGTTTTCAAAGCCTGCAAGCTAAGATGAACGCATTCGAGCTGGCAAAACACATCACCAACGCCATAGGACTCATCAAAGTGCTCAAAGAAGACGAAACACCTGAAGGCATCTCAAGAGTCGAGAACGTGGAAGAGTTGCTCAATGCCATTATGGAATTCAGCGACCGTCAGGTGGACGAGACCACAGGCGAGACAGCGCGAGTCGATCTGGTTCAATTCATGGAAGACGTGGCACTGCTCACCGACAGCGAGATGAAGAAAAATGATCCCAACGAAGATTATGTCAGCTTGATGACCATCCACAGCGCTAAAGGCTTGGAGTTCCCATACGTATATGTCGTTGGGATGGAAGAGAACCTGTTTCCTGGCATTTTGAGTCTCAGTACAAGAGAAGAATTGGAAGAAGAGCGTCGCTTGTTTTATGTGGCCATCACCCGGGCAATGACAAAGCTGACCCTCAGCTATGCTGAAATGCGCTACCGTTACGGAAACCTCACCCTTAGTGAACGTTCACGCTTCGTTGACGAAATCGATGCCAACCTCATCGAACAAACACAAAAAGCCTCATTCAGAGGCTCGTCCATGTCAGGGGGACGTCCTTTCGGACGACACATCCACGAGCCAGAGCAACATGGGTTCCGCAACATTACAAATACACCATCGTCAAGACCTGCTTACGGCCAACCCGCAGTACCTCAAAACATAGAGCCTTCCAATCCCGACCTTCTTCAAGAAGGCATGCGCGTCATGCACGCCAAATTCGGTGCAGGCACAGTTCTCAGCATCGACGGTGCGGGAGCCAATAAAAAAGCGTCTGTCAATTTCGACCATGCAGGCGTCAAGATGCTCATGTTGAAATTCGCAAAACTGGCCATCCTAAAAGAATAAAATACTATCTTTGCACCCAAATAAACCACCATGGAGAAAACAGGATTGAAATATAACACGGAAAAAGAGCAAATCATCATTTCGGAATACGGAAGATGCGTACAAGAAATGATTCACAAGCTACCCGAAATAGAAGACCGAAAAGAAAGAACCGAAGCAGCCCAGTTTATCGTAAGTGTGATGGCGCAGATGACACCACAGGTGAAAGAATCCGACGACTATCAACATAAACTGTGGGACCTTCTTTATATCATCTCAGACTACCAGCTTGACGTTGACGGCCCATACGAGCCTCCTATCAGGAAAGGTCAAGAAACACGACCTAAGCATATTGATTATCAAAATAATGAGATTAGTTATGGTCATTACGGCCAATATCTTGTTAAAATGATCGAAGCTGCTTCCAAAGAAGAAAACGAAGAGGTTCGCGAAGCCCTTGCCTTATCATTGGCCTGTAAGATGAAGCACAACTATCTGGATTGGAACAAGAGCATCGTCAACGACCAGGTCATCATCGAGGATTTGAAACGCATCTCTGGTGGCAAGCTTGTTTTGGCTGATGACACCAAGCTAAGTCTCACTGCCGACAGCAACATCAAGGCACAGAGCCAGACCAAACAACAACAAGCCAAAAAGAAGAAAAAGAAAGTGCCGAACTTGAAGGCCAACATGAACAATCCGAACAACCCTGCTTACAAGAAAAGATTAAAACAATAACCCTGCAACATAGGCTGACAAATACTTTTACTATGGGATCACTCAAGATTAAAGGCGGACACAGACTTCAAGGAGAAATAACTCCACAAGGCGCCAAGAATGAAGCCATGCAGATTCTATGCGCCTGCTTGTTGACCGAAGAAAAAGTCACCATCCACAATTTGCCCGACATCCTGGACATCAACAATTTGATTACCCTCTTGGAAGGCATGGGTGTTGACATCGAGCGACCCACAAGGCATGACATCGTACTTCAAGCCAAAAGCATCAACTTCAACTATTTCAGCGAAGAAGCTTACCAAAAGACTGCTTCCAAGCTACGCGGTAGTGTGATGATGACAGGCCCAATGCTTGCCCGCTTTGGGAAAGCTTATATGCCTAAGCCTGGTGGCGACAAAATTGGTCGCCGCCGACTCGACACCCACGTTATTGGGTTACAAAAGCTCGGTGCCATCTTTGACTTCGACACATACCAAGTCGGTGTGCAAAAAGGCGGCTTGAAAGGCTGCTACATGCTCCTTGACGAGGCTTCTGTCACTGGCACCGCTAACATCGTAATGGCCGCCGTAATGGCCGAAGGCACCACCACCATCTTCAACGCTGCCTGTGAACCTTATCTCGTACAGCTTTGCACCATGCTCAACAATATGGGCGCTGACATCAAGGGCGTAGGGTCCAACCTTTTGACCATCAAAGGAGTAAGCCGTCTACATGGCACTGACCATACCCTATTGGCTGACATGATTGAGGTGGGCAGCTTCATCGGCATGGCCGCCATGACGGGCAGCGAGATTACCATAAAAAATGCCGGTATTGCCCAGTTGGGTATCATTCCCGATGTATTCCGAAAACTGGGCATCAAAATGGACTACTGTGGCGACGACATCCTCATCCCTGCACAGGAGCATTACGAGGTACAAACCTTCATGGACGGCAGTATCCTTACCGTGGCCGATGCCCCTTGGCCAGGCTTCACTCCTGACCTGATCAGTATTGTTCTGGTGGTGGCTACCCAGGCCAAAGGCACCGTGCTCATCCATCAAAAGATGTTTGAAAGCCGACTTTTCTTTGTCGACAAACTCATCGATATGGGCGCTCAAATCATACTTTGCGACCCGCACCGAGCCAATGTCATCGGCCTCGACCACGCCCACGCCCTCAGAGGCATCCGCATGGCTTCTCCCGACATCCGCGCCGGTGTCGCCCTTCTCATTGCGGCCTTATCAGCCCAAGGCGACAGCATCATCGACAACAGCGACCAGATAGAGCGCGGCTATCAATACATCGACAAGCGCGTAAATGCGCTCAGTCTCGACGGGCCTATTATCGAAAGGCTATAAGTCTTTGATTCTCCTCCCTTGACCCACTGCCATTTTGTCAAAACCCTCGCTTTGGCAAAGGATTTGATGAGTAATGCCGCAAAACGACAAAAAAGAATAATCCACACATATCATGACACAAAACAAAGACGTTAACAATCAGGACGATGCCTTGAAAGACACCGTCAATCCTAACATGGAGAACAGCCAAGATCCCGTCGATGAACAGCCAAAACAAGAAGCAACCACCGATGTTAAAGAAACTCTGAATGACAATGTTTCAGACAAAAAGTCAAGGAGATTCAAAGCCCGTCATGCCCAAGAGAAAGCACTGGAAGAAGAAAAAGCCAAATATGCCGAGTTGAACGACAAATACCTACGTCTGTTTTCTGAATTCGACAACTACCGCAAGCGCACCGCCAAAGAAAAGTTGGAGCTAACCGTTACTGCCTCAGAAAACGTCATCAAGGATATCCTTCCTGTATTTGACGACTTCGAACGTGCCCTTCAGAACATGGAAAAAAACGGTAACGAGGCCGACATGCAAGGCGTCACACTGATTTTCAACAAACTCAAGAACGTTTTAAAAACCAAAGGTTTGGAAGAAATCGAAGCCATGGACACCGAGTTCAACACCGACGAGCACGAAGCCCTCACTATGATTCCCGCTCCTGATGAAAGCAAGAAAGGCAAAGTACTGGATGTGATCCAAAAAGGATATAAATTGAATGGCAAGGTCATTCGTTTCGCCCGTGTGGTGGTCGGTAACTAAGAAAGGAATCAAGAATGGCAGAAAAAAGAGATTACTATGAGGTGTTGGGAGTCAACAAGAACTCAACGCCCGACGAAATAAAGAGCGCCTACCGTAAGGCTGCCTTGAAATGGCATCCTGACAAGTGGGTGAACGGCACCGATGCCGAGAAGAAAACCGCCGAGGAGAACTTCAAGGAAGCCTCGGAGGCCTATTCTGTGCTTAGTGACGAAAACAAGAAGGCTCGTTACGACCGATATGGCTTCGCTGGTATGGACGGTGGTTCTGCAGGAGGCGGCTTCGGCGGCTTCGGCGACTTTGACCTGAACGACATCCTGAACAGCGTTTTCGGCAGCGGCTTCAACTTCGGAGGCTTCAGCAGCGGCTTCGGTGGTTTTGGCGGTGGCAGCCGTGGCGGCACCGTAAAACAACGCGGCTCCAACATCCGCGTTAAAGTAAAGCTGAATCTTCAGGAAATCGCCCATGGCGTCAAGAAGAAAATCAAAGTCAGTAAATATGTCGCCTGCTCACATTGTCACGGCAGCGGCTCGGAAGACGGCTCCACCGAGACTTGTCCCACCTGCCACGGCCGAGGTCAGGTGGTGCAAACCGTCAACAGTTTCTT
>JBGUNT010000043.1:0-47717 GCA_045117495.1 Candidatus Limimorpha sp. | reverse complement strand
TCGAACCCTGGACACCCTGATTAAGAGTCAGGTGCTCTACCAACTGAGCTACGGAAGCATCGTTTTGTGGCTGCAAAAATACAACCTTTTTCCTTATCATGGACAATTTTCAACAACTTTTTTTCTTTTTGTTTTATAAAAACCTATTTATCAGTGCATTAAAATAAGCCTCTCGTTGTTTTACAGGCTTTAAAACAATCATTTACAATTCTTCTTTTCCCAAATCGCAGATTCTTCCTATTTTTGCTGCTTCAATCGCTTTCCCCTCCATGAAGAACAAAAACCGAAACTCACTTTTAAGACGCCTGCTTGGGAATGACATCACCACGTTGATTCTCAGACTATTGACAGTTTTCTTTATTATGGGTCTTCTGAGAATTGTTTTTTACATGATTGACAAACCCATGCTGGGCCATATCAGCGATTTTGAAGAATGCTGGGCTATAGTTAAAGGAGGACTCCGTTTCGACACCATGTCGATACTTTGGGCCAACAGCCTTTTCATCCTGCTCTCCATCCTACCCTTTCGCTTTCGCGAACACAGATGGTATCAAGGTATCCTATATGCCATTTTCCTAATTACCAATATTGCCCTTATTATTGTTAATAGTGCCGATGTGGTCTATTTCGCCCACACGATGAAACGTCTCACCCTTGAAGACACCCATTTCTCAAGCAACTCCAACAACCTACCCATTATCCTTGATTTTATCCAACGCAACCTGCCTCTTATCATCATTAGCCTTGTCTTAATCGCGCTCCTCGTCTACGCATGGCATTACATTAAATACCAACCCACCAAGGTCACTAACAACAAGCGCTATTACCTTTGCAACATCGTTGCCGCCATCCTCATCGCTTTCCTATGCGTCAGCGGGATGCGAGGCTCATTTAACCCCACCAAGCCCTGGGTCAAGATGGAAGAGGCGGCCAAATACTCAGTTGAAAAAACCTGGCTTACGCTCAGCAACCCATATTGTTTCTTAAGGTCATTAGATAAAGCTACAGAATACGATAAGGCTGATTGCTTCGGTCATGCAGAAATCGACTCTCCTTTTACGCCCATACATCACATCGACAGCTACCTTCATGATTTAGGGCAACGTAACGTGGTTGTTTTTATCTTGGAAAGTTTCAGCAAGGAACACTCAAAGTACCTTAACCCTCAACTATACAAAAATGAAGATGGCTATACCCCTTTCCTTGACTCGCTGATGCGTGAGGGGTACACTTTTGTCAACGCCTTTGCCAACGGCATGAAATCCATCGAATCAGTCCCCGCCATACTTGCCTCCATCCCATCGTTCAAGACCTCGTTTGCCACCATGCCTGAACTATTCGGAGACTTCGAAGCCATGCCCGAGGTACTGGCCAAACAAGGGTATCATACCTCTTTTTTCAGCGGCAGTGAACGTAATTCCATGGGCTTTGAAGAGATCTCTCAACGCTTTGGGGTACAACACTGTTACTGTCGTGATGAATACGAGGCCTCCTACCCGGTGAACGACAACACAATTGAGCCTTTTTGGGGTGTTTATGACATGCCTTATTTCCTTTTCATGGCTGATGAGATAGGGAAGATGCCGGAACCTTTCTTTGCCTCGGTCTTTAATCTCACCTCACACCATCCCTACCGAGTGCCCCCCGACCAGGCCGAAATCATTCCACAAGGCCATACGCTAGAGCAGAGAGTTGTAGCCTACACCGACCTTTCGTTGCGTACCTTTTTTAATCGTGTGAAAACCGAGCCATGGTTCGACAACACACTTTTCGTTTTCGTCGCCGACCATGTGTCGCCCATTTGCTATGATCCGCAGTCTTACACCATGAAAGGGCATTCCTCCATTATTGAGTTCCTATACACATCTGACAGCACCCTTTGCGGAATTGACAGCGCCATTGTGCAACAACTCGACATTATGCCTACCGTATTGGGGTTGGTCGGAAACAAAAAGCCTTATTTTGCTTTTGGCCGCGATGTGTTCAACGAACCAGAGCGAAAACCCGTCGCCTTCAACAGCGTTAATCGGGTGTACCAATGCATCACCGATGCCTCAACCTTCTATTTCGACACAGACAAAACCTTGAAATACATCGGCAGTAAACCAACTCAAGACAATGAAGATTTCGTCAAATCCATGCTGCAACGCTATGCAGAATGTCTTGACAACAAGAAATATACTGCCAACTAAAAGAACATAGTCTGACAACGAAGAAAAAGACTAATTTTGTCGTCAAAACAACGAATCATGGGAAACGAAAGAAACACCGACAAACTGGCTGGTTACCTCATAAAATTAGGAGGATTGGCCATTGTGCTCGCCTTATGCTGGTATTTCAAGAACGTCTTGATATATATCATCGCCGCTTTTGTGGTATCGCTCATCGGGCGCCCAGTTATGCGACTGTTGCGTAAGATAAAAATCAAAGGGAAATCAGCTCCCGAATGGTTGTTGGCCATACTAACCATAATCATCATCATTGCCCTGCTGATTCTTCTCATCACCCAATTGATCCCCATCGTTTCAAGTATCATCAAAGACACCTCATCCTTACAAGACTCCACTTATTTCGAGTCGAATCCTATCGACAAGTTGAATGAATGGATCATTGGTTTGTTCCCCAATTTGGACCACAACTTCAACATCGTTACCCTCGTCACAGAGAAAGTCAGAGAATTGGTTGACTTCGGCAAAGTGAGCGGCATCGTCGGATCCGTCGCCTCGATGGTGACAAGCCTCTTCGTTGCCTTGTTCTCAGTAGTGTTCATCTCGTTTTTCTTCCTCAAGGAAGAAGGACTGTTTGAGCGCATCATCTGCGCCTTGGTACCCGACAAACATGAACTGACATTGAGCAAAACTTTGGGTGAAATCAAGGAATTGCTGTCGCGCTATTTCGTCGGCCTGTTCATCGAAATGCTTGGCGTGGCCGTTGTCGACTTCCTCGGTTTATGGATTATTGCCCGCCTCGATTTCAGCTATGCCATCGGCATCGCCTTCATAGCAGGACTGCTCAACGTAATTCCTTACGTTGGCCCCATCATCGGCGAGGCCATTGGTGTACTGTTCGGCATTGTGTTGAAGCTTGGCACAGGTGCCGGCTTGAATGTCAACATATGGATCTTTGCCCTTATCATTCTGGCCATCATGCTTACCGCCCAGCTCATCGACAACTTCATCTATCAGCCTCTTATCTATTCGACGAGCATCAAGGCTCATCCTCTAGAGATCTTTATAGTATTGCTTATGGCGGGTCACATTGGAGGCACCATCGGTATGCTGGTGGCAATCCCAGCCTATACTGTTTTGCGTGTCATCGCAATTCGTTTCTTTTACCAATACAAGGTGATACAACGTCTTGTCCCTGACCTAAGCGAGGAGGACAAAACCATCGAGAATATCGACTAGACACCACATCTCGGCATTATCGGCCCCTGTTTTTCTGGAATGCCAACCTTTCGTCACCATTCAAAAGATGGATGATGCCGCAATATTGGTAGCCATGCCGTTCCAAGCCTTTACGCATGATGATGTTTGCCTCATGAGTATCGATACGAATGTTAGGTGACACAGCTTCACAATAGTCCAATACGACGTCCAAGATGCCATGTGATTCGGGCGTGCTGGCAATACGATGAATCACATGATAGGGCTTTTCGTCAAGCCATTGTCCGTCATAGATGATATTGTATGTCACCTCGGGGCTAGGCAACAAGGCAAAAGTACCGACAATCGTCCCCGATTTATCCACTATGACATGACTACCACCCGTTTCAATATCTTTACGAAACATGTCGTCGCGTGGATAGCCATCGGGCCATTGGAAAGTGTTTCCATAACTACGCATGATTTCACGTGCTTGGTCGCGAAGCCCAAGAATGATAGGCAAATCGTCGAGAGTAGAATGCCGCACTGAATATCCCGAAAGGAAAACCCTCACCATGGCATTGAATGCTTTAGGATTTTTGTTCGCCACAAAATGATCCCCATCAAGAATGGCCAATTGCGAATTGGGCAGACTATTGTAAATAAGCCTTGTATGCGACTCCTTGATCATGTCATTGGTGCCAGCCACAACCATGATAGGCATGGACAGTCGGCTCAATTCTGAAGGCTCAATATGGGGCTCGTTCACCATCAGGCCGAGCATTTCGGCATTTTGCTTGGTTTTTTCCGATTTCTTCGAAAACAGTTTTGCAATGCGGTAACCGATTTCGATAGGCCATTGGTACAAAGGCTTCACACCTCTCGGAAACAGATTGGCACCGTCAATAATCATTTTGTCAACTTTTTCGGGGTACTTCAAAGCAAAGGTCAAGGCGATATTTCCCCCATCGGAAAAGCCAAGCAAAATGGTCTTTTCCATCCCTTTTTCATCCATGAAATCATGCAAGTCCTCCGCAAATTGTTGTATGGTGAAAGGTTTCTCTCCTCTCGGTGATTGGCCGTGGCCACGCGTGTCGATAGCGATGACACGATAATCCTTTGAGAAAAAGGGGATTTGATGTTCAAAGTAGTTGCAACTCTCTCCATTGCCGTGGAGCAGAATCAGCGGTTGGCCTTGGCCTTGTTCGATATAGTTTAGTTTGATATCCATAGGTTTTTGTCTTATTGAGTTTCCCCTTCGGGGAATGGAGATGCATTTGTTTTGTTAACCGCGGCGGCAAGCAACGTCTACGACTCGTAAGCTTTAAAAGCCGCCGCTGGCAACTATATGCCCCAGCTCCATTCCCGAAGGGAATCTATTCACATATACTTTTTCCTTTCTTCATCCGTAAACTTCTCAATGGCATACCGCAACATAGTGCGCGGCATAGTTGTATATCTGGTTGAAAGCCAGTCTTTCAGTCTTTGCTCATCACGTTTTCCCGCCTCGCGAAGCAGCCAGCCGACGGCTTTTTGTAAAAGGTCATGTAAGGACTGTGGCTTGTTCAAAAAGATTTCAGCGATGGCATAAGTGTCGTCCAACTCGCCGTGACGCAGAAACTGCATCGTACTGACCATGCCAATGCGTTGTTCCCATATCGTCTTACCATCGCGGGCTAGGTCATAGAGTAAGGTTCGATCCTTATCTAAAAGCCAGACGCCAAGCAACTCGTAGCACGACAAGTCAACCAAATCCCAGTTATTAATGAACTCGGTATGAGACAAATAGAAGTCAACACAGCATTGTTGTAAAACCTTATCTTTTTTAGCGTGTTTGAAGATTTGTACCAAGGCCAATAAGGCAGCCAAGCGAATCTCATGATACTCGGAACTAATGCAAGTCTCCAAGTCGTCGAACGAGGTCTCTTTCCAGCATTGTTTCACCACCTGCCGCGTCACCGGCACCTTGATGCCCAAGAATTTGTCGCCTTCACCATATTGTCCTTTGCCCGTCTTGAAAAAACGGGAGAGACCCTCCACTTGTGTCGAGTTTTGATGCGCGAAAATTTCGTTATATAATTTATTCATTTTGAGTTACTTTGTTTTATTCCCAGCACGCACCACCTCACAAACGGAATCCGCTTGATGATTTCGTTCAGCGCGAAAGGAATGGTCATCACGGCCACGAATAGAATAGCATACTGCATCCACGGGGCAAGTGTGGTGTGGGTTTTCATCATATAGCCAAACGAGGCAATCACCAGATAATGAACGATATAGATGCCATAACTCGAACGGGTCATATAACCTGCGAAAGCTCCCGTACGGTTAAAGCGCGCCTTAAACCAACCCATCATGGCGAGACACATTAGCCAACCATAAAGACAGTTAAGCGGACTACCCAAATTCTGAGGTGAAGTGTTGTCCTGACCGAAGGTGGTGATGATTAGGACCGTGCCAGCAACGACGGCACATGCCAACAACGGAATCCAAGCCTTCGCGAGTTTCTCCTGCACTTCGTCGTGCGAGAACACGAAATAACCCAGCAGGAAGGGAACCAAATAGAACAGGGGCTTATACAAGTTCATGAGGCCATCCAACGATTCGGGGCGCGGATTTTTGATGAGCGTCTGCTCACCAACCCAAAACAGCACACCCAGCAGGATGATGACAACAAGGTTGGCCTTCCCGCACAAATTCCAGAATTTGTCTTTCCTGTCAATCACACGCACAAAAAGCAACACAAGGCAAAGTAGCCACAACACCTGGATAAACCACAACGGTCCCGTGCCGCTTATGGCCATCATGAAATACTTTGCTATTGCAGGCACGCCTTCAAACACACCTTGCCTTGAGGCAACAACGGTATTGAAATAACCCACCATCCAATGGAACACAAAGAGGCCTATCGTTCCTGGCACCAATAGTTTGCGCGTACGCAACTTGAACCATTCCTTGCCAGATTGCTTTTGCAGTGCATATCGGGAGCTGGCACCGGCCAATAAAAACAATAGTGGCATGAACCAAGGGTAGAGGATATACATGACGACATCCTGATACTGCTTATACTGAGGGTATTCGCCAAAGCCACCGACACCACCGAAGACGCCTTTGTTGTTATAGAAATAAAAAACATGGTAAAACAGCACCAAGAGCACCGTCACCCAACGAAGGTTATCCATCCAATGTTTGCGTTCCATCACTTGCCCTCCCCTAGCACTTCATCAATTTTGTCCTGAAATATCTCGGTCTTCAAAACGGCCATGCCTTTCGAATCACCAAGTACCAACAGGCTGTCACCGGCCTTGATACCATAAATCTCACGGGCTTCTTTGGGGATGACTATTTGTCCCCTCTCGCCCACTTTCACTACACCAAAGATGTATTTACCTTGTTCTGCTATCATAATATGTTTGATTTGTATGATTATTCATGTTTTGCAGCAAAAGTAGGAAAAGTTTTCATTACTTGTATCATTTCAAGCCAAAAAATGCGCATTTTTGATGGTTTTTTCTATTTTTGCATTCAAATCGAAGTCAAATAATCATATTCAAAATGAAAAAGATAACATTACTATTAGTTCTTGCCATGAGCACTCTGTTCGCCATGGCCCAGAACGGCCGCATCGACTTGCGCCAAAAATCGAAAGCTGAAATCACGCACAGTGACTTCAATTCACTCCGTGCCTCCTTTAGTTACGGCTCCATCGAGAGCATTGAGATCGCTACCGAAAGAGGCTCCTTCTCTGAAATCGCCATTGAAGGCACTTACGCTTCGGGCGAAATCGGTTCACCCGAACTACCCGCATCACACCAACTGCTGGCTGTGCCTTTTGGTGCCACGCCACGCGTCAGCGTGATCAACTACACGGCAACGGATTACCGCCTCTCTGATTATGGCATCGGTACCATCTTGCCGCATCAGCCTTCTGTCCGTAAGGACCAGAATCCTGATGAAGTTGAATTTGTGTACAATGCCGCTGCCTACCAAACCCGCAGCCTCGCCACGGCTCCTGAAGCCAGCATCGAGGTGCAAGGCACCATGCGCGGTATCCGCATCGGTTCTTTGGTTATCAACCCCGTGAGCTACAATCCCGCCTCCAACACCCTGCGCGTGTTTAACGACATCGAGGTGGAAGTGAGCTTCGATGGCGCTGACCGCACTGAGACCGAACGCATGCTGCTCAGCACCTATAGCCCTTACTTCGACATCGTCTACAAGCAGATGTTTAACTATCGCCAAATCATGGATGTGTATGACGACCACCCGGACCTGATGGACTATCCTGTCCACATGATCGTCATCACTCCCGAAAACTATATCTCCGCCTTGCAGCCTTGGATCAACTGGAAGATCCAAAAAGGCTTTGACGTGAACGTGGTGACTACGGCACAAGCCGGCGGCAACTACAACGCCATTCAGTCCTACGTGCAGAACCTTTACAATACGGGCGTCAACCAAGGTGCCACGCCGACCTTCGTCATCCTGGTGGGCGACACGGGTCAAATCCCTGGAAAAACCAGCGGCAATACCACCCAAAAGGTGACTGACCTTTATTATGGTTCGATTGACGGCGACTACTTCCCGGATATGTTCTACAGCCGTATGTCGGCAGAGAGCCCTGATCAGGTGACCGCTATCGTCAACAAGATTCTGCAATACGAGCAATACACGATGCCCGACCCAAGCTATCTCAACAACGTGACCCTCATCGCTGGTTGGGACAGTTATTGGACCAATTACGTCGGCAAACCCACCATCCAATATGCGATGCAGTATTATTACAACACTGCACATGGCTTCACCAACGTATATAACTGGTTAGGTCAACCTTATACAAACTGCTACAACTCGTTGAGTACTGGCACCGGCTTTGTCAACTACACTGCCCACGGCAGCGAGACCTCTTGGTCAGACCCTCAACTGACCAAAAGCCAGGTGAATGCGCTTACCAACACCAATAAATACTTCCTCGCCATGGGCAACTGCTGCTTGACTGGCAACTTCGGCTACAGCCAACCCTGCTTCGGCGAAGCCATGCTTCGTGGTGAGAATAAAGCCGCCTATTCCTACATCGGTTCTTGCCCCGTAACCTATTGGTATGAGGACTATTATTTCGGTGTTGGTGCCACCAACACCTTTGGCCAGATGCCCAACATCAACAACACGGCCACTGGCGTTTATGACGGCATCTGGATGGACGACACCTACAATACCGTTTCCTCCATCGTCTTCCTTGGTAACTTGGCTGTGTGCTATGCCCATGCCGGCAACTACCAAACCAGTGCCAGCCCCACCTATTATTGGCAAGCCTACCACGTGCTTGGCGACGGCTCCATCATGCCCTATCGCGTGAATCCTACACCCAATACCGTCAACCACTCTAGCACCTTCCCAGCTGGTGCCACCTCGTTCCAAGTGAGCGCCCAAGCCGGATCTTATGTTGGCATCTCGCAGAATAACGTCCTGAAAGGCGCTGCTTTGGTACCTGCTTCTGGCACAGTCAACGTACAAGTTGCAGCCGGCATCACCTCTGGCCAAGTCAGAATCGTGGTCACCAAGCCGCAACGCCAGCCCTACATACAAGACATCAATGTAGGCGGCGCTCCGCAAACTTATACCATTACCGTTTCAGCCAGCCCAACCAACGGCGGCACCGTCACAGGCGGTGGTTCCTATAACCAAGGCGCCAACTGCACCGTTACGGCCACTGCCAACAGCGGCTACACTTTCACTAACTGGACTGAGAATGGCAGTGTGGTATCCACACAAGCCAACTACACCTTCACCGTGAATGGCAACCGCACCTTGGTGGCCAACTTCCAGGCACAGCCTCAGAGCTACACCATCACCGTGTCGGCTAACCCGACTAACGGCGGCACTGTCTCTGGCGGAGGTACCTATCAGCAAGGTCAGTCGTGCACCGTACATGCTACCGCTAATACAGGATACACCTTCACCAACTGGACTGAAAACGGCACTGTGGTATCCACGCAAGCCAACTACACCTTCACCGTGAATGGTAACCGCACTTTGGTGGCCAACTTCCAGGCTCAGCCTCAGAACTACACCATCACAGTGTCGGCCAACCCGACTAACGGCGGCACCGTCACAGGTGGTGGTACTTACCAACAGGGACAAAGCTGCACCGTACATGCGACACCCGCCACGGGCTACACCTTCTTGAGATGGACGGAAAATGGCACGCAGGTCAGCAGCAGCGCCAACTACACCTTCACGGTGAATGCCAACCGCACTCTCGTGGCCCATTTCCAAGTCCAAAGCTACAACATCACCGCCACGGCCGACCCGACCAACGGTGGCATAGTGACTGGCGGAGGATACTACAACTACGGTCAAAGCTGCACGCTGACAGCCACGCCTGCTGCTGGCTATACCTTCGTTAATTGGACCAGAAACGGCACGCAGGTCAGCACCAACCCCAGCTACACCTTCACAGTGACCGGGGCAGGAGCTTATGTGGCTCATTTCGAGGCGCTGCCGCCTTGTGAGGCTCCAAACGATGTTACCGCCTCATGGCTGTTCTATACCGACATCAACATTAGCTGGTCTCCCGTCCAGAATGTTGAAACCTACAAAATCTACCGCAATGGGACCCTTATCACATCGGGATTCCCATACACCAGCTATAACGATACTGAGTTGCCTTATGGCGAGTACTGCTACACGGTGGTTTCAGAATGCTCTCAAGGCGATTCCGAACCTTCCAACGAATCGTGCGTCACGCTGTCCATCCCCTGCGGTGCACCTTCAAGCTTCACCGCAGATTATGTCTATGTGAGCGAGGATGACATGGGTATTCAACTGGAATGGCACTACACAACAATGGCCATCCTTCCCGAGTACTTCAACCTTTACCGCTCGAACGACGGCGGTGCAAACTACGAACTGGTTGAAAACATCATTCCGCAAGGCACATTCAATTACAGCTATTTCGATGCTGCCGGCATCGGATCCTACAGATATATGCTGACCGCAGAATACCACTTCGACGGGCAGATCTGTGTTTCCGAAGCGGTATATGCCGAAACCGAGGTGACCAGTGTAAGCGAAAACGGCCTTTCGACAGAATCAGGAAACTTCACGGTCTACCCCAACCCCGTCAAAGATAAGCTGACCATCGAGGCACAAGAGACCCTCGAAAAGGTGGAGATCTACAATGTGATGGGAGCTTTGGTTTACAGCCAGAAGAGCTGCGGCAAGATGGTGGAAATCACCACTGCCGACCTTCCCACTGGCACCTACGTTGTCCGCCTGACAAGCAAAACCGCCACGGAAACGAGAAGGTTCGTGAAGGAATAAATCCCAAACCTATTGATTGCTTGTAGAGACGGTGCATGCACCGTCTCTACTCATATATGGGAATCAGTAAGGGCGAATGGAATAAATCGTTCGGGTTGGTACCCAAAACACCTTGAGGGATTTCCATGCCTTGCGTCGCAAACAATTTCACCCAATACGGGTCGAACGTCCCCTCGGAATTGCGGAAATTCATCGGCGCAGCCTCAAAAATGGGCTTGCCATCGCGCTGATAGCATTCGTAGACCAATTCGCTGCAATAATACTTGCCGTTGTCGGGAAGAAAAGTGAAATCATATTCCGCACCAACCAGCTTTTTGGCCCGAGCCACAAATTCCATAGCGCCCCGCTGGTCTTTCAGCTGCATTATCCTGATGTTGGGCATTCGGCCTTCTTCATCACGTTGGGCTTCAAGAAACGCGTTGAGCTCTCGTCGGCTCACGCCCGTTTTGGGGGCCGCGTCGATGACGAAAAGGCTGTCGTTGCATCCCTCGATGATGCCCACATGCACCATTGCGCCCGTGCTGCCCATGATGGCTTGATCCATACTAGGCTTGCATTCGGCCTGAATGCCGCCTATGCCTTCAACAAAAATCAAGTCGCCAGAAAACATCGGCCCATCGTGGGTGCACGAAGCCATCAAGAGTGCAAACAAGCCAAGAAAAAGATATTTTTCAATGATGCGATGCACTTTTGTTTTATTGCGTTATCAAGATTATTCAATCCAGTAAACGTAATTCTCCTTGCGCGGGCGGGCCTCAGGATAGTCGCCGTTCACGTAGCCGAGGATGCAGTTGCCGATGCCGACGTATTTGGCGTCAT
The DNA here is from genome assembly GCA_045117495.1 of Candidatus Limimorpha sp. Taxonomy (GTDB): domain Bacteria; phylum Bacteroidota; class Bacteroidia; order Bacteroidales; family F082; genus Limimorpha. The sequence continues at coordinate 36,210 of JBGUNT010000043.1, read as the reverse complement.
CGATGCCAAGTTCACGCAAGATGGCCTTGCCTTCTTCCGTCTCGAAGACCTCTTTGGCGCGGTGGATCCAGCACGAGCCCAGGCCTTTGGCATGGGCGGCGTTGAGCAGGTTGCCCATCACTAAAGAGCCATCTTCCTTCCAAGTCATGGCAGCGGTGGTGTCGGCCAAGACCACGAGCACTACGGGAGCGCCATAGAAGGGGTCCGTGTCGTTGTCAGGGCCAAAGACGGCGGCGTTGAGCTTGCTCAAACGGTCGCGCACCTCACGGTTGGTCACGGCGACGATGATGGGCGCTTGTCGGTTCATGCCCGTAGGGGCGTAGGTGCCCGCCTCGCAGATTTCTTCGATGACCTCCTTGGGCGGAATCTGGTCAGTGTAGCTGCGCACGCTGCGGCGAGTCAACAGGTCTTGCATTGTCGTATTCATGGTAGTTTCGTTTTTGTTGTCATCCGTAGTGACGGCTTGATTGCCACATGAGCAGAAAGCGGCAAAAGCCGCCAATGTGATGATGTACAGAAAATGTCTCATTCAGATATTGTTTAGTGAATTTCGCGACAAAGGTACGCATAAATTTCGCAATTTTGCAGCCGCAATTTAGAACTAAATGCAAAAAATAAAGAGTTACGTCCTCCCCATCGCCATTATTCTGGGCTTGTTATTGCATAACACTTGTGCGGCTTTCAGTGTGGTGGTGCCTTATATCATCTTCACCATCCTATTGCTGACTTTTACGGCCGTTGACATTCGTAAGTTACGTTTCAAGCCATTGTTTATTTGGATCATCCTCTTTCAGGTTGTGGTGAGCCTAGGAGGCTATTATTTGCTACGGCTCTTGCATGTCAACGAGATTGTTGCCGAGGGCGTACTCATAGGCGTATTGTGTCCCGTAGCGGCTTCTGTTGCCGTGGTGAGCACCATGTTAGGCGCCGACCGCAACACGGTGACATCGTACACTGTCATCGGCAACCTGATGGTTTCGTTGGTGGCCCCCATCTATTTCTCTTTCATCGGCGTCAACCAAGACATGCCTTTCTGGGCTTCGTTTATGCAAATCTTGCGTCGTATCGGCACCGTCATCGGCTTGCCGTTTTTCATCGCCTTGGCCTTACAACTTTGCCTGCCCAAGGTAAACCGTATCATCAGCCGATACAAAGGTTTGGCCTTTTACCTTTGGGCCGTTGCCTTACTGCTCACCTTAGGTCAAACCATCCATTTCATTTTCCTCAATGGCGAAGGCAACTGGAGTAGCATCCTGTGGCTTGGCATCTCCGCTTTGCTGTTTTGCATCCTTCAATTTGGGCTAGGCAAATGGATTGGCCACAAGTATGGCGACACCATCGCTGGTGGGCAGCTCTTAGGACAGAAAAACTCTGCCATGGGCATCTGGATGGCCAATCATTACCTGCACCCTTTAGCATCGGTGTATTTGGCATTTTATTCCGTTTTCCAAAACCTGTTCAACAGTTGGCAGCTGTGGTATCAAGGGAGGAAGAAGAAATAGTGGTTTCTTCCATCGCGAGTATAATGACAGAAACAAAAAAAGCGCCTTTTGGCGCTTTTTTTATTAATAAGACCCTTAAAACTTACAGCTGACTATAGGGAGGCGAGAAGGTGTCGCCTTGGCTGACGTCACCCGTGCTCAGGCCTTTCTTCAGCCAACGCGAGCGCTGGGCGCTGGTGCCATGGTTGAAGGTCTCAGGCATGGTGCGGCCATAGGCCTGCTTCTGCAGGTAGTCGTCACCGATCTTGGAAGCAGCATTCAAAGCCTCTTCGATGTCGCCGTCTTCGAGCGAACCAAACAGCTTATTGTCGTTGTTGGCCCACACACCAGCGAAGAAGTCGGCCTGCAGCTCGAGGCGCACACTGATTTCATTCGACTGTTTCGTGTTTTGGCCGTAACGGGCCATCTGCTGATGAGCTTGCCCAAGGATGCCGAGCTGGTTCTGCACATGGTGACCCACCTCGTGGGCGATAACATAAGCATAAGCGAAGTCACCGTCGGCACCGATTTGTTTTCTCATGCTCTTGAAAAACTCAAGGTCAAGGTATACAGTCTCATCGGCGGAGCAATAGAACGGTCCGCTGGCCGAGGTGGCGTTGCCACAAGCCGAACTGACGGCATCGCTGAAGATAACCATCTTAGGCGGCTGATACGTGCGACCCATCTTCTTGAACTCACGGTCCCACACGTCTTCGGTGCCGGCCAGGATGCGCTTGCAGAAGGTCATCAGCTCCTTGTCGACCTCACTGTAGTCCTGCTCATCGACATATTCGGTCGTGTTGCCCTGTTGCTGCTGCTCGAGCATGGGGCTGATGTCGACCCCCAAGAAGCTCTTCAACAGGAAATAAATCAAAAGTCCGCCAAGGCCGACGCCGCCGGCGGCTGCCACCGCCCTTTTACCACGGCGGTCTTCCACGTTCGTACTTTCTCTACGTCCTTCAAGTTTCATAGTTATTCGTATTTGATGATTAATCTGAGAGCAAAAATAGGCAAAAAGTTCTACAAACAATTGTTTTTCTGAAAAAACTGTATTTTTGCCATAGAAAAACTATAATCTCATCACTATGAAAGCATACGTCAACGACATTGAAGTGCGCACCTACTACGGCGCCAAAGTGAAATCGGTAGTGCTGGCCTATTGCCGCGCTCACAATCTTCCCCTGAAACTCGACGACGTCGAAGTACGCGACGCCTACGGCAACATCGTAGACCTCGGCGGCTCGCTACGCGCCAATTCCAGAATCTACGTAAAATTTTAAAGGCCATGAAACGCTTTGCTACATTGGCGGCCTTTGCCGTCCTGCTTTGCCTTGTCGCTTGCCAGCCCAAGGAACAGAAAATCTATGTCGTCTCCACCAACGACATGCATGCCAACATCGACAACTTCCCGCAGCTGGCCGCCTTGATGGACAGCCTGCGAAGCGTCCACCCCGACCTGCTGCTATTCAGCGCTGGCGACAACCGCTCAGGCAACCCCATTAACGACCGTTACACGGAACCTGCCAAGCCCATGTATGCGCTCATGAACGCAGTCGGCTTCGATCTGTCGACCTTCGGCAATCACGAATGGGATGGAGGTCCCATCGCCTTACGCAACGTTCTAGGATGGGCACATTTCCCCTTCGTATGCGCCAACGTCACTTTCGATGACACGCTGCAGATGCCTAACGTCTACCCTTATAAAATCTTCGAACGCAACGGGGTGAAAATCGGCGTTATAGGCGGCATTCAGCTGGGCGAAAACGGTCTACCTGACTTTCACCCGAAAAACGCCGACGGCTCACATTTCCGTCCTATCACCGAGGTGTTGCCAGAGTACCTACCTAAGCTTCGCGAGGAATGCGACCTCGTCTTCCTCCTCTCCCACTGCGGCTATGAAGAAGACCGAGAAACAGCCGCCCAGTTCCCCGAACTCGACGCCATCTTTGGCGGACACAGCCACACCCGCGTGGCTGAGACCCAACTTGTCGATAACGTGATGGTGACCCAAGCTGAAGCCAAAGTCAAGTTCGTCACACTAAGCACCTTCACCCTGAAGAAGGGCAAGGTCGTCGACAAGCATATGGACCTCATCTCCATCAAGGAATTCCCTCACAGCAACGCTGAGGTGCAGGCTATGGTGGACGAATACAATAACAACGACTTCTTCCGCACTGTAGTCACCACCAACACCACACCCATCGAAAGCTACGAGTCGCTGGGCTGCCTAATGACCGACGCCATCCGATACACCACAGGTTCCGACATGGGTTTCCAAAACCCGGGTGGCGTACGCTTCGACACCCTCTCGGCTCGTCCCGTGACGCTGAAGGACATCTTCGCCCTCGATCCCTTCGACAACGAAATCATTGCCTTCACCCTCAGCGGACAAGAAATCGTCAATCTCATCAAGAGTTGCTTCAATACTGACCACGGCCCAATCTACTGCTCAGGCTGCTCCTATTCTTTTAAGGTAGACGACAACGGCGAGATGACCGATCTCAAGGTAAAGCTTGAAAACGGCAAACCCTTGGATCTCAACGCCAACTACAACATCGTGATGAACAGCTACATGTCAACTGTATTCGATTACGAACATGAAGACGATGGCCATTCCACCTTCCGTAGCTCTAATGAACTGATGCTGGAATACTTGGCCGACCACCCCGAAATCGATTACGGCGCGACTCATAGAGTCACAGAAGAAGAATGAAGGCCCCCTTGTGTAGATTCTAAAACAGTTTGGCACGGTTTTAGTAGACACTTTAATAAACAACACTAAAGTCTAACCCTTAAAAAATCGCAACTATGAAAGCCAAGAACATCCTGATGAGCATCCTGTTGGTAATGGGATCCATCGCAGCAAAAGCAGCCGGCTATCCGCCAGAACTCGCCTTGGTATCACAGCCGGTCATGGTGTACAACTACAACTCTGTCACGATCTACTATGACGTACAGAACATCGGTGACTACACCTATAGGGGTTACATCAACGTCTTCCTTGACCCCGACAACGGTTACTGCTACGGCGAGAAGTACGTCAGAGTTTGCCCCGGTAGGATCAAGAGAGTCGCCATTGAAATTCCGGCCTATCGTGCCAATCCTGCCCGTCTCTACATGGTCATGCCATACTACACCTTAGGTGGCGAGCTATACAGCTTCACGACCTTCGAGTACTTCGAGCCTCTGACCTACCACTGGGATGGGCCACGTGTAGGACCCTATATCGTAATCCACGTCGGACCTCGCATTCACCACTATCACCGTCCCGCCAGCTACCGCTACTACTACGACGGTTTCCGTCCGCCGATGCCGCCTCACGGATTCGGTCCTGGAATGCCTCCTCCGATGAACCCGATGCACCACACCTATAACTACCACCACAACAACGGCGGTTATCCGGCCACCAACAACTGGAACAACGAACCCGGCGCTTCGGCAGGCTCAGCAACTGTCAGACCTAACGGTGGCAATGATTCGGGCAGCATGAGCTCAGGCAACGCCAACAGCAACAACGTGGCTCCTGGAAACAACGGCTCAAGCAGCAGCATCAAGCCTAACACCAACAACGGCGGTGGCAGCACTGGTAACAGCTCTGGCAGCAACAGTAGCGTCAGCCGTCCCGACAACAACAGTCGTCCGAGCGGTACTTCAACAGGCTCTGCAAGCGGTCGCACTGGCAACAGCAGCAACAGCCGAGTCAACAACAGCTCGAACAGCAGCCGTCCCAGCGGCAACAGCAACAGCGGCAACAGCAATGTCAGCCGTCCCAGCAGCAACAGCCGTCCGAGCGGCACTTCGACAAGCTCTTCCACCGGATCAAACGGTCGCTCAGGCAACAGCGTCAGCGGCTCTAGCAACAGCAACCGCTCCAGTGGCACCAGCAGCTCAACCAGCGGCAGAAGCAGCAACAGCTCCAACAGCTCAAGCGGCCGCAGCGGTTCCTCAGGAGGCCGCAGATAAGCTTACAACATAAACAACCCATCGAGGGCGGCCACAAGGTCGCCCTCTTTTTTCAACAAAATAATTGTTTGATATATGGCAAAAACCCGTATCTTTGCATCCCGTATTTTCTATTTTTACCGCCATGAAAAACACCGCATCCAAGGGAACGAAATACGGGTTCGACAACGAAAAATACCTTAAAATCCAATCTGAACACATCAAGGAACGCATCGCCAAATTTGGAGACAAGCTGTATCTGGAATTTGGTGGCAAACTCTTCGACGATTTTCATGCCAGCCGTGTGCTGCCCGGTTTTGAGCCCGACAGTAAGCTAAAGATGCTCTCCCAACTTGTCGACGAAGCCGAAATCATCATCGTCATCAGTGCCGTCGACATTGAGAAAAACAAGGTCCGTGGTGACTTGGGCATCACATACGATGTAGACGTATTGCGCCTGCGCGAAGCCTTCATGAGTCGCGGTTTCATGGTCAACTCGGTCGTGGTCACCCACTATAACGGCCAAGCCAGCACCGATGCCTACCGCCAGCGTTTGGAGCGTATGGGCATTAAGGTATATTACCACCGCATCATCGAAGGTTACCCCAACAATGTTGCCCTTATCGACTCAGAGGATGGCTTTGGCCGTAACGACTATGTGGAGACAACACGCCCATTAGTGGTCGTCACTGCTCCAGGCCCAGGCAGCGGTAAAATGGCCGTTTGTCTCAGTCAACTCTATCATGAGAACAAGCGTGGTATCAAGGCTGGATACGCCAAATTTGAGACTTTCCCAGTGTGGAACCTGCCACTCAAGCACCCCGTCAACGTGGCCTACGAAGCAGCCACCGCCGACCTCAGCGATGTCAACATGATCGACCCGTTCCACCTCGAGGCTTATGGCAAGACTGCCGTCAACTACAACCGCGACATCGAAATCTTTCCTGTGCTGAATGCCATTTTCGAGTCGATTTACGGCGAAAATCCTTACAAGTCGCCAACCGACATGGGCGTCAACATGGTAGGCTATTGCCTCAGCGACGATGCCGTCTGCTGCGAGGCCTCTTATCAAGAAATCATTCGCCGTTATTATACCGCTTTATGCAACCTGGCTAAAGGCAAAGGCACTGAGAGCGAAGTCAATAAGATTGCATTGCTAATGAAGCAAGCTAAAATCAGCACTGCCAACCGTAAAACCACACTTGCCGCCAAGAAACGCAAAGAACAAGAAGGCGTTGACTCGGCCGCCATTGAGCTGTCGGACGGCACCCTCATCACAGCCCATACCAGTGCCCTGCTGGGGCCCAGTGCAGCTCTGCTCCTTAACGCTACCAAACACTTGGCCGGCATCCCTCACGAGGTAAAACTTATCCCTCAGGCTATGATCGAGCCCATCCAAAACACCAAAGTTAGCCTCCTGCACGGCAACAACCCACGCCTTCACACCGATGAAGTGTTGGTAGCTCTCTCCATGCTCAGTCTTTGGGACGAAAACTGCAAGAAAGCCCTCGACTCCCTGCCGCTGCTCAAAGGGTGCCAGGTGCACTCCACGGTGATGCTCAGCGAAGTCGACCAAAAAATCTTCAAAAAACTCGGCATCGGACTCACCTGCGACCCAGTGGCAAAGAAATAACAGACACTGTTTTTATTATCAGAAGGTGTATTTGGAAGGATTTTTTCCTCCTTTATACACCTTTTTTATTATTTTTGCGTTTTATTAAAAACATATACTTTTGGCATGAAATACACCTCACTATTATTCTTATTGCTTCTCCCTTTTGGTCAACTCTTTGCACAGTACAATGACCCTGATGAAATAGAACCCGATAGCTTGGACGTTGAACTCAATGATCAGGAGATCCAGGATCTTAACTCAGGCAAAGCCGTTGTAGAAGAGTCAACAGTTATGGAGATGCTCAATTTAGTGAGCAGCATCAGCCTCATGGACAAAGACGTCTACCTTGACATCGACTCTACGGAGCTGAACGTGTTCGGCTACAAAAAGTATGAAATCCCCGTCTTCGACGACAGCGTGTACATGGCACGTATCGACGCCTTGGCGGAACAGACCACGATCCCGTTGACCTACAACAGCCATGTCAAGTCATTCATTGACTTGTATGCCAACCGCCTGCGGACACAATCGAGCCGCATGTTGGGCCTTTCTTTTGTCTACTTCCCCCTGTTCGAGGAATTGCTTGACAAATACAACCTACCCCTGGAACTGAAATACTTGGCCATGGTTGAATCCGCCTTGAACCCAACTGCAGGATCCCATGCGGGCGCCAAAGGCTTGTGGCAGTTTATGCTGGGAACCGCAAGAGATTATGGTTTGAAGGTCACCTCTCTGCTCGATGAGCGTTTCGACCCCATGAAAGAAACAGTGGCTGCGTGCCAGTATCTCCAGAACCTTTACGCCCGCTACCAAGACTGGTTTTTGGTACTGGCTGCCTACAACTCGGGACCAGGCACTGTCAACAAGGCCATCTTGCGCGCCGGAGGCGTGAAAAACTATTGGGCCATCTGGCCTTACTTGCCCAAGGAGACTCGTGGTTATGTCCCCGCCTTCATTGCCGTGACCTACGTGATGAATTACGCCACTGCACATAACCTGTATCCCATCAACCCTGGACTGCTGCTTCATGGCACCGACACGGTCATGGTGCACCGCCAATGTGCGTTCGACCAAATCAACGAAGTGATTGGCGTTCCCATCGAAGACCTGAGATTCTTCAACCCACAATACACAAAACATATCATCCCTGCCTCTCTCGACAACCCCTATCCACTCCGACTTCCCACAAAATATGCGTTGCTTTTCGTGAAGTTTGAAAATGAAATCTATGCTCACGAATCGAAAGCACAAGTGTATCAGGAAAAGATTGTGGAACAAGTCAAGGAAGTGAGTGACAGCTTCACCCATGTGGTAAAACGAGGCGAGAGCCTGGGTAGTATCGCCCGCAAATACCATGTCACCGTCTCCAACATCAAACGCTGGAATAAACTCAGGCGCGAGACCATCCAAACCGGACAAAGGCTGAAAATATACCGATCGGGGGCTCCCATGGCACAAGTGAGCAACACGTCCAAATCGAGCAGCTCAGGCAAGTCATCATCGGCAACTACTAGGACCCATGTGGTGAAACGTGGCGAAACCTTAAGTTCAATAGCACGCAAGTACCATTGCACACCCAATGACATTAAGAAGTGGAACAACCTGAAAGGCACCAACATTCAAGCCGGACAAAAGCTTAAAATCAAAAAATAACAACCATGAAAAAATACATTAGCATACTGGTCGTCATCCTGATGGCATGTTTCATGTCGTCATGCGACAAAAACAGAAGCGCCAGAAAAGACCGCTCGGTGGGCGGAACCGCCGAAATCCTTGTCGTCACCCAAAACGATGAGATTTGGAACGGCAGAATTGGTGATTCCTTACGCCATTTCTTCCTGGCACCCTTATACGGGCTACCTCAGCCTGAAGCACAGAACGAGCTAGCCCACATCAACTTGGGAGGCTTCTCCGACATGTTCAAGAAACACAAATGCATCATTGAAGCTTTTATCGACCCTTCCGTAGAGAAGGCCTTTGCCGAGACATCGGAGAACTCATGGGCAGCGCCACAGCGCTATGTTAAGATCACCGCTCCCAACAGCGAGTCATGGGTGACACTCTTCGACAACCAGAAAGAACTCTATAAGCTGTGGTTCGACAAGGTGGAACGCGAACGGATCTTGAACGTGTTCCGTCCCACAGCCGACCAAACCATCGGTGATGCCATTGCCAAGAAGATGGGCTTCACCATGACGATCCCGCAAGGTTTCTACATAGCCAAAAACGAGCCTGACTTCATGTGGCTCCGCAAGGAATTGGAACGCTCAAGTGCCGACATCCTGATCTACCAGATCCCTTACAAGGATACCGCACAATTCAACACCAACAGTTTGGTGGCCATGCGTAACATGATGTTGCAGAAATACGTCCCTGGTCCGTCAGACAGTTCCTATATGTCTACCGAAACCGAGTTTGTGCCTCCCATGGTTCAATACGTGTCGGATTTCCCGGCAGGATACGCCATGGAGATGCGCGGCATGTGGAAAGTGGAGCATGACTTCATGGGAGGTCCTTTCCTCTCCTACACCTTTGCAGACAGCGGTACAGGGCAACTCGTCACCGTGGAAGGATTCTATTATGAGCCCAACCAAAAGAAACGCAACCAAATGCTACAGCTGCAAGCCATGCTTTACAGCTTGAGATACGTCGAGATAGAATGACTCATTGCTTCCGGTAAGTCACCACGATGGCGCCCAATGGTGAAGGTGTCGTAGTGATGAGGCGGTCGTCTTCCAATTGGCCGAAGGCTACACCATCAACAAACAGGGTACCTCGAGCATCCATTTGAAAAGGCCGTTGCCATTGGGTATCAAGACCCTTGAAAGACAGGATAGAATCGTTACCGATCACGATTTTGTTCTGTCTTTCCATTTCACCCAGTTGCTTCACCAACTCGGGTGTGTTACGGTTTTCGTCGAATTGAACATTCACCTTGTCTACCACCCATTCGCCAAAAATCGTCTCGGAATGGCGGCAAGTGCAAAGCGAAAAGGCCAACAAAAAGAAGAGAAACAGCTTTTTCATGCGATAGATTTTAATGCAAAGGTAGCTTTTTTTATCTTTGTCGTCACAATATGTGGATAAACATGGCCAATAATCCTTTACAATGGTTCAAGACAGAGGTTCGAGAAGGCAAAACTTTTGTCTTCGACCCGCTTCGTAAAAAACAGGTGCTGCTGACACCCGAAGAGGAAATCAGGCAAAAGGTGTTGTACCTTCTCGTCGAACACCTGCATGTGCCAGCGGGGTTATTGGCGGTAGAGTATTCCATCAAAGTGAATGGCATGGACAAGCGTTGTGATGCCGTGGTGTTCGGCGACAAAGGCACTCCGCTGATGATTGTGGAATGCAAGGCACAAACCGTTAAAATCACAGAAAAGACACTGGATCAGGCTATACGCTACCACGCCACTTTGAAACCACATTTCCTTATGCTTTATAATGGCATTGATTGCTACTGTTTCCGCGTGGAAGGGGCCTCTTTGAAGGCTTTGGACCACCTCCCCGACTATGAAGAAATGAAAGCATAAAAAAGGTCGCCAGCATCGCGCCGGCGACCTACCATTATGAAGATAAAAAAAACAACTGTTGTTTCGCTCGTTTTCTGTATTCGCAATCTGCGAATTGTATGTATTTATCGCATTGTTTCTAAATTAATTACAAACAAAACAGAAAAGGTCTTTCTTTATCTCGTTCAATGTGCGAAATTACTAAAGAAGTACATACGATGCCCCGAAAAAAACACTTTTCGGGGCATGTTTTTTTCAACAAGGACTGTTGATAAATCCTTCCTTTTTGAAACTCAAAGAGATAGTTGTTGCATAGCATAGGCATAGGCGCCCATGGCCACCGCCGAAGACGTGCCGAGCTTGGTAATTCCAACGCCGACGCGCTTGCTTGGGTCGTACCACACCGATTGCTCGCTGAAAGGCACTTTTACCATCTTTCCAGACCTTTCGGTAAAGCGTATCATGTCGGTAGGATCCATCAAGTTGTATACTTCCGTTTCCATACGGCTGAATGCATGACCGTCAGCCAGACCGAAGAAAGGCATTTTCATTTTCTCAATCAACATGGGCATAAAAACAGGCCAGGCGCCCGAGAGGCCGCCTCCGATGACGATGATGCCGTCGATAAGCGAGATGGCATTGGCGAGCACGTCGGCAAGAGCCGTAGCCAGTTCGTCCCAGGCTTTCAAGGCGGCTTCCTTATTTCCAGTAAGTTGGTCCATGGCTATTTTGTATATGTCGTAAGGCTCTGGCGTATCTTCAAAAGCGATGCCCGCCTCGCGGCCATACACACGGCGCACGGCACGTATACTGATGCTGTCCTCAGCACTTGTGGTAGGAAGAATCGGATTGCGATGGCGGTTGATTTCTCCACCAGCAGAATTGTCACCGTTAAGCAACACCTTATTAATGACAATACCACCGCCGAAGCCCGTACCGAGGGTGACACCGAGCAAGTTCTTGTAACGTTTCGGATTACATTGTTGCTCCAAAAGATTGTTCACCTCTGGCAGTAAGCCGTTCAAAGCTTCGCCATAAGCGAATAGGTCACCATCATTATTAATGAAAACGGGTACATGGAATTCGTTTTCGAGCATGGCTTTCAATGGAACACCACCTCTAAAACTGGGCAAGTTCTCCAAGTCGCCTATGATACCATTGGGATAGTCGGCGGGACCTGGAAAACAGAAGCTAATGGCCGTGGGGTTATCGCCGCAACGAGCCGCGCATTCGCGAAAACCCATGATGATTTTCTGCAACACTTCTTCAAGCGTAGGGGCTGCTGATGGGATGGTAAAAGGATCGATGACTTCACGAGCATTCTGAACGGCAGAGAACTTGAAACCCGTTCCGCCAGCGTCAAGGATGAAGATGATAGGTTGTTTTTCCATTGTATTTATGATTTTGTTTTTATCGACTTGTTATAGAATCTCTCCACCCAAAGCACCCACATAAGGAAAATAATAAAGTAGAAAAACACTTTGAAGATGTAGTCATGGGCGATATGGAAGCTGTTGGGCCAAGGGATCTGCATCAACAGGATACCGCAAACGCGCACCACGTTGGTCCATTCGATGACGACCAGTCCGGCTGGGATGTACCAAAGCTTGTGTTTCCAAGGCCCTGGGAAGATCGCCATGAGGAAAATCCAATGCAGCCATTGTTTCAAGCTGGCGCACTCGGGAGCAACGATGACACGAGCCCATCCTCCTTCTTTGTTGACAGCCGCGATGAGCCTTTGTGCATTGATCGTAGTAATATCGATACGGAAAACGTGTTCAAGCACCCAGCAGCATTGCCCATAAAGCAGGTTGACCGACCAAACCATCAAATCGTTCACCCAGCGAGTCACCGGCCAATAACCAATTGCCTGCCAGCCCAAATACAGGAAATGGAAGCTAATTATCAACACGATAAATAGTCCCACATTCACCGTATTCCGATTCTTGGGGTCTTTGCAATATGTCTTCAGGTCAGAAAAATTCATACAAAGAATTTGGAGGCTAAAATACGCAATTAATGAAATATGCTTACCTTTGCGCCTCAAAAAAATTTGAACTATGGAAAACGACAGCATTGTCAACGAGGTTTCTGAGACCATTCAAGACACTTCCGCAATACATAATATCACCGAAGGTGTCCAAAGATTAGCAACAACGCCCGTTTCGGAATGGCTTCCCGAAATGGTAAAGACCTATGTCATCCCTTTGGGGTTGAAGATTGTGGCAGCCATCATCGTGCTTTTTCTGGGACGATGGATAATCAGATTGATCAAGAGAGCCTTGACAAAAGTGATGACGAGACGCAACACCGAACCGTCGCTCTGTTCATTCCTGATGAGTCTGGTCTCCGTCTTGCTAACCTTTTTCCTGATACTCGCCATCGTCGGCATCTTGGGCATCAACACAAGCTCACTGGTAGCACTTTTGGCCTCGGCCGGTTTGGCCATAGGCATGGCCTTGAGCGGCACCCTGCAAAACTTCGCTGGCGGTGTGATGATCATGCTGTTCAAGCCTTTTAAAGTTGGCGACTTCATAGCAGCCCAAGGCTATGAAGGTTTTGTGAACGAGATACAAATCTTCAACACCCACGTGCTGACGACAGACAACAAGGAAGTCATCTTACCTAATGGCATACTCTCAACGGGCGTCATGACAAATTTCTCGAAACAAGGCACGCGTCGTGTCGATTGGACCTTCTCCTTTGCCTATGGCGATGACTTTGACAAGGCAAAGGCCCTACTTCGACGTTTATGCGATGAAGATCCCCGAATACAGAAATCACCAGAGCCTTTCATCGAGCTGGTTAAACTCAACAGCAGCTCTGTCGACTTCACCGTTCGCGCATGGGTCGAAGCCTCCGACTATTGGGGCGTGTATTTCAGTATGAATGAAAAAGTGTATAAGGCTTTCTCTCAAGAAGGTTTAAACATACCTTTCCCACAAATGGATGTTCACGTGAAGCAATGAGAGCAGGCCTTTTGAGATTTTTTTGAAGCATTTTTTACAGAAAAGGGTTGGGAAAAGAATTTTTTTTGTATTTTTGCAGCCCGTTAGACGAAAAAAGCAATTGTAATTAATATAAGGAATTAAGAGTCATGTCAAAAGTTTGTCAAATTACAGGTAAAAAGACCATCACCGGTAACAACGTTTCTCACTCCAACAAGAGAACGAAGAGAACCTTCCAGCCGAATCTGAAAATCAAGAAGTTCTATGTTCCGGAATGGGACGAGTGGGTGGTTTTGAAAGTCTCCGCTGCTGGTTTGCGCACCATCAACAAGAAGGGTGTTTATGCAGCCATCATGGACGCGAACGAGAAAGGCAATCTCAATCGTTGGTAAATTCCAATTTAAGCCAAGATATAGCTGCTGTGCATTGCACGGCGGCTTTTTTTGTTTATCAAATAATACTGCGTCAGGAATAATATTTCGGTATTAATTCAGTTATCCTTTCATGCGATCCAAGCTCGTCATCATATTGCTTCTGTTCCTTTCTTTGCCCTCCATGGCCCAGCATCTACCTACGGCAACGGTATATGGCAAAGTCATTGATGACATGGGGCATCCCATCGAAATGGCCAACGTTGTCGTCCCCGAACTGTTGATTGGCCAAACGACGAGCTCGAAAGGATATTATGAACTCAAGCTGATGTCAGACACCACCTTGGTCATCCATTTTTCCTATATTGGCTATGAGCCTCGACAGGCTTCGGTGCGTTTGAAACCTGGTGAAAAACGAAAAATCGACATGGTGCTTAAATCAACGGCCACCATGCTTCCAGATGCTGTCATCAGCGACCGAGCCACTGATGCATCTAGTCTGACACGACTTAACGCCAAGCAGGCCACCATGCTGCCCTCCATGGGCGGCGGCGTGGAAACACTCATCAAAACCTTGCCTGGTGTGGTTTCCAATAATGAACTCAGCTCACAATACCGAGTACGCGGTGGCAACTTCGACGAAAACCTGATTTACGTCAATGGCATTGAGATCTATCGCCCCTTTCTCGTTGGTTCAGGTCAGCAGGAAGGTTTGAGTTTCGTCAACTCGCAGTTGGTCAACAACATCGAGTTCTCAGCAGGAGGTTTTGCTGCAGAATATGGTGACAAGATGTCGTCGGTCCTTGACGTGACCTATAAACGGCCCCGCGAAACAGCTGGTTCTCTTACCTTAAGCCTCTTAGGAGCCGAAGCCCATGTGGAAGGTGCAACAAAAAACGAAAAGCTCAGCTATTTGGTTGGCGCACGCTACAAGAACATTTCATTGGCACTTGGCATGATGGACACCAAAGGCACCTATAAGCCCAATTTCACCGATGTACAGGCCTTGTTCAACTACAAGTTTAACGAAAAATGGGACTTGTCTTTCCTGGGTTATTACGCCAAGAATCTTTATATGTTCGAGCCCCAAAACGCCAAGATCAACGTGGGCACCTTCGACATCCCTTTCCAAGCCAATGTCTACTTTGACGGAAAGGAAATCGACGATTACACCACTGGATTGGGAGCCTTGACCCTGACATATAAGCCCAACAAGGACTTGAGCCTTAGATGGATAGCTTCGGCCTACTCGACCTATGAAACAGAAACCTACGATATAGAGGAGCAATACTATTTTGGCATTCGCAACACGTCTTTCGGTTCGGAAGATTTTGGCGAGGTTATCGAAAACCACGAGGTGGGCACGCTTACCAAACATGCCAGAAACGGTTTCTACGCCCAAGTCTACAATCTTGACCACAAAGGACTATATGCCTTCGACAACAGCCTGATGAAATGGGGCCTCCGCTTCCAACATCAAGCTATCGACGATGTGGTTGACGAATGGCAGATCATGGACTCGGCAGGTTACAGTTTGCCTCACATCCCTGATGTGATAGGCGGCTATCCCGATGTCTTGCCAGAAATTGGAATGGATCTCGTTCGCAAATCACACAACATCCTTTATGTTAACAACGCGGATGGCTTCATTCAGAACTCTTGGACTATCCCATATCGGGAGAAGGGAGAATTCGTCATTACAGGCGGCATAAGAGCCAATTATTGGGGCTACAACAAAAAGGTGTATGTAAGTCCAAGAGCTGGCATTGCTTACAAACCTGAAGACAAACAGAGAGAGACGGTGTACCGTCTTTCGGGAGGTGTTTATAACCAGACACCTTTTTATCGCGAGATACGCAACCGCGACGGTAGCTTATATGAAAACGCCGAAGCGCAACGCTCCTATCAGATTGTGGCCGGTCATGATTTCAAGTTCCACGCATGGAATCGCCCTTTCATCCTAACTTCAGAGGCTTATTTCAAATACTTCTCGCACGTCATACCTTACGACATCGACAACGTTCGCATCCGCTACTATGCCGACCAATCGGCACGTGCCTATGCCACCGGCCTCGATTTTAAGGTGAATGGTGAGTTTGTCAAAGGCATTGACAGTTGGGCGAGCCTCTCCCTAATGCAAACTAAGGAAGACATTCGTGGAGACTACTATCTGGTGGATGCTGAGGGCAACAAACTACCTTTCTACAACCATAATGACAACCAGGTGGCCGACACCATCGCTTTGGGATGGCATTACCGCCCCTCCCACCAATGGATCAATTTCTCGCTCTTTTTCCAGGATTACATCCCCAATGCGCCCTCATGGCGTGTCAACATGACCTTGACATTTGGGGCCGGTTTGCCATACAATAGCGACAATTCGGATTTCTACAATCCTTCGGGCCATTATCGTGCCTATCGCCGTGTCGACATCGGCTTCAGCAAACAGCTTATCAGTGAGGCCAGCAGCTTCAGCAAAGGCAATCCTCTGAGGTATATCAGAAACATGTTTGTAAGTGTCGACGTATTCAATTTGCTCAACATCCACAACACAATCTCATACACTTGGGTGAAGTACATCGACAATTACTACTACGGCGTCAACAATTACTTGACACCGCGTTATGTCAATGTAAAATTGGTAATGGAATTCTAAATAAAAAAAACGGGGCAAGCACCCCGTTTTTTTATCAATACAGCCCTGACATTTTAATCCATTCACGACCTTGGGCGCACATATCCTCCACTTCCGCCACGGTTTTGGGAATCGGGCGACCGAGGATGCGGCAACCGTCTTCAGTGATGAGCAGGTCGTCTTCAATGCGAATGCCACCGAAGTCCTTGTAGCTTTCCAGTCTATCGTAGCAGATGAAATCCTTGTGCTTGCCTTCAGCTTTCCACATATCGATAAGGGTCGGTATAAAGTAAATGCCAGGCTCATCGGTGACGACAAAGCCAGGTTTCAGGGTCTTTCCACAACGCAGGCAGCTAAAGCCTTGCTTGGTGGAACGAGGCGTGATGTCGTCATAACCAACATAGGTCTCGCCAAGGCCTTCCATGTCGTGTACGTCCATACCGAGCATATGGCCAAGGCCATGAGGCATGAAGAGCCAGTGGGCGCCAGCCATCAGAGCCTCTTCAGTGTCACCTTTCATCAGACCGACGCCTTTCAAACCTTCAATCAAGGTGCGACAGGCCAGAGTGTGCATCACCATGTAAGGCATGTAAGGACGCGTATTGGCTGCTACAGCTTGGTTGGCAGCGAGCACAATTTCGTAAATCTCACGCTGACGGGTGTTGAATTTGCCGCCCACAGGGGTGGTACGAGTAAAATCGGAGGCATAATAATTCTCCGTCTCGGCACCCGCGTCGCAAACCATCATGCGACCTTCTTTCAACACGTTATGGTGACCATGGTTGTGTAATGTCTGACCATCAACGCTGAGGATGACGGGGAACGACACTGGACCACCACCCGATAGAGATAGGCCTTCCACCACACCAGCGATTTCCTGCTCGACCATGCCTGGCTTACACATCTTCATGGCGGTGGTATGCATGTAATAAGCCGTATTGGCAGCACGTTCCATCTCAGCGATTTCAAGTTCGCTCTTGACTTCACGCATTGAAATAATGGCTTTGATCAGTTCCACGCTGACAAATTCATGCACCTTATTTACGTTACAGCCTAGCCAATTGGCACATTGAATTTGCGTATCGCCACGATAGGTGGGCAACATGTGAATCTGACGGCCTTTGGCCATGGCCTGCTGGAGGTATTCACCGAAACGGTTGAAATCACGGCAATCGGCGATACCGATGTTATCGCCCTGTTCTTTCAGCGAAGGCAACGGGCCACACCAGATTACATCATCGATGGTGACGTCCACACCAAAAAGGATCTCTTCTCCGCTCTCAAAGTCGATGACGCCGACCAAGTCGGGATGGTTGAGGCCAAAGAAATAAGAGAAGTTACTGTCCTGACGATAGATATAAGTGTTATCGGGATAATTGAAGGGCGCCTCATTATTGGCCGGGAAGAAGGCGATTCCCTTCGTGATCTTTTTTTTCAAGGTGGCACGACGGCCACTATAAACGTCTTTTGTGAACATATTTGTTTGTTGTTTTGGTTGTTTCTACATGATGTTGCAAATATAATCAATTTTTCATTGCTTCCTCAATCTCTTCTATTTCAGTGGGCAGGCCTTCAAACAGGTTGACGGGTTCGTTCTCAGTGATTAAAAGGTCGTTTTCGATGCGAATTCCGATGCTTTCCTCTCGAATGTAAATGCCAGGTTCACAGGTAAGAATCATCCCTGGCTCAAAAGGTTTGAATTTGTCAACACTGTCGTGAACATCAAGACCGATATGGTGCGACATGCCATGCATCAGGTATTTGCGCTCCATAGGTTTGTTTGGATCTTGGTTCCTCACATCCTCGACAGTAAAAAGACCAAGCTTTATCATCTCTTGTTCCATCAGGCGATGGGTGGTCTCATTGATGAGGTTGATAGTACCTCCTGGGCGATAAAGCTTTGTTATTTCTTTCATCACACAAAGAACAGCAGTATAGCAATCCCTCTGCCGATCAGTAAACTTGCCATTGATTGGGATAGTTCGGCTCAAGTCAGAAGAATAGTTCTTGAACTCACAACCAATATCGAAAAGAAGCAGATCACCGTCATTCAAGACACTTTGGTTTTTGGAATAGTGCAGGCAACAACCGTTCTTGCCCCCAGCGATGATGGGTGCGTAGGCATGTCCTGTTGCGTTGTTCTTTTTGAAAATATATTCTATTTCGGCTTGCACCTCATACTCATACATGCCAGGCCTTACGGACTCCAGGCAACGACGGAAAGCCTTGGCGGTAATGTCGCAAGCCTGTCGTGTGATAGCGATTTCTTCTTCCGATTTCTTCATGCGCAAAGCATTGAGAATGGGAGCGGTGCGGCCATAGTTATGCATAGGATACAAAGCCTTGATCTGCTGTACGAAACGCTTCTGGATGGTCTCGACAGCACATTCATATTTGGGGTATTCGTAGCTGTTTAAGAAAATGATTTCGCCATAGCCCGAAAACACGATATCGTTCAAGGTTATCCAGAAAGCATCGCTGCTTTTCACCGTCCTGATCCCAGAGAGTTCAGACGCTTGTTGGGCATCAAGCATTTCACCCTGCCAAGTAGCTTTCACTTCGTCATAAGGCTCTATGAACAGAATTTCACGCATGGTTTCATCAGGATAGTCGGGCGCGACAATGAGATAGGCATTTTCTTCATTGATGCCAGTCAAATAAAAAAAGTCGGACTGCTGCCGAAAAGGGTAAAACTCATCACCATTGCGAGGCATTGCCTCGTTGGCGGTGAATACTGCCACGGATTTAGGAGGAAGTTGGACGGCCAAGTTGGCCCTATTTCGAACAAACAGACAATTCGGGATATTCATTTTTTCACTCTTTTGGTATTCTGCCTTGGAAAGGCAAAAGTATAAAGAAATTTGAAACGGACATGCTACATTTTTTCTATTTTTGTAGCCTAATAAAAAAGACATCAATAATGAAAATCGCAGTGGTGGGAGCCACCGGACTGGTAGGCTCGAAGATGCTTCAAGTGCTTGACGAACAGAAGGTTCGGATTGACGAGTTGGTTGTAGCTGCCTCAGAGCGTTCCGTTGGCAAAGAGATTGTCTTCCAAGGCAAGACCTATAAAGTCGTCAGCGTTGACGAGGCCATAGCAGCCCGACCGGATATCGCCATCTTCTCGGCAGGAGCAACAGCTTCAAGGCAATATGCGCCAAGATTTGCCGAAAAAGGCACCTTCGTCGTCGACAACAGCTCGGCCTGGCGGATGGAAAAAGACGTGCCTTTGGTTGTCCCCGAGATCAACGCCGACACCATTACGCGTGAAACCCACATCATCGCGAACCCCAACTGCTCCACCATCCAGATGGTAATGGCCTTGGCGCCCATCCACAAAGCCTACGGCATCAAACGCATCGTCGTCAGCACTTACCAAAGCGTCTCGGGCAGCGGCCAAAAAGGTGTCAACCAACTGAAGGCCGAACGCGCTGGCGCGAACAGCACGACTTGCTATCCCCATCCGATTGACCTTAACGTCCTGCCCCACATAGACGCCTTCCTCGACAACGGCTATACCAAAGAGGAGATGAAGATGGTCAACGAAACGCGCAAGATCCTCCGCGACGAGCACATCGCCGTCTCGTCCACCACGGTGCGTGTGCCCGTATGGGGCGGCCATAGTGAAGCCGTCAACGTGGAGACAGAAAGGCCCTTTGAAATCGAAGACGCACGCAAATTAATGGCATCCATGCCTGGCGTAGTGGTGCAAGACGACCCTGACAATAACGTTTATCCGATGCCCCTCTATGCCGAAGGTAAGGATGAAGTCTTCGTGGGTCGCATCCGCCGTGACTTCTCGGTGGAGAACGGCCTCAATTTTTGGTGTGTGGCCGACAATCTCCGCAAAGGTGCTGCCACTAATGCCGTGCAGATAGCACAATATCTTATTCGTCAGTATTTTTAATAAATGAACGTATTTCACAACATCATAGAAGCCCGCAACATTCCCAATGCCGTTGTCACCATCGGGACCTTCGATGGCGTTCACCTCGGCCATCAAGCCATCTTCAATAAGATGAAGACCTTGGCACAAGGCATTGGTGGTGAGACGGTTGTAGTTACTTTTAGTCCGCACCCCCGTCAAGTTCTTAACATCGACAGCTCCAATCTGCGCTTCCTTTGCACACCCGAGGAGAAGCTCCAAAAGTTTGAGGAGTATGGCATCGACAATGTGGTTATCATCAACTTCACCAAGGAGTTTTCGCGCACACCATCAGAAGTATTCATCAAGGACTACATCATCGACAACCTCAAGCCCGCCTATATTGTAGTGGGTTATGACCATCATTTCGGCAAAAACCGCATGGGCGATTTCGGTCTGCTCAACGACATGAAGCAGAAATACGGATTCAAAGTTGAACGTATTGCTGCACAAGATATTGAGAACATCGCCATCAGTTCCACAAAGATCCGTAACGCCTTAGCCACGGGCAACGTCAAGCGGGCCAACCAACTGCTAGGCTACACCTATTCCGTCACTGCCGAGGTCGTAGTGGGCAACAAGATTGGGCGCACCTTGGGCTTCCCCACCGCCAACCTTGAGTTACCGAGAGAGTATATGCTCATCAACAACCGAGGTGTGTATGCCTGCCTTGTTGACTACGAAGGCAAAACCTACAAAGCCATGGCCAATATCGGGCTCCGACCCACTATTGGAGATCGCAGCGAAGACAATCCCATTATCGAAGTCAACCTTTTCAATTTCGATGGCGACCTCTACGGCAAGCAAATCCATGTCCGCTTCATCGACCGCATCCGTGACGAGGAGAAGTTTGACGGGCTGGATGAACTGAAGGCGCAGTTGGAACATGACCGTGTGAAAGCCAAAGAAATCTTAGAACAGTTGTAATGAAAATACTATTGTTGGCCATCGGAAAGACGGATGAAGACTACCTCATCACTGGCATCAAAAAATATGTAGGCCGTATTGGGCATTACGCCTCGTTCGAGATGAAGGAGCTCCCCGATCCTCGTAATCGCAAAACCCTCAGCGAAGACCAACAAAAGAAAGCGGAGAGTTTCTTGTTATTGCAACAGCTGCTGCCCGGCGACCAAGTCATCCTATTGGATGAAAACGGCAAGCAATTCACTTCGGTAGAGTTTTCCGAAAGCCTTGAGAAACAAATGGCATCAGGGGCCAAACGACTCATATTCATCATCGGTGGGCCTTACGGCTTTGCGCAGGAGGTGTATGACCGTGCCAACGCCAAAATGTCGCTCTCACCCATGACCTTCAGCCACCAGATGGTACGGCTCATCTTTGTGGAGCAACTATACCGCGCCTTCACCATTCTGAAAGGTGAACCTTATCATCATCAATAATAATTCAGCAACAATGTCGTTTATCTAACATAACTGGCACGCTTTGCGTCATAGCGAGGAGGAACGACGAAGCAATCCAAGCATGCCGTTTTACTGGATTGACTTCGTCGAATCTGCGATTTGCTTCGCTTCGCTCGCAATGACGCGATGCGACAATAAAAACCTAATAATGAAAGCAACAAAACCCATACTCATCCTTTGCATAGCGGCACTTTTCGCCACCTCATGCAAGAAGGAAGTCGACATGACCATCATGCAGAAAACCCTTTTCGAGAATGCTGACATCCGGGAAATCGAAGCCAGCGACGGCTGGCAAGTAACCATTGTGGCCGACAGTTGCACCTTTGTTGAACTTACCTATTCCGCTTATCTGGAGCCTTATCTTAAAGCCAGAATGAACGACACCCGCCTCGAACTTAGTTTTATGTACAAGACTTTTCCAGCAATCAGTTCCGAGTTCCATGCTACTGTACACATGCGCCAACTTGAAAAAATAGATGCCAAAACCGCCTCAACAATCATTTTCACGGGCTCTTATGAAGGGGAACGGCTTTGTTTGAACCTCAGCGGCGGCTCTGTTTGCAACACCCTAACCTACTCAGGAGACAAATGCGAAATCGAAATGGATGCAGCTTCAAAACTACTCAATTTCCAATTTGACGGCCGCATCTGCACAGCCTCATTGAATAAATCCTCCCAATTCAATGGAAAGATATATGCCACTGAACTGCTTGACCTCAACCTGTACGACAACTCTCGATTCATCAATCGGGGAGGCGAGACAGCCCGAGCCGACATAAAACTACATGGCGGAAGTTTGCTAAACATGGTGGAAACCCAAGTGAGTAGGATGTATATTGAACTCTCTGAAGCCTCCGAAGCCACCGTTTGGGTCACCGAATACCTCAGAGCCATCTTGCATGACGCCTCAACTTTATACTATAAAGGCAATCCGCTAAAGGATTTGGCTTGCCATGACAATTCAGAAGTCAAACCACTATAGTTTTGGCCTGATATTTGCAAGATTCGGGCTTTGTATGCATAAACTAACCGAATTATTACTAATTTTGTGAAAAATTTGAAAGCAATGAAAAAAGTAGCATTGTTATTCGTCGCCATAATGTTTGCGACCGTCGCGATTGCCCAATCCAACTTACCCATCGACGAAAAGACCGAAAAAATCACTTTCCGCAAGGTTATTCCAACTCAAGGCACTGAGGACGAAGTGTTTAATCGCATTTATAGCGAGTTCATGAACTCATATTACAAGAGTCCTTCCACCATTCTCCAGCAAAATGACGGACGCACCTTGAAAGGCAAACACCAAATGCAACTCGACAATGGCGACCCTGTGAAATCAAAATGGCCCTGGATCACCTACCGTTTTGTCATTGAAGTGCGTGAAGGCCGTGTGCGTTACACACTCACCGACTTCATGCAGAAGACTCAAAGCACCCATCCTTGCGAGGAATGGATGAACAAAGAGGATCCTTTGTATCAACCTGTTTGGGACAGCTATCTGGAACAAATTGCTTCCTTCGCTGACGATTGGGGCAGACAATTTGAAGAAAAGCTCGTGCCCAAAAAAGTCATCGAAGAAGAAGAATGGTAAACTAGGCTATGGCCGCTCGCGAATGCATAAAGAAAGGCTTTTCGAAACTTCTCAAAGAAGAGAAGCTAAAGCTTATTGCCAACTATTTCGAGAATCCGGGAGAGGTCGTCAATCTGCTGAAAAGCTATTGGCATCCCGACTCGAAGCAACAGCAACTCTTTGACGAGTTTAGCGAGAATACCATCACCAACTTTTATATTCCCTACGGCATCTCACCCAATGTGACCATCAACGGCAAGGATTACATTGTGCCCATGGTCATTGAGGAAAGTTCCGTGGTGGCGGCGGCTTCGGCGGCGGCCAAGTTCTGGGGCGAGCGCGGCGGATTCCACGCCGAAGTCATTGACGTGCGTAAAGTCGGACAAGTGCATTTCGGCTGGAGTGGCGACAAGGAAAGACTTTTTGAACTCTTCCCTGCCATAGAGAAACGCCTATTGGCAGACACCGACGCCATGACCGAGAAGATGCGCAAGCGCGGCGGCGGTATTCTTGGTATGCAGCTCATCGACTACACTGCGCAAATCCCTGACTATTACCAGATACGCATCGAGTTCGGTACGGGCGACGCCATGGGAGCCAACTTCATTAACTCCGCCTTGGAGCAGTTTGGCCATAGTTTGCAGGACTTCTTCGCCGAACAAAAAGACCTCCCTGAAGAGCTACGCAAGGTAGAGATCATCATGACCATCTTGTCGAATAACACGCCTAACTGCCGTGTAAAGGTATGGGTAGAATGCCCTGTAGAGCAGTTGGACGGCATTGACGAACATCTCTCAGGGGCTGAATATGCCAAGAAATTCAAGAAGGCTGTCGACATCGCCCATATTGACGTCGACCGAGCCACCACGCATAACAAAGGTATCTATAACGGCATTGATGCCGTGGTCATCGCCACGGGTAACGACTTCCGTGCTGTAGAGGCAGCGGGGCACACTTTTGCATCGCGTAATGAGAGATACGAAAGCCTGTCGAGCGTAACCCTTGACAACGGCCGCTTCCACTTCGAATTGGAGGTGCCCATGGCCTTGGGCACCGTGGGTGGCTTGACCAGCCTGCATCCCTTGGCCAAGAAGACGTTGGAACTCTTGGGCAACCCCACCGCCAAAGAGCTGATGATGATTGCCGCCACAATGGGTCTGGCCAACAACTTCTCTGCCGTGCGTTCGCTGACCACCAAAGGCATCCAGGCTGGTCACATGAAGATGCACCTCAATAACATCCTCAACCAACTGAATGCTAACGACGAGGAGAAGAAACAGGCACGCGAGTATTTCAAGGACAAGACCGTGTCGTATGCAGGCGTTGAACAATACCTTGAATCCTTGAAAAAATGAGCCTTTACCAAGCCCACGGAAAATTCCTATTGACAGGCGAATACCTCGTCCTGCGGGGTGCTTTGGCTTTGGCCTTGCCCCTGAAATTGGGACAGACCATGTCGGTAGAGACGGTGTGCACACCGTCTCTACAATGGGACGCCCACAAACCTGATGGACATTGGTTTTCTGTTACCTTAGACCCTGAAAACCTCGAAATCATCCATTGCACCGACCAAAATAAAGCCGAAAAATTAGCCCATATCTTGCAAGCCGTCAAAAGCCTGAATCCCAATGCCTTTAAAGGAAACGGCTTGAAATTCACCACCCGTTTGGACTTCGACCCGAACTGGGGCCTCGGCAGCAGCTCGACCCTCATCGCCAATCTTGCGCAGTGGGCCGATGTGAACCCTTACGAACTGCTAAAACTCACTTTTGGCGGCTCTGGCTATGACATTGCCTGCGCCACGGCGGAGGGACCGATTTATTATCAACTCATCGAAAAAGAATCAGATTGTCTGGATTGCTTCGTTCCTCGCAATGACGCAAAGCGTCCATCAGAGCTAATCCAAAAAATTGAACCTGCATATTTCCAACCATCTTTCGCCGAGCACCTATTTTTCATATATCAAGGCCAAAAGCAAAGCTCATCCAAAGAAATCAAGGCGTTTTTAGCCAAAGCAAATCCTGTTGATTTACAAAAAGATATTGAGGCCGTTTCGGAGATCAGTCGTGCCGTTCCGAAATGCGAGACTTTGGATGAATTCGCTATGCTTATGCAATGCCACGAGCGCATCATCGCCCGCTGCATCGGGCAGGAACCCGTTCAAAAGCGTTTCCCCGATTTTGAGGGTGTCTTGAAATCCTTGGGCGCTTGGGGTGGTGATTTCATTTTGGCCGCTACGGAATGGGATGAAAAACAAGTGAAAACCTATTTCGAGGAGAAAGGTTTGGAGGTGGTTTTCAGTTATAACGACATTGTAAAGTGAACATTTGGAGAATTTCCTTATTTTTGCCTTGATGAAAACACAGCACTTCATAGCGACCATCGTTTGCGCCATCCTGTTGGCGGCCTGCGGCCAACCAAAGCAGGCTTCAGAAGAACCGCCGCAGGTGATTTCGACAGCCGACAGCCTTCGTGCCGATTCCATCTATAACCTCGCCCAAACCTTCTTCCAAAACGCCTTGGACTATAGGGACAAGGACAGCACCGTGGCCTGCTGCAAGGAATACTACCGCGCATTGGAAGTTTTGGAAGAACGCTTTTCTATCATTCAATCATTTGATGTAGAACAACTTACAAAGCAAGACAAGCAAATAATCAAACTTCTAAAGAAAACCTACAAGGGATTAGGCACAGATTATTCAATCTCCCTCTTGCCCGATCCGTCTTCCTATTTCTACCGTCAAGCCTTGGCCATCGACAAGAAATATTCCAACTCACCTGCGGGATTGGGGACCACATTGTTTTTGATAGCATACGGATTCGACATCAGTGAGCGTTTCGACAGCGCTTGCTATTACTACGACACCGCAATAAGATGCTTCGACAACGACTCTTCCGACATTGTTTTCAGGATGGCGGTCTCAAGGAATGGCATCATCGACTACAAACTACATCACGACGCAGCGCCTGTCATCCGCGACCAAAAAAACCTGCTTCCGTATTGCGATGAGACTGACCGTCACGACGTTGAACTGACCATCGGCTGGATCCATAAAGAGGAAAAGCAGCTTGATTCGGCATTGGTGTATCTGAACCGAGCCTTTGAGGGATGGGAGCATTCGGATTTTTCGAACACCACTGCAAAAATCCAAGCATTAGAGTACTTGAACGAAGTTTATGGAGCCTTGGGCGATACCACGAAAATGAACGAATG
Source organism: Candidatus Limimorpha sp. (assembly GCA_045117495.1). GTDB lineage: Bacteria > Bacteroidota > Bacteroidia > Bacteroidales > F082 > Limimorpha. The sequence goes on along the minus strand of JBGUNT010000043.1, from coordinate 9,576 downwards.
TGCCCGTCTTCTGGCGCAATATCCACATCCGATAGAAGCCTTCGCCCCCGTGACTTCCGAACTTACCGAATTGTTCAACAACTACATACAGAAAAAACAGGAGGCCGAAACCCTGCTGAAAAGGCAACAATCTGTACGACGAAACATATTGATGGTTTCCTTGGTCGCGTTGGCGATTTTGGCCCTTGTGCTTGTGCTTTTTGTGGCCCGCAAGCGCCACAAACAAGCCGAAGCCAACCTCCGCGAAGCACACCAACGGCAGCGCGAGGCTTTCGACCAGCAACGCGAAGCCTTCAGCCAACAGCTGACCGAAGCCCAAGCCGCCCTGAAGGAAAAGACTTTCGAGGATTTGGTGAAAGAGACAAAGGCGCTTTACGACAAAGGCGGCCGCCCGCGCAAGGGCATCTTGGAAGCCTTCAACAAGGCCTACCCCGACATTTACCAAAAGCTGAAATCCACCTATCCTAACCTGACCGAGCAAGAGCGCGATTTGCTTGTACTCAACTTTCTCCGTTTCCGCGCCAAGGAAGAGGCCGAGATTTTGGAACTAAGCCAAAACACAGTGACAAAATACCGCTCCGACCTCATCAAAAAGGTGGGGAAAAGCCCCGTTTCCGACCTTTTGGGCTAAACAAAAACCTATAGTTTTGTTTTTGTAATCCATTATTTTACAATATTTTAAAGTTTTTCAAACCAAGAAAAACCTATAGTTGGGCTTGGGGGTTGTTTTTTCCGTGGATTTTTGTTATAGTTTTGCATTGTCGCTTCGCAGTGACGCAAGACGCAACCAAAGTAACAAATCAACTAAAACAACAACACAATTAAAACAACAACATTATGAACAAGTCAATCAAAACCATCATCGCCCTGACGGCGCTTTTCGTCATCGGATTCCTCGCCTTGGAGGGATGCAACAAGAAAGAGGCACAGCAGCCCAAGGTTTCCGGCTTCTTCGTTTCGGGATGCAACGATGTCGTTCTCTACCGCGACAATGAACAGAATGACACGATTTACGTGACTGCCGTTGACGAAACGAAGTTGAAAATCAGCACCACAAACACGCAATTCCCATGCGGTGTGGACACCATCCGTCCCGATATCCAAACGCAAGAACAAAACCTTTCCATCGAATTACTCTATGTGGATTCGTGGGCCGATTGCTTGTGCGGGCGCCATTTGGACATCATCCTCGAAAACATGACATTGGGACAGACCTACTTTGTCAGCATCAAGAAGGACGAGCGCGATTATTTCCAATTTGAGGTCACTTTCGGGCCTGAAACGAATTTGATGTTTGTCCACGAAAACTGACCCAGTTGCCGAATGACCATAAAACCATGTGGCCTGGGTGGCGGTAAGGAATAATTCCTTATTTTCGCAGCGCGAAACATATCGAGAATGAAGAACATCTGGATCAGCGAAGCCTTCAAAGGCGTCGTGCCGAACGACTATCAAGGCAAAGTGGGCTGGCGGAGTCCGTCGAACATCGCCATGGTGAAATATTGGGGCAAGAAAGGGAAACAGCTCCCTCAAAATCCTTCAATTAGTTTCACCTTGTCGGAATGCTGCACCGAGACTTTCATTCAATATGAGAAAGCAGATGGTTTTGGCTTCAAGTTCTTCTTCGAAGGACAAGAAAACCCTGCTTTTGGCGCCAAAATCGAAAAATTTCTGCATGATAATCAGGTGTATTTCCCGTTCATCAATCAACTGCATTTGACGGTCGAGAGTCGTAATACCTTCCCGCATTCTTCAGGCATTGCTTCCTCGGCCTCATCGATGAGCGCGTTTGTGATGTGTTTGTTGGAGATAGAATCACTGTTAGTCAGCCCTTCGACAGGCTCAGGGACCTTAACTAAAGCCTCTTATTTCTCGCGATTAGCCTCGGGCAGTGCGGCGCGCTCGGTGTTCCCTTCAATGGCACTTTGGGGCAAAACGGAGTCTTACGAAGGCAGTTCCGACGAATATGCCATTTCATTGGAGAATGACATTCATCCTGTTTTTAACACATACCATGACAGCATTTTGATTGTCAGCGGTGAGACCAAATCCGTTTCGAGTCGTGCCGGTCATGCCTTGATGGAGGGCAACCCATACGCCCCGGCGCGTTATGCACAGGCCAATGAAAACATCAAGAACCTGCTTCCCGCTCTGAAATCGGGCGACTTGGACACTTTTATTAATAACACCGAAAGCGAAGCCCTGCAACTTCATGCCTTGATGATGTGCTCTAATCCGTCATTTATCTTAATGAAATCCAATACATTGCGCATCATCGAGGAAGTTAGGTTTTTCAGGAATGAGACCCACATTCCGCTATGTTTCACTTTGGATGCCGGTCCGAATGTACATTTGCTTTATCCTGAGAGTGAAGCCGAAAAAGTGAAGCACTTCATCAATGACAAATTAGCTGCCTATTGCGTTGACAACAAATGGATTGCCGACCGCGTTGGTGACGGACCGAAAAAACTGCTGTGATGAGAGACCGTTACTATAGCAAAGTCATCCTCTTTGGTGAGTACTCGATGATCTTCGACGCCACCGCACTGATGATTCCACTGAAACGCTTTTCGGCGCAATGGCAGTTCCCGCTCAGTTATAACCGAGCCGCCTCACAGCCCTCCAACCAAAGCTTAAAACGGTTTTGCCAATATCTCTCTGAAAACGAAGAAGTATTGAACCTTTTTTATTTACAAACTTTAAGAAAGGATTTGGAGGATGGTCTTTTCCTTGCCTCCAATGTGCCTTCGGGCTATGGCCTAGGCAGTTCGGGGACCTTGGTGGCTGCCGTTTACGACCGTTATGCCCTACAGAAAAACGATGACTGTATGCAATTGAAAACCCTCTTCGGCAAGATGGAGAGTCACTTCCACGGCAGCAGTTCTGGCATTGACCCTTTGCAGTGCTATCTGGGCCAATCATTCAAAATCACGCCCGAAGGCGTGCAACTTCTATCTGATGACTTCCTAAAAAAAGACATTCACATCTGTTTGATTGACACGAAGATAAAGAGCAACACCAGGCCTTTGGTCAACCACTTCAAGGCGCAACGCGATAATCCTGAGTTTTTGAATCGATTCCAGTCGAAGTATGTGCCTTGCGTGACTTCCTGCATTGATTCGATGATTGAAGGTGATAAAGAGCTGTTTTTCAATTCCTTGAAACAACTCACCAGGGGCCAATTGGAATTCCTTCGCCCGATGGTCACCGACAACACTTTGGATTTGTTCACCACCGATTATGACTTCAACTTTGGCGTAAAGATTTCTGGCTCAGGCGGTGGTGGCTATGTATTGGGCTTCACCGACGATGTTAGTAAAACCACGGATTTGCTCAAAGAATTTGAAATGATTTGGCTGTAATTGTTTAGTTTTGCGTCCCGAATGTCAGCCATCAAGAACATAGAAAAATGGATAGAACACACCTTGACCACGGTCATCGACTTCTTCTATCCGCCGTTCCGCAAGGTGATGAGCCTCGAGCTGTTCCGTTATGCGGCCTGCGGTGGCTTGAACCTTGTTTTGGAATGGGTGCTGTACTATGTTTTCTATCATTTCGTCTTCAAAGGTCAAGTCTTCGACCTCGGCTTCATTGCCTTCACACCCCACATTGCAGCCTTCGTGTTCAAGTTCCCCATCACTTTCCTCACTGGTTTCTGGATGGCAAGGCACATCAGTTTTGCCGGTTCCACATTACGCGGCAGGACACAGATTGTCAGGTATTTCCTCGTCACAGTAGGCAACATACTCATCAACTACCTCGGCCTGAAACTCTTCGTCGAAGTGTTCCAATGGTGGCCGACCATCTCCTACGTCATCATCTCCATCCTCTGCGTGACGTTCAGCTATTTGACGAACAAGTTCTATTCGTTTAGGAAAGATAAAAAAGCGGAGGATTAAAAAATTATTATTGAAATAATAATTATTCGAATGATCATTTTTCGGCCAAATGGAATAAAAATTTTCGGCCAAATGGAATAAAAATTTTCAGCCAAATGGAATAAAATCTTAGTATAGTTGTTTTATATCTCTGAAAAACTGTAACTTTGCCACAAAGTTGAAAAATGAACAAATTTGATTACAAACCTCGAGTAATTGACGATTTACTGAGCAGAAAACTTCAAGGCAAAGGCGCAATACTGGTAGAAGGCCCTAAATGGTGCGGAAAGACTTCTACGGCCGAACAACGGGCAAAAAGCATTGTTTATATGTCTGATCCACAGCTAATTGATAGCTACTTGTCTTTTGTAGACACCAATCCCGAAATAATTCTTGACGGGAACACTCCTCGGTTGATAGACGAATGGCAATTGGCACCCAAACTTTGGGACCAGATTCGTTTCACTGTCGATCATCGCCCTGGGATGGGCCAATACATTCTTACAGGTTCCGCTGTTCCTGCAGACAAAAGCAAAATCCATCATGGTGGAACAGGCCGTTTCGCCCGCTTACTGATGCGCCCCATGACACTTTGGGAATCAGGGGAAAGCAATGGAAAAATCAGTTTGCTTCACATGTTCAACACGCCAGATTCAATAGCAGCTGAGTGTTTGCTAAGCTTGTCGCAAATTGCTTTCCTGACATGCCGTGGGGGATGGCCCCAATCGTTGAATTTCAATGACCATATTGCCTTGGACCAAGCTCTGGATTATTATGATCTCGTGGTCGAATCCGACATCCAGCGTGCTGATGGTGTAAGTAGAAATCCAAGTCGTGCAAAACAACTCATGCGTTCCTACGCCCGTATGCAAGGTTCGCAATCATCATTGAACGAAATCGCAAAGGACATTCAAAGTAACGACAACGGGCAGCTTGACATTCAAACGATAAGTTCCTATTTGGAGGCCTTGCGGCTCATATTCGTTATAGAAGACATGCCTGCATGGAACCCGAATTTGCGCTCGAAAACAGCCCTTCGCACTTCGCCCACCCGCTATTTTGTCGACCCGAGCATTGCCGTCGCAGCCCTTGGCATCGGACCAGACGATTTGATTAATGATTTGAAAACCTATGGATTGTTTTTTGAAACGCTAGCTGTTCGCGACTTGCGTGTCTATGCCCAAGCTTGTGACGGCGAGGTGTTTCATTACCGCGACAAGTCTGGGCTTGAATGCGATGCGGTTATCCATCTGAGAAATGGTAATTATGGTTTGATAGAAATAAAACTCGGTGGCGATTTAGCTATTGATGCTGGAGCAACAACCCTAAAGAAGCTCCATGACAAGATTGATACAGCAAAAATGAAACAACCTTCATTCATGATGGTATTGACCGCTGTGGGACGTTTCGCATATCGGCGCAAAGATGGTGTTTATGTGGTGCCCATCGGTTGTTTGAAGAATTAATCCTAATCGTTATGAAACACCTTTTCCCTCTCCTCCTAACCCTCCTATCCCTGACCACCTTCGCGCAAGGCGAAAGTGAGTTGCTGCCTTTGCCGGATTCGTTGGCAGGGCGGCTGAAGGAACATCGGAAAACCGACTTCGCGAGGGCGGAGGCTTTGGATGCTTGTCTGACGGTGTAAACTACACCAAATGATGTTTTTAACCAGGGAAAGATTGACTTTCTAAAAATAATTTATTATATTTGCGCGGTAGTCATCAATGACGACCTAGCCGCCATGAAAAAGAAAGCCACGCTTGTTTTCCTCATCTTGTCACCACTGTGTATCCATGCCCAGAGTGGTGACACGGAAATGTCGTTGCCTGATTCCTTGGTGGATCGGTTGCGAATGAACAGGAATACCGATGAGGCGAGGGCGGAGGCTTTGGATGCGGTCATTCAGTTCTATGTTGAAGAGGAAAGGGTGCTGGAGGCTCAGCCATACATCAACGAGCTCTCAGCCTTGGCGGAGGAGTTGCAAGACCATTATTGGAAAGCTTCGAGTCTGTTGTATAGAAGCAAGTGCGCTTTTAAAAACTTTGATTTTCCAGAATCCACCTCTTTGATCAATGAGGCCTTGAGAATCGGAGAGACCCTGCGTGACACCCGGCAAAGTCGAGAGCTCATGACGCGGATTTATTTGGCGAAGAGCGGGTATTGTCTTTATTACGATTATCTTCCTGAATGTTTGGATTATATTGAAAAAGGAAAGCGACTCGCTGAGGCTAACGGCTTTGACGAATTGAGGGAGAGTATTCGTAACAATTATGGTGTTTTATTGTTGAGAATGAATCGTCCCGATGAGGCCATTACTGTATTTAAATCAATGTTGACAAGTAAGGACCGTCTAAAATCTTTGCTCAACATCGCTTGTTGCTTTCAGGTGACTGAACAATATGATTCCGCCTTTTGCTATTTTGATAGTCTAATCCTTGAGCTGTCGGTGAGGCCGCTTTATGATTATGAGTTGCTTATTAAGGCACATATGGAGAGAGTTTGGTGTTATTTGTTGATCGGAGAGTATGAAGAGGCGTTTTCTTTCTTGAGCCAGTCTTATGAGATTATCAATGCTTATGGTGAGACAGAGTTTTTTACGTTATATTATTACCTTCTTGCAGGATGTTATTTTGGAGTGGGTGAGTTTGAGGAGGCTTTGAGCTTGGCGGATACTGCTATTTTACTGTCAAGGGAAATCGGACAGATTTCATGGGAGCGGGATTTTGTCATGCTGAAATCCCACATTTTGAACAATTTGGGAGATCATGAGGGAGAGGCAGTATGTTTACGTTATTTCAACGAATTGACGGATAGCCTTGACCATCGCAAGAACAGGGAGCGGATTTTGGAACAGCAATATCAGGCGACTGCGATGGAACAAGCGCTGGAGTACGAAAAGCAACGGATGATTTCGCATCAGCAATTGTTGTTTACGGTGGCGTTATGCTCAACGCTTGTGGCGGTGGTCGTGCTGCTGTCGATGGTGTTTTTGTATAGGAGAAAGCAAAAAGCTGAAAAGATAGCATTGGATTTGGATTTGCGCAACCGGGAGATGGCGTCGAAGACGATGAATCAGATGCAGGTCAACAAGGTGTTGGGCGAGGTGATCGAGAAACTCACCTATTTGAAAAACCATCCCAATAGTGGCACTGTGAATTTGTCGATGGTGATCCGTGATTTAAGGAGCATGATCGACAATGGGTCGAAAAAAGACTTCGACTATTATTTTGTGCAGGTGCATCCTGACTTTTATTCGCGTTTGCAAGCGGACTATCCTTCGCTTACCCATAACGAGTTGCGCCTTTGTGCTTTCATCAAAGCCAACCTCAGCACCAAGGAGATTGCGGCCGTCACCAATATTGCTGTGGATAGTGTGAAAACGGCCCGAAAGCGACTGCGGAGATCGTTGGGGTTGTCGGGCAAGGACATTACTTTGCTTGAGTTCCTTTCGCAGTATTGAAAGCCGGAATACCAGGCCTATCACCTCATTGTATCCCCCTGTTGAAGGGGCGTGTCCCCCTCGTGTCCCCTACAAGTTAATGACATACAAGTGTTTTGCGATTTAATTTTGCATTTGGATTCGATTCTCAATTTGGATTCGGTTTCAACACAATTAACATCAATTAACAATTAAAACATTTGTATTATGAAAAAACACATTTACCTTATCGCAATGGCGTCATTGTTTTTGTTCAGTGCCGCCCAACTCAACGCGCAGAACCGCCGCGTGTGGCAAAACGACAACGGGGCGACTGAAATCCTTACGTATTCCGACGATTATAAGGTTTTGCGAAGCGACGACCGATCAATTGAATTAGTGTCATTCCGAGAAGTCAAGCCACAACAAAATGTAAATGGGCAGACACACACGTTGAATATTTATTTACCGCCGCCAGATTCTTCGTACGTATATTTATTAGCTGTCTCTGACGGTTTTGACTTCGTATATGCGAATGATGATATTTCGTTTTCGCAACTGAATCTAGAACTAAATGAAGGTGTGTATCATGTGATTGTAAGTGGCGTAACGGTTCATAGTGATGGACAATTTTATAGTTGTATTTGGATTGAGGAGGATATAAATCTTTTTTATGAAACAGATATATATGTTGATTTTACTGAATGTACTTATTCTATTCATTCTTATTTTGAGGATGAGAACGGAAATCCTTTAGAAAACAATGAATTCGTTGGCTTTGCTTCAACATGTCATTTTATATGGAATGACATGCTCCTTATTACGTATTTTCAAGTATTCAACGAAATTACAGATTATCTTCCGCTTATGCTGCCATCTTGGAATTTTAATGGATTTAGTAATAAGGGTATGTTTACGACTGCCCTTTTTGCTGAAGCAGAAGGCCAGAAGTCATATCACATTTCATATTACTGTGAGGGTTTACAAGAGGATGTGATTTTTTCCGTGACAGCTGAAGATCTGACCTCGTCAACGCAAATGTTTACAGCACCTTATGAATCTGATAATCTATTTCATTATTTGGCATGGAAGACCGTAGCTAGTAAAGGACCGTGGCTTATGAATGAATGTATTGATACAAGATTGCCGTATGACGCCAACCAGCCTTATACCGTTGTCTCTAATGTTCCAAAAGAAACTTCGAACCCTCAAAGACAAATTGCATTTATATTGCTTCCAAGTGTCTATAATTATACCAATCTAGACCCGGATTATTGGTCAAACGACGGTTATTATATAGGATCTTCGTTGTACTTCAATGAGAATGGAGAAGCGATTAGAGAGGCACTTCCTATGTTTAGACAATCCTGTTTTATCTCCGTGGGCTCTCCTAGCTTTCCCAACCATTTTCCTGAGACACCAGCCATGAAAGTCACTCCCCCCGACAAAACACTCTATTTTGGTGAAAGAACGCCTTTGGCGACATACTACCCTCAGGCTTTTAATGCGCTCAATACTCCACTGCACATGAATTTCTTTTTGGGAGGCTTCTTCTTCAGTGGAGAGAACAGCTGTGAGCGATTGTGTGATTATGTCTCGCCCATTCATGTTACTGTTGGTAATTATGAAATATATAACGATAGTCTAAGGAAGTTTAACTGGAGGTTGGGGCTCGTAGGAATTCAAATTGCTGGTGCTCCTTTGCCGGTGGAGGTGGAAGTGTACAATGACTACCTGGTGGTTGAAGGAGTGCCCAAGAACAATTTCACTCAGGTCAATTTCGACCTCAACCGCGATGATGCCATGCCGCCGACTACGACTTTCCTACGAGTACTTGACGGTGATGGAGATGAGGCCGTCCGTCTTGATGACTTGTCTCAATCGACATTGGTGTTCGGCTGTGGCGATTTCACATACCATTTTGAGCCATTGGTTAACGCTTATAATCTGAGGCTATACGATGCAAAACCCAGTGTAGAGGTTCTTTACAGCATAGAAGGAGAGGGTTGGCAGCCGCTTGCCATCACCGAAGACGAAAGCTTGTTCCATATTGAATACGGCAACGTGTTTGTCGTCGACTTGTCACAGCTTGAGAGCCGTGCGCTTAACAAGTGGGTGTCGTTGAAATTCATGTTGGAAGACGCAGCGGGCAACACCCAGGAGCAGACCCTTGAGAACGTGTTTTATTCAGGACATACCATCTCGGTCGATGAATATGCGGCCGAACGTCTTGAACATGAAGTAATCCCCAATCCGTTCACGGATGAGGTGCGCATCAAG
>JBGUNT010000042.1:0-37304 GCA_045117495.1 Candidatus Limimorpha sp. | reverse complement strand
AGAATCAAGATGTAGAGGTTGTTGTACTGCGTGATGGCGACACCGTGCCTTTGGAGGTTCACCTCACGGAGGAAGCTGTTATTGGAGCCTATTGCAATGTTGCTCTTGGAGATTACTATGAACTTGAAACTGTTGACTACAACTTCTGGCAAGCCATACCAGCCGGTTTCCATCAAACCTACGAAGAACTAAGTGATTACTGGAAACAGGTCAAACTTATCTTCAGTCCCAAAACCAAAGCTTACGAAAGTGTGGGCGGTTTTATCTCCATCGGTAAGATCTTCCCTGACACTTGGAATTGGAGCATGTTCTGGCGCCTTACCGCTTTCCTTTCTATCGCCTTAGCTGTTATGAACATCTTGCCTATTCCCGCTTTGGATGGTGGTCATATCCTTTTCTTGCTCTTCGAAATCATCACCCGTCGCAAGCCTAGCGACAAGTTCATGGAAATCGCTGAGACAATTGGCCTGATTATAGTGTTGGGATTGGTTATTTTGGCAAATGGCAATGATATCATACGACTTTTTCGGTAAAAATTAAATGATTGGTAATCAGATATATAATAGCGACGAGTAAAAAATTAATTATCGATGTAAATACTATTTTTGTATTTTAGCAGTTTCAATCATACCAATTATGCTGATTTTGAAGACAAAAACAACACATATTGCCCTCCTTTTCATACTGGTTGCAATTGCGACGACTGGTTTGAAAGCACAACAAGCGCCTATTTTTACCAATTATTCCAATTCCTATTCTTTCGTAAATGCAGGTTATGCTGGTTTAAGCGAAGGGGTTAATGTTTTGGGATTATATCGTCAACAATGGGCTGGTTTTAAGGATAATGACGGCAATGAGATTGCTCCTACAACCTTTTTGCTGACCGGTGACATGCCTTTCAGGGCTTTGCATGGAGGTTTAGGCCTTTCGGTCATGAAGGATCACATTGGCTTTGAGGACGACATCAACGTGGGTTTGGGTTACTCGTTTCACCTTGACTTGGGTGGGTCTACGTTAGGTATAGGTGTGGCAGGTACGCTTTTGAACCGTACGGTTGATTTCTCGCAGTTGGATCCCAACAATCCTGGCGATCCCCTTTTGCAGGGCCTTGGCAAGGAAAGTGACATGTTGTTTGATTTCAATGTTGGCTTGTTTTGGCAGATACCGGAGTCCTTCTATATTGGTATCTCTGCCACCAACGTGTTGGAGAGTATGGGCAAAGCACTTGGTGAAAACGCCGAAAGCAGTGCGAGTTTTGTTACCGACAGAACTTTCTATGCTTTAGTGGGTTATCCTTTCCAACTCGAAGACTTGCCCATGTTCACTTTTATCCCTTCAGTGGGTGTGATGAGCAACCTCGCTTCTACCCAAGTCAATGCAAGTGCAAAGGTGTTGTTCCGTGACATTTTCTCGTTGGGTGTCAACTATCGTTACCAAGAGTCCGTAGGATTGATGGTGGGCTTGGTTATCAAAGATATCACCATCGGTTATTCTTATGACATTAATACCTTGGGCTTAGATGTTCCTGGCTCGCATGAAATCGCATTGAGCTACTGCTTCAAATTGGATCTTGACAAGACGCCAAGGGACTATAGAAGTGTTCGTTATCTGTAAGTTTGATTGAAAAATGTGAAAAAAAATCGATTCAAATTATAATATTTTCTAATTTTGGCGGTTTTTAGTAGAAATGTAGTGTTGAAAGCCTAATAAGCATTGAAGAAAAAAACAAATAGTAATTATATCATTGTCAAGAAGATGAAGAGACTACTGTTCTTATTTTCCGTTGTGTTGTTGTTAACGGCATGCGGCAATTCTAATCAAGGAGAATTGGTTGGTGTGAGAAAAACCAACAAGACATTCAACCAGCCTGACCCTTACGGCATGGTGTTTGTCCCCCAAGGAAGCTATACCATGGGCGTGGGCGGTGAAGACATCACCAACTCCTACCTTAATGAACCGAAGACGGTTTCCGTTTCGGCATTTTTCATGGATGAGACCGAAATCACCAACAATGAGTATCGTCAGTTTGTTTATTGGGTGAGAGACTCCATCGCAAGAAGAATCCTTGCCGATAATTTCCCCGACAGATACGCTATCACGGAAAGCAAAACGGGCGAGGTCTACGATCCACCAAGGCTGAACTGGAAAGAGAAAATCGAGTGGAACAGCAAGGATCAGGATGTCAGAGAGGCCCTCGAGCCTATGTATCTTCCTGAACATGAAAGATATTTCAGAAAGAAAGAAATCGACACGAGGAAGTTGTATTATTCTTATTTCTGGTTTGACATGGTCGCTGCTGCCAAGAAAGAGTTCGCCAACGAGAAACTCGTCGAAAACGACTACTCTTTGGGCGAAGCCGATGCTGGCATTAATGTCGATAGAAAAGGTGCTTGGTCGAACCGTAAGCAAGGCTATAGCGACCGTTCGGTCTATGCCCGTGCCGAGGTCATCAACGTGTACCCCGATACACTCTGCTGGATTCACGACTATGCCTATTCGTTCAACGATCCTATGACAGAGAAGTATTTCTGGCATCCTGCATACGACAACTATCCGGTTGTAGGTGTGACATGGCAACAAGCCAGGGCTTTCTGTGTGTGGCGCACTGAATTGCTGAACAACTACCTCCACTCCAGAAAGGACTTCGACTTGTCGGAGTTCAGACTGCCTACCGAGACAGAATGGGAATGGGCTGCCCGTGGTGGCAACATGTTGAATCCTTATCCTTGGGGCGGTCCTAACGCCAGCAACGCCAAAGGTTGCTTCCTTGCCAACTTCAAGCCGAGAAGAGGTAACTATCTCGCCGATGGTGGTTTGCGTACGCTCGTAGTGGCTTGCTATCCGCCTAATGGTTGGGGCCTTTATGACATGGCAGGCAACGTCTCAGAATGGACCAATAGTGCCTATGACCCGAATTCCTACGACTTCACTTGGGACATGAACCCCAACTATACCTATAACGCCAAGGCCGATGACCCGGCTGTCATGAAGCGTAAGGTCATCCGCGGAGGCTCATGGAAAGACATTTCCTATTACCTGCAAGTGACCACCCGCGACTATCAATATCAGGATTCTGCCAATTGCTACACTGGTTTCCGTTGCATCCAGCCTTATCTGGGTCGTAACAAGGGTGACAATCCGAGAATGTCAAGGGTTTATAGATAAGAATGGAACAAATAGAACAAAATTATTATAAAGTATAACAATTAATCACAATTTAGCTATGTCTAAGAAACAAGAAAACCTTACAGGATTCAAAAAATTCCAAGCTTTTACCCAGTCGAAAAAGTATAAATCATTCATGGGTGCCGTTTATGGCATTGGTGCCGCTATCGTTATGGTTGGTGCTTACTTTAAGTTGACCCACATCCAAGGTGCTGACTTGATGCTGGCTCTCGGTCTGGGTGTCGAAGCTTTGATTTTCTTCTTGTCTGCTTTCGAACCTCAACACCTTGATTATGCTTGGGATAATGTGTTTGTTGAATTGGACGAGGACTGGGACGGTGTTCAGAAGACCCAGTTTGCCACTTCAGGTGCCGGTCGCCCCGCTGCTGCCACCACCGATGTGGAAGAAGCCATGCTCAGCAAGATGTTCGAAAAGATGAACGTCAGCGAAGAAACCTTCAAGAGAATCGGTAAGGGTCTTGACAAACTGGCTGAAAACGCCGGTCAAATGGCCGACATTTCGAATGCCATGGCTGCCACCACCAACTACGCTAACGCTATGGACCGCGCCACGAAGTCCATCTCCGACTTCTCGAACGCTTACATCCAAACTAACCAAAAGCTCTCTGATTCCCTGGGCAAGCTCGACTTTAGCGCTCTCGATGCCAACACCATCAAGAAAGTGGCCAGCAGCATGCAGTCGCTCAACTCCATCTACGAACTGCAACTGCAGGGTGCCGAACAGACTTCGGCTGCCAGCAAGGCCTTGACAGAGACAATGAACAAGTATATGGATAACCTCAACGCTTCATCGAAGAACGCTGGTCAACTCAACGACCAACTGACACAATTGTCAGCCCGCTTGACCGCCCTCAACAACGTCTACGGTGGAATGTTGTCAGCAATGAATATCAAGGCATAATTCTACTCAAACCTGATTGTTTAATATAAAATAGGAGTAAGATTATGTCAGGCGCAAAAGAAACCCCAAGACAGAAGATGATCGGTATGATGTACCTGGTCTACACTGCCTTGTTAGCAATGAACGTTTCGAAAGACATCTTGGATGCCTTCGACACCGTCAACAACGGTGTTCAAACTACGAATATTACACTTGCAAATCAGATCGACCAGAAATACGCCGCTTTTGAGGAGCAATACTCGAAAGAACCCGAGAAAGCTGGTCCGTTCTGGGAACAGGCCCAAGCCCTTCGCGAGGAAGCCAATGACCTGATCGACTACGTGGAAGCCCTGAAATGGGATCTCGTGAAGAAGGTCGAATGCAGCAAGGCCGAAACCCCTACCGAAGCTGCACAAATGGCTCTTGAAACTGGTCTTTTGAGGAATGCCGACACCTTGAGGAACGGCCGTAAGATGTATGACATCAACACTTCCAAGGTGAAATCGAGAGACAACTACAACCAACCCACAGCCTATATGATGGGTAACCCTGAAGGACCGGGCAATGGTGGTAAAGCTTATGAGCTTTCCGAAAAGATTCGTCGCTTCCGTGGCGAGGTGGTGAAAGCCATGGGTCCCGCCCACATCCATGAAATCGGTATGATTACCGATAGTATTTATGGAACAAAGGAATATGTCATGGAGCAGGCCAAGGTGTCGGAAGACAAGTTGAAGAGGCTCCCCTTGGAAGGCGAAGTCTATGGCGCCAAGTACAATTACGACGAGAATTCTGCCGATCCCGTGCAGAACAGCTGGGAGTACAACAACTTCCACCACACCGTCCTTGTGGCTGACGTCACCTTGCTGAACAAGATTATCTCCGAGGCCCAGACCGCTGAGCTGAATGCCGTCACCCAACTGATGACTAACATCCACGCTTCCGACTTTACCTTCGATGAAATCGGTGCCAAGGTGTTTGCCGAAAGTGGATACCTCCTCTCCGGCCAGACCTATAAGGCCCAAGCCATGGTCACTGCTTGGCAGAATGCCAAGACGACCGCCTCGGTTAGCCTTGATGGTGGCCCGATGAAGGAATACACCAGCGATGGTCAAGGTTTGATTAACCTCGAATTCAACTGCGGCGTGGGTAGCCATAGATATAATGGCGTTATTCAAATGTTGGATCCCAAAACGGGCGAGATGAAGGATTATACCTTCGAGAACTCCTTTGTGGTAGCTCCCCCCGCGGTGAGTGTGTCTGCTACTAAGATGAACGTTGTGTATCGTGGTATCGACAACCCGATTGCCGTCGGTGGCGGTGTCGGTGGTGAGATTAATGCCTCAGCCAGCAGCGGCTCATTGACCAGAACGGGTAATGGTACTTATAACTTGCGTCCCGGCGAGGCCAACGAGGTGACCATCAGTGTTACTTCTGGTGGCTCTAGCCTCGGTAGCATGAAGTTCCGCGTGAAAGATTTGCCGAAGCCTGTAGCTATCATCCGTAACGTGGTGAACGGCGTGGTGTCGAAGAGCGCTCTGCAAGCCGCCGGTCGTGTGGAAGCTGAAATGAAGGACTTCGACTTCGACGGCGTTAAGTACGATGTGGTGGGCTACACCTTCCGTTATAAGACCAAGAGTGGTACTACCAAGGAAGCTAAGGCTAACAGCGGCAGCTTTACCGATGAGATTAGAAATGCCATCAGCCAATCCAATGTGGGCGACATGTTCCAGTTCACGGCTATCCAAGTGCGTGGTAACGATGGCAAGACCAAGACCCTTGAGACGCCTATCGGTGTTGAAATCAAATAATGAATGTTAATAAAACCCATATAAGATGAAAAAGACACTTGTTTTCATGTTGACCCTTGCGATGCTGAGCGGATGCATCTGCCTTAAGGCTCAGACGACGGATATTCGTCCTCCGAAGAACAGCATCTTGTCGGGACAACAACAAATCATGCTTGAAAAGAAACCTTCTCCGCTACCCGAGATCGATGAATCCAACATTATGTGGAAGAAGACCATCATCAGAGAGGTGGATTTCCGTCAGAAGATCAACCAAGTGTTCTACTATCCTATCAATCCTACTGAAGACTGGAGAAACTTCATCACGGTGATTTATGATGGCATCCAAAGCGGAGATATCACGCCTTATCGTGTCGAGAACAATATCGATGATATGGTGACCCCCTTGACTTTGGCTGACTTTGAAAAGGAAAACACGAAGATCGGTGACCCGCCTGTCATCTGGAAAGATGGTGAGGAGGTTCCTAACGAAATTCCTTTCAGAGACCGTATGCTTAATGTGACCCGTCTGAGAATCAAGGAAGACTGGTATTTCGACAAGAAATTATCGCAATTCTTGGTTCGCATCATCGCTTTGGGTCCCATCGTCGTCGATGAGGACGGTGGCCTCTCACAGGTGTGCTGGATTCCATACGAAGATTCCAGAGAAGTATTGGCCCGTGCCTTCGCTTTCAACCGTAACAATGCAGCACAACGTCGCACCTATGACGAGATCCTGCAGAAGCGCATCTTCGACAGTTATATTGTCAAGGAAGAGAACAACTACGACAGATACATCAACTCCTACGCATTCAATATTGACGCCCTTTATGAATCAGAGCGCATCAAGAACGAAATGTTCGACTTCGAGCAAAGCCTCTGGGAATATTGATGGTTTGCTAATGACAATGAAAAAGGACGCCAACGGCGTCCTTTTTTTGTCGCTTCGCATGACGGCACAAAAAAAGCAGCAGAAATTCTGCTGCTCTTTTGTCGGAGTGGCCCGACTCGAACGGGCGACCGCTTGCACCCCATGCAAGAATGCTAGCCAACTGCACCACACCCCGATGCTTTTGCGGCTGCAAAGATACGAATGTTTTTCATACGATGGTCCACTTTACGAAAAAAAAGTTACCTTTGCATAAAATAACTCTAATTTATAAACTCCTAACTTTAAACTTTAGAAAATGGAACATGTTGAATGTCTGATTATTGGTTCAGGTCCTGCCGGATACACCGCTGCCATTTACACTTGTCGTGCCGATGTGAAGACGGTCGTTTATGAAGGCATGCAACCCGGAGGTCAGCTAACTCAAACTACAGAAATCGAGAATTTTCCTGGTTATCCAAAGGGTGTCAATGGTCCTGATATGATGGAAGACATACGCCAGCAGGCCTTGCGCTTTGGTGCTGAAATACGCGAAGGCGAGGTTACGAGCATTGATGTCAGCCAACGTCCTTTCAAGGTGACGACAGAATATGATGGTGAACTGCTGGCAGATTCCATCATCGTTTCTACGGGTGCTGCTGCCCGTTATTTGGGGCTGCCCTCCGAAGAAGAATTCAAAGGCGGCGGAGTCTCAGCTTGTGCTACGTGTGACGGTTTCTTCTACAAAGGCAAGGATGTGGCTGTGGTTGGCGGTGGTGATACTGCCTGCGAAGATGCCACTTATTTGGCCAAACTCTGCAATAAGGTGTATCTTATTGTCCGTCGTGATGTGCTGCGCGCTTCCAAGGCTATGCAACATCGCGTGCTCAACACGCCTAATATCGAGGTGTTATGGAAGCATCAAACGAAGGAACTTTTCGGCGAGCAGCAAGGCTTTATGAAGAAGCTGAAAGGCGCCGTGTTGTATCATAGTGACACTAAAGAAGAGCGTACTATTTATGTGGACGGATTCTTTGAAGCCATCGGCCATACACCTAACACCGAGCCCTTTAAAGGCATCCTTGACATGGACGAAGAAGGCTATATCATCACCAAACCGAAGTCGACGGCTACCAATGTGGAAGGCATTTTTGCCTGTGGTGACTGTCAAGACCGTATCTACCGTCAAGCCATTGTTGCTGCTGGTACCGGTGCCATGGCTGGCATCGAGGTGGAAAGGTTTTTGATGGCTAACAAATGATTCTTCGTACCGAAATAAAAATCCAACCCATGGAGCAGACCATCCATTATGGCGATGGTTTGCTCTTCTTGGGTTCTTGTTTCGCCGACGAGGTGGGAACTCTCTGCCGGGGTGTGGGCTTTGATGCCTTGGTGAACCCCTTTGGTGTGCTTTACAATCCCTCCAGTATCGCACAGTCTGTGAAACGTTTGGATAGTGGTGCCCCATTTACCCATGAAGATGTTGTAGAAGTGGGAGAGGGGTACTTTTGCACCTTCAGCCACAACACAGCCTTTTGGAACAAGTCTATTTCCTCTCTTTTGGAGCAGGTCAATCAGAACCTTGCAGATGCCCATGGCTGTTTTTCAAGGTCCAAGTGGATCGTTTTGAGTTTAGGCACCTCATGGGTTTTCCTAGATAAAGAAAGTGGATGTACGGTCTCCAACTGCCACAAACTGCCTGCCAATCGTTTTGAGCGTGTTTTCCTGTCGGTTGAAAAGTCTTTCCAATGCCTTTCTGAAATAGTCAAGTTGCATCCTCAAAAGCATTTCATCTTTACGATTTCGCCTCTGCGCCACCTGAAAGACGGCCTCCATGAAAACCAGTTGAGCAAATCGGCATTGCTTTTGGCTGTGGATGCGGTTTGCAAGGCTTTTGATAATGCGCATTATTTCCCCGCTTACGAAATCCTTTTGGACGAATTGCGCAGTTATCGTTTTTACAAGGAAGACATGGTGCATCCCACCGAGCAGGCGGTACAATACATCTGGGAGCGTTTTGCCGATTTTGCCATTGACGGCAAAGAGAGACCTGCTATGCAAATGGCTTGTGAGTTGCGACAAATGCTGCATCACAGGCCTTTGTTTCCCGATAGTGAAGGATACAGGAAGTTTGAAGCTCAGGTGGAAAAGAAAAAGTCGGAGCTACAACGATTGTATCCCACAATAAATATCGAGAATCTGTTTGAGAGACGTTAGAGTATTCCCGTAAAGCTTTTTAGACATTGTCGTTGTCAAACTTAATGTCTTTGACGTTGAGTTGAAGAGTTGTCTTCCCTTGCCAAGTGTTGTATTCCAGATGATAGCAGATACTGAACGGCTTGCCTTTATGGATGGGCTCAAACAGGTCGCCTTTTTGGAAGGCAATGCCTGAGAAGGGTGCAGGTTGGACGTTGCTTTCGGTTTTCTGTATGACGGTTAGCTTGAGGTGCTTGTGTCCCCCTACGGGGCGCGAACCACCGGCATCGACGACGTTGTCGGTCCAAAACACGGGTGCCATGTTGCCGGGTCCAAAAGGAGCAAATTGGTCGAGGATACGCATGAACTTGGGCGTGATATCGCTGAAGTTGATCTTCAGGTCAACTTCAAGTTCAGGGACGAAGTCTTCTTCGACAAGATGTTCGCTAACATATTCTTCGAAACGGCGTTGGAATTCCGGGAGGTTTTCTGGACGCATAGAGAGACCAGCGGCATATTTGTGTCCTCCGAAGTGTTCAAGCAGGTCGGAACAATTATCGATGGCGTCGTAGATATCGAAGTTTTTGATGGAACGTGCTGATCCTGTGATGAGTTCGTTGGCACGAGTCAACACGATAGTGGGACGATAGTAGTAATCGGTCAGGCGTGAGGCCACGATACCGATGACACCCTTGTGCCAGCTTTCGTTGAAGACGACGGTGCTTTTCGCGTTGTGCAGTTTAGGATTGTCGGCAATCATGCCAAGAGCTTCTTCTGTGATGCGGTTGTCGAACTCGCGTCGCATGTCGTTGAGGTCGTTGATGGAAGCGGCTAGTTTTTCGGCATGTTCCTTTTTTTCGGCGATCAGCAGCCGCACGGAGTCGGAAGCTTTGTCGATGCGTCCTGCCGCGTTGATGCGAGGTCCGATAAGAAACACCAAGTCGCTGATGGTCAGCTCACGGGTGAGCACGTTGTCTTCATCTTCAATTTTTTCGGGGTCTTCATCGCGACGGTAGATGTTGGCATGTTGTAGGATGGCTTCGATGCCCGGACGCGGTTTCTTGTTGAGTTGTTTCAAACCGAAGAAGGCCAATACACGGTTCTCGCCTGTGATGGGCACGATATCCGCAGCGATACTCACCGCAAGCAGGTCAAGCAGGTCGTAAACCTGTTCCATACTTCCCAATCCTTTTTTCGCCAAGGCAGTGATGAGTTTGAAGCCTACGCCGCACCCCGAAAGTTCATTGTAAGGATAGTGGCAGTCGGGGCGTTTGGGGTCAAGCACGGCCACGGCATTGGGGATGATGTCGCCGGCGCGGTGATGGTCGCAGATGATGAAATCGACTCCCCTCTCGTTGGCATAATCGATACGCTCGACGGCCTTGATGCCACAGTCGAGGGCGATGACCAGCTTGAAGCCGTTGTCGGCAGCATAGTCGATGCCTTTATGGGAAATGCCATAACCCTCTTCATATCGGTCGGGAATATAGAACTCGATTTTCTTCTTCTTGAAGAAGGGCTTCAAATACGTGTATACGACAGCAACGGCTGTGGTACCATCCACGTCGTAGTCGCCATAAACCAACAGTTTTTCTCCCTCGTTGATGGCACGCAACACCCTCTCGACAGCCTTGTCCATATCCGTCATCAGGAATGGATCGTGAAGTTGGCTTAGGGAAGGACGGAAGAAAGTTTTGGCTTCGTCATAGGTGGTTATTCCGCGTTGGACAAGCAAAGTGGCAAGGTTAGCGTCAATATTGAGCTCCTTGCTTATCTTTTCAACAAGCTGAGAATCAGCTTCTTTATTTAAGACCCACTTTGTTTCCATCGGCTAATTTTGAACTTGTAAAAATAAGAAGAAAATCGTTTCCTCCAAACAGAAATTGCATTTTAGAATCGTTTTTTTTCTATTACGTTCATTTTCATACCATTATTTTTTTCTTTAACGAAAAGATTCTATATAATTCTTCTTGTCCTTTTGATCTCCGACCTGTTGAAATCTTTGTTCAAAAAAAATACAGTCACATCTTGCAAGGTTGTCATATTTTTAATATTCTTGCAATTTGAATCCTTTTAATACTTAATCTCTTGAAGAAAATCAAAACAGCTTTAATATCAGTATTTTATAAGACAGGTATTGATACCATCGTGGCATTGTTGAAACAGAATGATGTTCAAATTTATTCCACGGGAGGTACCTATGATTATATCCATGCCTTCGACCCGAGCGTGAAGACGGTGGAGTCGTTAACGGGCTATCCTTCCATATTGGGTGGACGTGTGAAGACTTTACATCCCAAAGTGTTTGGTGGTATTTTGGGTCGTACGCATTTGGCCTCCGATCAGAAAGAAATGGCGGAATACGAGATTCCTGCTTTCGATTTGGTCATTGTCGATCTGTATCCTTTTGAGGAAACGGTGGCCACTACCGACGACGAAGGAAAGATTATCGAGAAAATCGACATTGGTGGCATTTCACTCATCAGGGCAGGTGCAAAGAATTTTAACGATGTGGTCATTGTGCCTTCAAGGGATTATTATGGAGAACTCATAGAGATCCTCGAGAAGCAGCATGGTGAGACCTCTCTTGAAGACCGCCGTCGTTTTGCTAGCTATGCCTTCTCCGTCAGCTCGCATTACGACAGCGCCATCCTCAACTGGTTTGTCAAGGATCAGGTGGAGCAACCGCTTAGGATTTGTGAAGAAAAAGCTACGGCGTTGCGATATGGCGAGAACCCGCACCAAAAGGGCGCTTTTTATGGCGACTTGGATGCGATGTTCGAGAAGCTCCATGGCAAGGAGTTGTCGTACAACAACCTGCTTGACTTGGATGCTGGAC
Source organism: Candidatus Limimorpha sp. (assembly GCA_045117495.1). Classification (GTDB taxonomy): domain Bacteria; phylum Bacteroidota; class Bacteroidia; order Bacteroidales; family F082; genus Limimorpha. The sequence goes on along the minus strand of JBGUNT010000042.1, from coordinate 25,551 downwards.
TTAACCTGCTTCGTGAATTCGACACGCCTACTTTCGCTATCCTTAAGCACAACAACCCCTGCGGTTTGGCTTGCCGTGCGACCGTCAAAGAAGCTTATTTGGCTGCCCTTGCCGGTGATCCCGTTTCGGCTTTTGGCGGCGTATTAGTGTGCAACCGTCCCATTGACAAGGAAGCAGCTGAAGAAATTAACAAACTCTTTATCGAGGTCATCGTGGCTCCTCATTATGAAGACGGAGTGCTTGACATCCTCTTCTCAAAGAAAAACAGGGTGGTACTGCGTTTGAAAGAGGATATCTTTAGTAAAAAGACAGTGAAAACAGCCTTGAATGGCTTCCTGCTGCAAGATCGTGACCTTCATACGGAGACGGCTGACGACTTTAAGGTGATCACTGTTAAAACACCGACCAGTTCAGAAGTAGAAGACATGGTCTTTGCCAATAAGATCGTGAAACACAGCCGTTCCAACGCCATTGTGTTGGCCAAAGGCAGACAGCTGTATGCTTCCGGCATTGGGCAGACCTCCCGTGTCGACGCTTTGAGACAAGCCATAGAAAAAGCCCGCTCTTTCAATTTCGACCTTAAAGGAGCCGTGTTGGCTTCCGATGCTTTCTTCCCCTTCAAGGACTGCGTTGAATTGGCACATGAAGCTGGAATCACTGCCATTGTGCAGCCTGGCGGCTCAGTTCGCGACCAAGAATCCATCGACTGCTGTAACGAGAACGGTATCAGCATGGTATTTACTGGATTTAGACATTTTAGACATTAACTGAACAACTGATAACTAAACAACTGACAACTAATAACTGTAGATTATGGGAGCTTTTTCATTCCTTAACAAAGAAATAGCCATTGACCTTGGTACGGCCAATACGATTATCATATACAACGACAAGGTGGTCGTTGACGAGCCTTCAATCGTGGCACTGCAGCGCGACACCAAAAAGATTATCGCTGTGGGAAAGCGTGCCATGATGATGCATGGCAAGACGCATGAAAACATTAAAACCATTCGTCCTTTGCGTGATGGTGTTATTGCCGATTTCCAAGCGGCAGAATACATGATGCGCGAGATGATCAAAATGATCAATTTCAAAAACTCCTTGTTTCCGCCTAGCCTGAAGATGGTCATCTGCATCCCTTCGGGTATCACGGAAGTTGAAGAGCGTGCCGTCAAGGATTCTGCCGAACAAGCTGGCGCCAAGGAAGTACGTTTGATCCATGAACCCATGGCCGCCGCCATTGGTATCGGTATCGACGTGCTTGAACCTACTGGCAACATGATCATCGACATCGGTGGTGGTACCTCCGAGATTGCCGTTATCGCCTTGGGTGGCATTGTCAACAACAAGTCCATCCGTATTGCCGGTGACGACTTCACCGCCGACATTGAAGAGTACATGCGTAAGCAACACAACATCATCGTTGGTGAGCGTACCGCCGAACGCATTAAAATCGAAGTCGGTGCCGCCATCCCACAGCTCGACAACCCGCCTGAGGACTATGCTGTGCAAGGCCGCGACATGCTGACAGGTATCCCGAAGGAAATTCGTGTGAATTATGCCGAGATTGCCCATTGCCTCGACAAGAGTATCATGAAGATTGAGACGGCCGTGTTGAATGCTCTTGAACAGACACCGCCTGAGCTCTCTGCCGATATCTATCGCACGGGTATTTACCTCACTGGTGGTGGCGCCCTGCTCCGTGGTCTCGACAAGCGTCTTAATTCCAAGACCAAGTTACCCATCCACGTTGCCGAAGACCCCTTGCGCGCTGTCGCACGTGGTACAGGCATCGCTCTGAAGAACTTCGACCGCTTTACATTCCTTATCAAATAAGGCATGTATAATCTTAGGCGTTTTATTCTCAAACATCACTTCGTCATCTTGTTCATCTTGCTCGAAGTGATTTCGATTTTGCTGCTTGCCCGCAGTCAGAATTTCCATCGCAACCGCATGGTCAACATCACAAACGATGTGGTAGGGAAGGTGTATGAATGGGGCAGCGAGGTCGGCAACTATTTCCGTTTGGGTAAAACCAACGAGAAGCTGGCCGAGGAGAACGCCTTGCTTCGCAAACAATTGTCGGTGGTCGTCGACACAACGGTCAGTTGGTATGATATCGACGGAAAAGATACCATATATGAGTATATCCCTGCTAAGGTGGTGAAAAACAGCACCAATCAGGCCAACAACTATATCATCATCAACAAGGGTAAGGCTGATGGTATCGAACGCGACATGAGTGTCATCTCGTCAAATGGCATTGTCGGCGTGGTGATGGACGTGAGCCGTCACTATGCCTCTATCATGAGTTTGCTTCACAGCAAATCAGTTGTAGGCGTCCGTATCAAAGAAAGCCAGGAACTGGCCAGCTTGAAATGGGAGACCAACAACTACCGTTATGGTATGGTTGAAGACATCCCGACGCACATCGTTTTGCATCCAGGCGACACCATCCTGACCAGCTCCCATTCCTACATCTTCCCTGAGGATTTGATGGTGGGCACCATAGAGGAATTCTATCCGACCGCTGTCGATGCGTTGAACCGTGCCAAGATTCGTTTCGCCACCGACTTCTCTACGTTGAGACATGTATACGTGATTAAAGACTTGCATAAACCTGAGCTAGATTCGTTGAGAGCAAAATTCCAGTGACATGAACAAGACCGTTATACAGATTATCCGTTTCGTCGTACTCGTACTGCTGCAGGTGTTGGTCATCAACTATGTCCGTTTGGGCGGTTATGTTCATCCGTATGTCTATTTGATTTTCATCATGTTGCTGCCTTTCAATATTCCCAATTGGCAGCTTTTGTTGGCTGGTTTTGGAACGGGACTTTGCATCGACTTGTTTCTGGGTACACCTGGATTACATGCAGGAGCCACCACGTTGATGGCTTTTTGCCGTCCAGCCATCATCCGTTTGGTTTCTGGAAACTTGAAGTTCGATAACGTACAGGAACCTAACCTCAACCAACTGGGCGGCACGTGGTTTTTCCGTTATGCCTTGTGTATGGTCTCGGTACATCATTTCTACCTTTTCCTACTTGAGTCGTTCAGCTTCCGCTTGATTGGACAGGTGTTGCTTCGTTTTTTGTTGAGCGTCCCCGTTTCCATTTTCTTGATTATGATTATTTTGTACCTTTTCAAAACAGAACGACATAAAGAAGGGAGATGAGGTGACCGTGTTAAGTATTGAATCATGAATATCGCTGCGTTGGTTTCGGGGGGCGTCGATAGCTCCGTGGTAGTGCCGCTGCTGAAAGAGCAGGGTTATGACCCTCATATCTTTTATATCAAAATCGGCATGGAGGGCAAAGAAGACCTTTCAAGTTGCCCTTCGGAAGAGGATATCGAGATCACGACTTATATCGCCAAGAAATACGGCTGCAAATTCGATATCGTGGACTTGCAGCATGAATATTTCGAAACTGTTGGGAAATACACCATGGAGATGGTGCGTAAGGGCCTTACGCCCAACCCCGATGTGATGTGCAACCGCTGGATCAAACTCGGCGCTTTCGAGGAGAAGGAAGGCCATAACTTCGATAAAATCGCCACAGGTCATTACGCGCGCTCATGGGAAGATGAAAGTGGCATCTTCTGGCTCGGCACGGCTGCTGATACCTTCAAGGACCAGACTTATTTCTTGGGCCGTATCACCTACGCGCAGCTGAGCAAGGTGGTTTTCCCCATTGGCGATATCCCCAAGCCGGAGGTGCGCCGTTTGGCTGCCCAGTATAAGCTGCCGAGTGCCGAGCGCCACGACAGCCAAGGGATTTGCTTCTTAGGCAAGATCAACTACAACGACTACATCCGTGAGTACCTCGGCGAAATGCCTGGCGACATCGTGGAGATGGAAACGGGCAAGAAGTTGGGTCGCCACAAGGGCTTTTGGTTCCATACCATCGGTCAGCGCAAGGGCCTGGGCTTGAGCGGCGGACCCTGGTTTGTGGTGAAGAAGGACATCCCGAACAACATCGTCTATGTGTCGCAAGGCTACGACCCTATAGCGCAATATACCAATATCGTCCCCATGGGCGACCTTCAGCCAATGAATCCCACCTTGCAATTTGAGGAAAGGCAGCGTGTCCGCTTTAAGATTAGGCACCAGCCTGAGTTTACGTATGGTACGATTCGTCTCACTGAGCGTGGTGCCGACATCGTGTCGGAGGAGGCCATTTCGGGAGTGGCTCCCGGACAGTTTGGGGTGGTGTACCATGAGACAGAGCCGTATGTCATTGGTAGTGGGGTAATAGTTGAAAGTGAGGAGTGAGGAGTGAGGAGTGAATAGTTAAGAGTTAATGGTATTATGAATAATATCTCTGACCGAATACTCTACGAAGACAACCACCTCATCGTGGTCAACAAGCTTCCTTCTGAGATTGTGCAGGGCGACAAGACGGGCGACAGATGCCTGCTTGATGATGTGAAGGAATACATCAAGGTTAAATACGATAAACCAGGCAATGTGTTTGCCGGTCTCGTCCATCGCATCGATCGTCCCGTGAGCGGCGCTGTGGTGTTTGCCAAGACGAGCAAGGCGCTTTCTCGTATGACGGTGAAAGTGAAAGACCGCGATTTTCACAAGACTTATCTTGCCTTGGTGAAAAACCATCCGCCCAAGATGTCAGATGAGTTGCAGGATTACCTTGTCAAGAACGAGAAGATGAACAAGTCGTTCGTTGTGCCCGAGGGGACAAAGGAAGCCAAGTTGGCGCGGCTCAGCTATCGTGTTATCGGCAAATCGGACACTTTCTATCTGCTTGAGGTGGAATTGTTCACAGGGCGGCATCATCAAATCCGCTGCCAGTTGGCGCATATGGGTTGCCCTATTCGTGGTGACTTGAAGTATGGCTATCCGCGTAGCAATCCCGATGCTTCCATCAGCCTACATGCTTGGCGTATTGTCTTTGAGCATCCTGTGACAAAAGAGCCAATCGAAATCACGGCCCCAGTACCCGAGGTGGCACCTTGGACGGCGTTTGAGGCAATCAGATAAGATTTAAGATTCCCCTAAAAATAATGAAATAAGCACCGCAGAGCATAAGTAGCACTCCTGCTACCTTGTTCATGATTTCGGTGCGTTCGGGGTTGAGGAAACGCTTTAGCTTGGCTGCTCCCCATGCCTTCAACAGCTCGACGAAAAGTGTGGTGCCGAGAATGATGGCAAAAAACACGAGGGTGCTCAACTTGTTGCCGCCCATGTTGCCAGCCACCATGGCAACAGCCGAAAACCAGAAAATCCAAACAAAGGGATTCAGGATGTTGAGCACAAAACCCTTGCCCAGAAACACAAACCACGAGGGCTTGTCGCTGCGTTCTTTCATGATCTCTTGGGTGCGTTGCTCGATGATTTTGTCCCTCCCTTTGACTTTTCGCCTATAGGTGAAGATGCCAAACAACAAGAGAATCACGCCGGCGCCAATACAAGCTAGCGCAGCCTCAAAAGGGGAATGCATGACCACCTGTACCGAAGTGAGGATGCACAACGAGACAATCATCGCGTCGTTGAGGATGACGCCGATGGCAAACCAAGCTGCCGATCTGGCGCCACGGTGGAGGCTGGTCTGCACCAATGTAATAAAGGCAGGCCCCATGTTGACGACCACCGAAAGGAACAAACCTATCAGGATGGCCCAAAATAGGAAACTGAAAGAGCCAATACGGCTGAATTCAGGCATTCTGTCAAATATCTGGGGAGCGTTTTCCATGGTAAAGCTTGAATTATGCATTTAAACCTTTCACATACTCTTCCCACATTTCAAGGCGTTTGCCTTTCATCACGCGGGGAAACTTGGTGGCACCGCCCCATTTGCCGATTTTCTGTTCCATAAATTCATAGAACACGTTGGTCGGCAACACGTCGATGAATAGCTCTTTGATGGCTTGCGTGCGTTCCACGGCATAGTCGTCATTCAGCTGGCAAAGGTTTGCGTCAATGAGGTGCAAGGCTTTTTCCTTGTCAAGAGGTTCATCGCAGCCGAGATACCAATGGTGAGCATACATCGTGTCGTGACGGATGCCGGCTACGGTGAATTCTGTGATGTTGACCCCTAACTGCTCGGCCATCATCTCCACGGCACGGGTCATGTTGTCCTGTGACAGGTGCTCGCCCGTGATGCTCAGGAATTGCTTTGTGCGCCCAGTGATGACGATTTCACAATCCTTGGTGTTGAGGAATTTGATAGTGTCGCCAATAAGGTAACGCCAAGTGCCAGCACAGGTGGAAAGCAGCAAGGCATAGTCGACACCTTCTTCCACTTCGGAGAGCAGCAAGGTTTTTGGGTGTTCGACGATGGTGCCGTCTTCATCGAAATTCTCCTCGTTGAACGGCACAAATTCGAAATAGATACCATTGTCAACCAAAAGCTGCATGACGCGACGCTTCAAATCCACCTGATAGGCGATATATCCCTCAGAGGCGAGATAGCTTTCCACAAACAGCACCTCCTTGCCGAAGATGCGCTCAAAGCTTTTTTCGTAAGGCGCGAAGGCCACACCGCTATGGACATACACCATCAGATTAGGCCAGATGTCGTGTATGGTCTTGAGGTTGTATTCTTTGATGATACGCTCAAGCAGGATCTGCACCCATGCCGGAACACCTACGATGACGCCAATGTCCCATTTTGGAGCGGCCTTTACCATGAGGTCCATCTTCTCAGCCCAGTCTTTCACCTTCGAAATTTTCTGCCCAGGTTTATAGAAAGCCTCAAACCACGACGGGATTTTACCTGCTGAGATGCCGGAAAGGTCGCCGGCATAATAGCCGTATTCTTTGTTGTATTGCAAGTCGGTGCTGCCACCAATCATAAGGATGCCGCGGTTATAGAAGTCGAGCGGGAAATCGTAGCGGGTGGCCGACACCAGCTGGCGGATACCTGCACGGGTGATCTTGTTGTTCAGACCCTTTGTGATGGGGATATACTTGCTTGCGGCTTCCGACGTTCCAGAACTGAGGGCGAAATACTTGATTTTGCCAGGCCATGCGATGTTGCGCTTACCCTGTAGGTTGAGATACCACCATTCGTCATGCATCTTGTTGTAGTCGAATACGGGCACTCGTTTGCGGTATTCCTCCATGATGTCGCCTGAGAGTAGGATTTCATCAAAATGATAGTATTTGCCGAATTCGGTGAATTGGGCTTTGGTCAACAGCTTTCTCAGCTCACGTCTTTGGGCACGGATGGGATTGGTGTGGTTTTGACGTATTTCTACTGGGATGTTCTTGATGCCGGCAGCGGCTTTCACCAACGCTCCTAAGATGGGAACGGGCATCAGTTTCTTTATGGTAGGACGCTTCATCTTATCTCAAGGTTAAAATCTTTGGCTTTATTGAAAAACCGTGCAAAAGTAATGAAAAAACCGCGAACCGACAATTCAAAGAGAATAATTGGCTAGTGTTTGTAAAAATAACCTATTTTTGCCATGGTAAAATAAATCTTATCACTATGAGCAAAAGACTTTTACTTTCCCTACTTCTGTTTGGTTGCTTGTTCGCCAACGCACAAAACATCGAAGTTTCAGGTTTGCAATCGGGTGCTTGGAACGCCGACACGGTTTATGTGACCGGTAATGTCAAGGTTCAAGACTCGTTATATATCCATGAGGGCACAACGGTGGTTTTTAAAGGTTTTTTCAACGTTTTGGTTAAGGAAGGAGCTTCATTGTATGCCTTGGGGACGGAGGCCGATTCCATTCTTTTCACGGTAGCTGATACGACTGGTTTCCACATCTTCAACTCAGGACGCGGCGGATGGAATGGCATTCGTTTGGAAAAAGCGGGTCGCTGCAGCTTCGACTACTGCCGTTTTCAGTATGGCAAGGCTGCTTTGGACGAGGACCAGGACGGCGGTGCGTTGCGCATCTTCGATAGCGATAATGTCGAAATCAACCACAGCACCCTCTACTGCAACTTTTCACGTGAACACGGAGGCGCATTGAATGCCGTGGATTCCAAGGTGGTATTGGATGCTTGTAATGTCGTCAACAATATAACATTCAGTCGTGTTGACACCATTTACTTTATGTATGGTGGAGGAATGCGTTTCCTTAAATGTGAGATAGACATCACCAAGACAGATTTCCGTTATAACAATGGTGAGAGCGCCATAGGTGGTGCCTTGAGCATCGACAGCTGCGTGGCGAGAATCGACCGTTGCCGTTTTGAATACAACTATGGCATCAATGGTGCTGGATTGTACATGATACGCTGTTACGACAACCCATGCAGCATCACGAACTCCCTGTTCGCAAACAATACCTCTGGACATTTCGGCGGGGGACTTGCCATCAGTGATTCTTCCCCTTTGGTCAGCAATCTTACTGTTGTGAACAACCTCTCTATAGGCGTCAATTGCGGAGGCATCTTTTTCTATCAATGTAGCTCTCCTGTGGTGCAAAATTGCATCGTCTATGGCAATGAAAATAGCGCTCCGCTTGAAGAACCCGTGCAAATGTGGTCTTGGACCTTCGAAGATAATGGTCCCCAATTCTACAATTGCTTGGTGCAGTATGGATTGGAAAACATCTCCAACAGCGAGTTCATTACTGTTTATGAGGACTGCCTTGATGGAGATCCATGTTTTGTCAACCCTGAAAACGGGGATTTCCATTTGAATGCCAATAGTCCATGCATCAATGCTGGTTGTGCTTTCGGAGAAGAAGGATTCGACCTGGATGGCCGCTGGCGCGTTTGCGGCGACCGTATCGACATAGGAGCATATGAGTATTCAGGTTTGGGAGTTCAAGAATCGGCTCATGAGGAAGAGTCGATCCGCATCGTTGGCAACCCTGTTACGGCCTCAAGTTATGTTGAAATTGACTTGGAACAAGACGGCTTTGTGACAATTGACATCTATTCTATGGAGGGCAAAGTGATGGGCCATCGTGATTTGGGAAAATGCCCGACCGGGAATACCCGTCTTGAAGTGGGAGGAGTGTTCCAAGGTCTTGCAAAGGGATCCTATCTGTTAGTTGTCAGAAGTGTGGGGAGAACCTATTCAACTAGAGTTCTTGTTTTATAGCGCATTCGAAAAAATGTCGACGGAGATCTTTCCCGACTTTGATTTTTCTGTATTGTCCGCTAACGAGGTCGCAATCAAACAATGTTTGGATTTGTGACAGGAAGAGTCGCGAATAGTAGCGGTTTTGAAACGCCTGTTTCTCCTGCATGAATGCGATGGTCTGTTTGACTTGGTCGAGGTCGAGGTCCTCTTTGGTGAAGACGAAGAGGTCGAACTCATGGAAATCGCCGTAGAAGCCATTATTCACCTTGTCCATTTTGATTTCCAATATGCGCTTTAAAGGGAGTGCCAGCGACCAATACTCATATTCGTTGCGGCCGATAAGATGTCCGTCTCCCAAGCCGTAGGCATAACCACTCTGTGTGATGCGTCGCAAGTCGTCGTCATTCACTTCTTTGATGTCTTCGCCTGCCATCTCGTTGACCAAGGCATTGGCCACGTTCTTGTTCTCATGGATGGCTCGGGTTACTTCTATGCCGATGCCTTGTACTTCGTCCTGCAGGTCGGGCCGGTCACGGTTGACAAGATGGCTGTAATGCTCTCCCAAAAGGGAGGCCAACGAGACCATGGCGTAACGCTCGAAGAAGCAGGTGTCGAATTTCGGATTAAGAGTTCCCATTGCAATTGATTACGAGGTGCAAAGATAAAAAATTACTTCTTTATCAGCAATTTCCTTGCCATGCCAGTTCTTTCTTCTTTGATAAAATACAGTCCTTCGGCCAAGTGTCCTAAACAAATGGTGTTTTGGCCCGGTTTCAGTGGATGCTGGGCTACGCAGCGTCCATATAGGTCAAACACCTTGATGGTGGTGGCATTTTTCGCTTCTATGTTGATTTGTCCTGAAGTAGGGTTGGGGCTGACTTCTAATTCGGAGCTTTGTGACTTGTAGGGGAGGGAAAAAGGCTCTATTCCTTGCCACACCCAGAGCGAGTCGTACACCACCTTGTGTACGGCCGAACGGATAATGCTAGCCGTCTTCATGCCTACTCCTGCATCATAGGTGATGCTGTCGGGGTCGCGGCCAAACATCATGGTATAGAAAGCGCAAGCCGCGGCATAGCTGCCTGCCAAAGAGGGATGGCTTTCGTCGCTCATATAGAGCTCTATTTGGCTGTGGTTGTCGCGTAGATAGTGCCACACGCGCCCAACAGGACACACAGGGGCATCGTTGGTCTCGGCCATGTACCTATAACGTTCATAGAGCAGGCTGTCCATGCCCTCGTATGTGCTCATCATGGGGTACATCGGGCCATATTCCGTGTCGCCGTTCTTGCGTCCCCAAGTCATGAAAAACAAGGCTTCGCCATCGGTATTGAAGGCATGCACTGAATCCACCAGCTGTGCCGCATAAGGATAGACCATCGCTTCAACCATTTCAATGGGGAAGGCAGGCAATTGGCTTTGCTCCTGCAGTATCACATAATCCCAACCTCCCTGACAAATCCTGTCCATCGTGGTATTGGAGCAGTGCATCTCGAAAGTGCAGCCTCCAGGCGTGTTGCTGGCGTAAATCATCTCATCGCCCATGTTTTGGGCAATGTCAGCCACCATGCGCGGCAGGTCATTGACCGATGTGTAACTGTTGCCCGCAAAAAACGCACGAAGACTCTGTTGTGCCCATGAAGGCAAACACAAAAATGCAAATAAAGCAATTAAAACGGCTGTTTTTGTCGCGCTGTTTTTCATCGAATAATCTCCAATCTCATCACCCGCGTGGGTTTGGTAGTGCCCGTCAGTTTCTCGTCGATGCAGGTCTCACCAGTAGGCTTGAATCCGCATTTCTCCATCACTTTTCCCGAAGCTGGGTTGTCGAAGTAATGGCTGCTAATCAGCGATTTGATGTCGGTCGTCTTGCGGATGTGGTCGAGCATTAATTCAAGGGCTTCCGTGCAGATGCCCTGGTTCCAGTAGGGTTTGGCCACCCAGTAACCGATAAGAGGCTCGCCTTCGCGTGCTGGGAGCTCGCTTTCGGGGGCAGGCAAATAGCCTATTGCACCAATGGCTTCGCCTGTCGACTTGAGTTCAATGGCCCAATTGGTGTCGTTTTGAAACACGGTGTGGATGATTTCCAGGCTCTCATCCACACTCTTGTGCGGGGGCCAACCGGCACGGGGACCCACATCGGGGTCAGAAGCGTATTTGAAAAGCGACTCGGCATCGCTGTCGCGCCATGGGCGCAGCAGGATTCTTTCAGTTTCCATTGCAAATGTTTAATACGCCGCAAAAATACGGCACAAGTATCGTTTCCGCAAGTTTTTGAGATATTTGTGAAAGAATTCTATCTTTGCAGAACAAAAGAAACGAGCATCTTCATGAAAAAAGAAACCTATGAAGCACAGAAAGCCTTTGCTGGTGAAAAGAAGCCATCCATGCTTCGCCGTTGTGTTGGTCATGACTATACAGGCCGCCAAATCTACATGATCACGATGGTGACGGAGGGACGTCGTGCTCTGTTTGGGCATGTTGTAGGTAAAAGCGACGCTCCTGAAGGCAGCCCAGACGAGCCACACATTGAACTTTCGGCACTAGGCAAGCGTGTTGCTGACGAGTGGTGGGCGGCATCATTGCACCATCCTGAGGTGGAGGTCATCGCCCTACAAATGATGCCTGATCACTTGCACGGCATCCTTTTTGTCAGAGAAAAAATGGAAAAACCGCTTGGCATGGCACTGCGCGGGTTCAAGCAGAGCTGTAACAAGCATTACCGTGAATTAGTGCTAGGTTTGCCTCCCGTCCCGTCTGTTGCGTTGGCAACGCAACAAACCCAACCCGCACCCCGAAAAGACAGACGAGGCGAAGATCGCACCCACGGCATGCTCTTTGCCCGTGGCTACAATGACAAGCTCCTGCTACGAGCAGGGCAACTTGAAACATGGCTCCGCTATTTGTCCGACAACCCTCGTCGCTTGCTTATGAAACGCGAACACCCCGACTTATTTCGTGTTCAACAAAACCTAACTATTGCTGGAGTTTCATTTTCTGCCATTGGAAATTGTTTTCTGCTTAACCGACCTGTGCGCTTATTTGTGCAGTGCTCTCGTCACCTAACTGAAGCAGAAATACAAGCAAAAGTAAAGGAATACCTAACAGCAGCCCGACAAGGTGCAGTGCTTGTTTCTCCCGCTATTTCTCCTGGTGAGAAATCGGTGATGAGGGCAGCCTTTAACGAGGGTTTGCCTCTGATTTACTTACAGGAAAACGGCCTTACCGATCTTGTCAAGCCAAGCGGAGCCCGCATGGAGGCGTGCGCCCGAGGCCAACTGCTCATCCTTTCTCCATGGGAGCACCACAACGAGCAGATAACCATCAGCAGAAACCAATGCCTCATGCTCAATGATTTGGCACGCCAGATTTGCGAGAATGATTAGAGAAATAAACTGTTTATAAGACAAAGCTTCTCGGATAGAAGTCGCTGTAGAAACGGCCATCGGTGGCGGTGAATTTCAGCACGCAATAGTTTGGGTCGGTGACGCCTCCTGGGTAGTATTCCGTGTCGCCATCGCGCCAAATCATCTCCTTGCTTTTGGCATCGGTCAGCACCTCCATAGTGCCGCGCAACATCATGCCCTTGAAGCCTTCGGCATCGCAGAAATAGATGCTGGCCTTGGGGTTGGCCTTGTAGTGGGCCACACGCAGCGAGAAGGTATTGGTGGTGAAATAGAACACCTTGATGCCTTCACGCACTCGAGGTGACAGCATGGCCTTGGTGCAAGGGAAGCCCTCCTCATCGACTGACGATATCATGGTGATGGGCAGTGTGTCGGCCATCTTGGCGATAAGGTCTTTAACGCCCATCAAGGCAGGGTTTTCTGGAGTGTCATCATCTATCGACAATTCCTTACGCCAACGTTTCAGGTGCGGGAAGTACATCTTCATCTGGCCGATGTATTCTTCCTTCGTGATGGGCTGCGGCAGTCCTTTGTTTACCTCGTCCACAAACTGAGCACAATGCTCAATCATTTCGTCCATCGTGCAGTCTTGCAGGAACCTGCCGTCCTTATAGCAATAGATGCAATAATCCTCATTTTTGCTTCCATCGGCATTGGTGCCAAGGATTTCGTTGGTGAGCGGCATTCCGCAGCTCTGACAAAACTTTTGTTCCATGACTAAACTGATTTATAGCGTATCATGATAGATGTCAGAACCACCCGAGGTGGTGCTGTCGCCTGTGAAGGCATTACCCGTGAAATGCAAATCGCTGGCACCCGAGAGATTGACCTTGATGGTGCCGTCGCAATGGATGTAGGCATTGCTGGAGCCCGACATCGAGCCTTCGCACCAGTCGCAAGCGAAACCATATCTGTTTCCGTTGATGGTTTTCTTGATGTCGCTAGCACCTGTCAAGTCAATTTTGAGCGTGCCTACTTGTCCCTCAAGGGTAGCATTAGAAGCACCGCTCATATCAAGATCAAGTTCATCGGCGTCCACATAGCCTTTGTAGCTGGAAGCGCCCGAAAGGTCCATCTCAATTTCGTCAGCCTCAATGTCGCAATAAATCTCGGAAGCCCCCGACAATTCTATATCAACTTTTTCACCATAAATGCCATATTCCGAATGGAACTCCGAAGCACCCGACAAATCAACACTCGTGAGGTCAGCGTTATAAGGCAGAATCACAGTCATGTCCTTTCCGAGATTGTTATGCCATCCCTTGAGATAGATTTTCAAGGTGTTCTCAACGGTTTCAACCACCACATTCGGCATGACACGCTCGCCCGCAGTGATGGTGATCTGTGTCGCAGCATTGCTGACGGTGACGTCAAATGCATCCTCAACTTCAAGCTCGGTATAGGAACCCGAAATGCTGAAATCCTTTGAAATAGATTCACCAGCAAACTTTTCACAACCACTGAACGCAAACAAAACGATGACGGATAGAATTGCAAGATATTTCTTCATTATAGATGGGCCGCTCTTATATACCATCGGGCATCGGTTTTAATACTATGTTTACTTGGTTATAACGACTGCAAAAGTAGTTTATTATCCGTTCCGAAACGAAAACCCAATGTGGACAAATACATGGACATTATAAAATCAAATCACCGTTGATAATGAAAATGTTGTAGTTTTGCGGGGGTAAATCAACATTTATCTAAATGTCAAGGCTTCTTTCCTTCTTAGTAATTGCTCTTTGCGCTTTGAATGGTTGGGCGCAAGCTCCTCTTCTGAAAACTGTTGAAAAACCAGAAGCGACCACACTGATGCTCCGTGCTGATGGCTTGCTTCATTCACATTGGACGCAGGATTTTCCTTACAATCAGTTTTGTCCCAGAGACCCCATGAATGGCAATGCCTATAGTGTAGCAGGATGCCCTGCCATTGCCATGGGACAGATTATCAATTATTTGCGGACGACACAAGAGACCCGTTTCTCCGATAATGATGATTACGTTCATTATTATTCCGGGCGCCAATACATTATTGATGACGATTGGGAAGCCTTGGAATTCCCGTCATTTCCTCAGCTGAACGAAATGTTGGACTCCATCGACGCCACTTTCCAGCGCGGCGAGGAACTGTCTGATGAGTTGGCCGCCGCTGTAGTGTTTGCTTGTGGTACTGCCTGCAAGCAGGTTTACACTTCGCAAAGTTCAGGCACCTTTTATGTCGACCAAGCCTTTGAGGCCTACCAACGCTTTGGCTTTACGGATTGCGTACTGTTTCGTGCCCCCGATTCTTTAATGTATGCCACCTTGATTTCTAATCTGCAAGCCGGTTATCCTGCCCATTTGGCTGTCGAAAATCCCGCAGGAACGGTCGGACACAACGTTGTGGTCGACGGCTATCGCGAATCGGACGGCAAGTTCCATATTAACTTCGGCTATGGCGGCACATTGGACAACTGGTACGACATCCCAGACCCCAATTTCTATTACGGCATGACCAAGGTAGAGGGAATCATCTTGAACATTATTCCTAAAGAAGGACCTTTGACCGTTCACGAATCCACCGCCCAACAGCCGCTGGAAGTTTATCCCAATCCCGTTTCAGAGGTGCTTTATATGAAGAACCTTCCTTGCGAAACGATAGAGTATTCCATTTTCAATGTCTTGGGCCAAAAGGTATTGTCTGGTTCCTCAAGGGGAACCATTTCCGTGGCAGGAATGGAAAAGGGGCTTTATTTCTTGCAGGTTAAGGGAGAAGGCGCTTGCGAAACGGCTAAGTTTGTTGTGAAGTAAAACCATCAAAATACCTCACCCCATGAATCATCACCCCATCCAAGAAGGCTATATGCCATATCTCGGCTACCAAACTTACTACCGCATTGTCGGTGAACCTTCGAGCAAGCCCGCACTGCTTTGTTTGCACGGCGGACCGGGCAGTACACACAACTATTTCGAAGTGCTGGACCGCATCGCCAACACAGGCCGTCAGGTCATCTCCTACGACCAAATCGGCTGCGGCAACTCATACCTCGACGGCCATCCCGAACTGTGGACGCAAGAGACCTGGATCAACGAACTCATCGCCTTGCGCGAATACCTGCACCTCGACGAGATTCACCTCCTCGGCCAGTCGTGGGGCGCCATGCAGGCCATCGCCTATATCATCGACTGCCAGCCCAAGGGCATCAAGTCGGTCATCCTCTCTTCGGGCCATGCCTCCAGCTCGCTGTGGGCCAGCGAGCAGCACCGCCTCATCAAATACATGTCGGCAGAAGACCAAGAGGCCATCCGCCACGCCGAAGCCACGGGGAAATGGGACGACCCCGACTACCTCCGCGCCAACGAGCATTACTATGAGCGTTATGTCATCAGCGTGGACGAAAACTCGCCCGAGTGTATCCGTCGCCCGAAACGTGCCGGCAACGAAGCCTACCTCTATGGCTGGGGACCCAACGAATACCAACCCTTGGGCGATCTGGCCGACTTCGAATACACCGACCGTCTGCACCAAATTACACAGCCTTGCCTCATCTGCAGCGGCACCCGCGACATCTGCACGCCCGTGGTGGCTGCCTCGCTCTACGAGAACATCCCCAACAGCCGCTGGGAAGTCTTCAAAGGCGCACGCCACACCTGCTTCGTCGAACAAACCGACAAATATTGTAAAATTTTAGAAAAATGGTTGGAGGAGTGCGATTAAGCTTTTGACAAAGCACGCTTTCGCATATTCACAATGTCCATCACATTGCTGAAGATGCTGAAAACACCGAAGCCCATCAACAATGAGAGCGCAGTAGTGACGATGATTCGGGAGTGCTCGCTAAGCCATAACAGGGTGGCCGACTGCGCATTAAATGTGAAAAGCGGGACCTCGGCGGGTATGGAAAGCACGAAAGCGATGGTGATGGCTCCGCTAATGATGCCCACGACAAAGGCTGCCACCATAGCCCATTTGTAACGGCGAATCGTAGCCTCTTGGTGCTGTTTGACATACTCCACGGCATCCAAACGCTTGTTGAGCGATGCCATAAAGGCCTCGTTGTCATCGAAATGCGGTTGCTGGGCGAGGAAGAGTTCCTCAAGTTCTTTGTCTTTGTTCATGGCTTCAGTTTCTCCTTTAGTTTGTCGCGTCCGCGCGAGAGTTGTTTCTTAACGGCATCTTCAGAGGTGTCGGTGATGGCCGCTATTTCCTTGATATTGTATCCGTTGAAGTAGAATAGCGTGATGGCTGAGCGTTCCTTGGGCGGCAGGGTGCGCAAGGCAAGATAAAGATATTGATGTTCGAAGGAAGTATCGGCGGAAGTGTTGCTGACGAGTGCCCGTGCCTCATCGAGGCTTTCCGTGGTGCGGCAACTGGCCTTGTGATTGAGGAAGGTGTTGTGGGCAATCTTGAACAGCCACGAACGGAACCTCCCCTTCTCCTGATAGCCTGCCGACGAGAGGTAAGCCTTCACCAATGCGTCTTGTGCAAGGTCGTCGGCTTCGTCCTTGTTGCCGCAGCAGAGGTAGAGCAAGAAGCCCCGAAGTGCCCCTTGCTCTTGTTCCACAAGTGCTATGAATCCTTCGCGTGTCACGGGTTAGACCTGCGTGGTTGTTTTGCTTTCTTCGGCTTCAATCTCCTTAGCGAGCATCTTTCTACCTACGCCATAGTTGATGATGAAGGCGGCACCTATGGCCAGCAAAATCACACCGAAAGCAATGGCGGTCTGAACATCGTCTGCCATGTGAATCTTCTGCGTATCTTTGCTTATTGTATTAATAAGGAAGATGCCAAATCCAATCAAGCCGATGCCCGATATGGTGGTGATGCAGCCCCAAAGCAGTTTCGAAAGCAGCTTCTCCTTCAAGAGCTTTTTCTTCGGCGAAATCTTTTTGAGCAGTTCCTCGACATCCATGTCGGGGTTTTTCTCCAAGGCCGCCGTGACGATTTGCGTGCGAGCATTGGTCTCGTTCATTTTTCGACGTGTTTCCATCCAAATGAAGATAATGGGGAGTACGCATCCGCATAAAATGATGGGTAACATGTTGATGAATTCCACCCAAATTACATTGCTATTCATTTTCTTTTCGTTTTAAGTGTTAGACTTCTGTTTCTTGAACCAGTTCGCCCATATAACAAGTCTGGATGGCAAAAGGTGACGTCAGGAGTAAAATAATATTTATTCGTTTTCATCATGACCATTCCTTCTTGGCGGCCGCTTTATGGCGTCTATCAATGACGGCTGAAGTGCCGAAGGTGAGTATGATGGAGAAGGTTGTCGCGAGAAGCGTCAACAGAAACTGTTTGATGCCGGACGAAGGTTTTTCTTTCATATTCTTTTCATTTTAGTTGGTATGTCTTGTATCGTTTCCATTCCTCTTGGAGGTCAGCCTTATGCTCACCCATGAAGAATGTGGCTTGTAGGTCCTCCTTGAAAGGGGTCCAATTGCCGCAAATCACGCCGTCGTGGGCGATGATAGGCTGGAAGATGCCGCTGTTGTTGTGCGCCTTATGGCTATAGTCAGGCGAGAGGACGATGTCGCGGCTCTTGTAGCCGATGAGATATTCATCGTAAGGTGGAATCAAGAGATAGTTGCCTTTGCGGAAACCACGGGTGCGGCAATCGTTGGTGAAATAGAATTCCCTGCGTTGAGACGCACGGCCGTGCGTCTCAACATGCAGGTAATCACCTAAAATCTCAATTCCCCGCCTGCAATCGTTGATGTTCAGACCCGACCACCACACGAAATCCTCCAAGGTGGCAGGCTGGCGGCTTTGGAAATATTTCCGCGCAATCATCGCCAAGGTCTCATCGCGGTCCATTTTGACATGGGGTTTTACCTTATCGGCGGCAAGGGCATAGGTCGCCTTCATCGGCAACAAGTCGCCGCTGCAAAGCGTCCCCGACAGCTCGGCATAGCGGAGGTGGTACGACAACCGGTGATCGTCCATTTGGATGTCTTTCTCCTCCAAGGCTTCAACAAAGTCTTCCTTGGTGACGCTACCCTTGTCGGCAGCGGTTCGCACAAGGATTTCACGGATTTCCATCACCTCCTCATCAGGGATGCTAATCTGATTACTGCTCATCCATCCCTTGATGACTGCCAATGCCTTCGCCGAGCAGAGTTCGAGCAAGGGCCAATAGTCATCGGCGGAAACGAGTTGCCAAGTGCCACGCATCAGGTGCAGACGGATGATTTGCCCGCTGTCGAAGGCCTTCTTGAAAGCCTTAGCGGATGGTTTCTTGGTCCGCATCGCCACCGCCCAACGCATCAGGCGGTATTCCTGCGCCTGCATCGCACCCATGTGGTTGACCACCGCTTCGGGCTTGTCGAACTGCGGGCAGATGAGCTGCTGGTTGAGTAATCGAAGGGCGACGGGATTCATTGCGGGGCTTATTTGAATTTGGACATGAACTTCTCGCTCTCCACGACAAAACGCTCGTGGATGCCTTCGCCGACAAGCGTTGTGTCTTCAAAACACTTCACTTCGAACACCAGGCGGCGGCGGTCCACTTCGATGAGTTCGGCATCGCAGCGGATGGTGCTGCCTACCGGACTGGCCTTCAAATGCTTGATGTTCACGGCAATGCCGACGGTAGTGTTGCCTTCGCCGATCTTGTCGCAAACGCCCATCAGGCAGGTCTTTTCCATAAGGGCAATCATGGCGGGGGTGGCAAGCACCTCCAAGGCGCCTGAACCATACACAGCGGCGGTATCTTTGTGTTCAACCACAAGCTGTTCGCTGTGGCGAAGTCCTATCAATGCGTCGAATTCTGTCATTTTAAAAGTTTTCTTAGTCAAACTATTTCAATTTTGGGGCAAAAATAGGTTTTTCCTGCATTCTTTTTATAAAAAGAAGTACTTTTGCAATCCATGAAAGACAAAAGACTGCTCATATTTTTCTTCCTTTGGCTCTTCGGAGTCCAGCCTTTGTTTGCCCAGCGCCTCGGCGGTGGCCTGATGCTTGGCCCAGCAATCTCCACCATGCGCATCAGCGGCAACGACAGCACGCGTTTTCGTCCCGATCTCACGGGTGGTGTGCGCCTTGCCCTCATTCCAGAGCATTCTATCATCGGCGCCGAAATCGATGTGATTTATTCGCGACAAGGCATGAGCTCGAAGAAAGGTTTGGATGCCAGCAACAACACAGTGCGCTTCATGGAGAAGTCGCACTACATCAATGTGCCGCTGCTGCTCAACATCTACCTCCGCAGGTGGAATGATGACGACGAGGACGAATCCATGATCCCGCGGCTTCGCATCGGACCACAAGTAGGCTTTTGCATAGGCGGCAACGACATTATGGAGGTGAAAGGCAAGAAGAAACAGCAGTTCATCACACCTTGGGAGTCAGGCAGCTTCAACCGCATCGATTATGGCGTCACGGCGGCCTTAAGCTATTGGTTCGTCGAGGTGCGCTACACCTTCGGCATGGCCAATGTCTTCAAGGAAGGCGCGAAATCCACCAACCATGTCATTTCGGTGACTTGGTCGGATATATGGTGAGATTAATATTGTGGTAAAAACTACCACAATATTGTGGAATGTTTCGCCTAATTTCCGTGTTTTTTGCTACGCAATGGTTCCTAAATGCTTTTTTAGTGTATTTTTGTTTTTCAAACCAAAAAAGCAGGCAAATTATAGGTAAATAACGGGACTTAATACATATCATTTACATCAATAAAAGCATTTGATGTGCGTTTTATGGGCTTGGAAATCTGGAAAATTTCGCGTTGTCCCAATAGAAAAACACGAATGCTTGCGGCTATGGTCGTGAGCTTTTTCTATTTGGACAACAGGTATTCCAGAACCTCCAAGCAAATGAAACGGGTTCACGACCTTTTTCGTGCCTGTTTTGGGGAGGGAAAACCGCGATGATGAAGATACACATAGGGGAGATGATCCGCAGGGAATTGAAGGCCCAAGGGCGCACCATGACCTGGTTTGCCAATGCCATCCACAGCGACCGCTCTAATGTCTACAAGATGCTGAAACGCGACAGCATCGACCTGGCCTTGCTCAACAAGATCTGCCAGCTGCTTCACCACGACTTTTTCCGCGACTGCTCCGATGCGCTCCGTTCCAAAGCCCAGCCTTGGACGGGCAGCGCGCCTGCTGGGGAGCAGGACTTCTGACCCCGACGATTGTGGTAGAATTAACCACATTTATGTTGTCTTATTTGCCGCTTTAAAACGCTGTTAATCTGTTGATTAATGGTAATTTTGCAGCCGATTTATAGTGTATTGCAATAACTGAAGAAAAATGACTGTTGACAACACCGCCACATGCTTCCATGCCGGCCGGTTCCTCAGCGAGATGCTGGAGGGCCAAGGGCGTGATGTGCAGTGGCTTGCCGCCAAGACCGGGATAGGGGAGGAGGCTGTGAGGCAGTTGCTCGGTTGGGCCAACATGGATGCCGCTCTCTTTGTGCAGATGGGCGAGGCCGTGGCTCCCGACTTCCTGCAACGCTTGGAGACGGTGATGTTTGAATGAAATGAAATAAGTTGATAGACAACAAAATAAGATACAATAGAAATATTAACAAAAAATGCAAATGAGAAAAGAATTACAACTGAAGAAAAGCCTGGCCCAGCTCGGCCACGGCAAATGGAAAAGCGCCTTCGGGCACACCTTATTAATTATAGGGATGGTGCTCGTGAGCTTGGGCGCCTGGGCACAAGCTGACCCTGCCAACCCAAACATCCCCGAAGGCTTGGTGATGAAAAAATGGTTTGAGCCCGACGACCCCAATGACGGTACCTCGGGTAACATCTTCCTCGAAACCTATGTGACAGGCCACTCCGTTGCCCAACACAAACCTACCGATATCGTCCTCGTGCTGGACGTGTCGGGTTCGATGGATGATGAGATTTACGATTACGAATACGAGGCAAGGCCCTCTCGAGGATACAGTTATCAAAATTATGGTAATAATACTTATTACTATAAATATACCGACGGAAACTATTATCCAGTTGAACGATATAGAAGTGGATATGGTTATTACTATTACTATTACCATCTACGTTTCCAAGTAGGCAGCACATACTACTATCTTTATGGGAATAATGGCGAACCTGTTACAACTCCGCAAGACCTAGTTAATCGGCAAAACGGTACCATTTGGACAGGCGTGCTATATGAAAGAGAGGCAGTTTCTTCACAGACCAAAATGGATGCATTGAAGACCTCTGTCAATCTTTTCGTTGATATCATCGCCGATGACGCCGAGCAACACGAAGTGGATCACACGATTAGTATCGTGAAGTATGCAGGAGCTAGATACTACAATTCCAATAGTAATTCTAATGATCCAACAACTGCACCTAACGCCTCAAATCTTACCGAAGGCAACTATACTTATCAAAGCAGTGGATACACCTACAATTACACAGAAGTTCTCGTCAACCATAGAAGCCCGACAGACGCAAGCTACGGTGCTACCTATATTAAAAACCGGGTAGATGCACTTAATGAAGGAGGCGCCACATCTGCGGATTTTGGCATGTACAAGGCCAAACTTTTGTTGCAAAGCTTCCCAGAGCCAGAAGAAGGAGAACCGGAGCGTTCGAAGGTGGTGGTGATGTTTACCGATGGTGAGCCCAACCACAGTAATGGTTTTGATGAGGATGTTGCCAACAGCGTCATCAACTTCGCTCACGATATGAAACATGATTTCAATGCGACCGTATTTACCGTCGGCGTGTTTGGTGATAATATCGACGATAGAACTGACGACTATATGAGCTACACGTCCTCCAACTATCCTGACGCAACTGATTTGGATAACGGAGGCGACCAAGCAAGTACTGAGTATTACTTCGAGGCTTCGTCTTCTGGTGGCCTGACCGACATCTTCAAGGCCATCGCAGGTGCCAGCGGAGCCATGTCGCTGCCGGCTGCCACCATCGTGCAAGATGCCGTGTCGCCCAACTTCGAGCTGCCCAATGGCGCAAGCGACGTGACTGCTTATGCCCCCAAGTATTACTACGACGCGAATGCTAGGGAATACAAATTTGAAGATCTTAATGACGCAGGGGAACTCGAAATTGGCACAATTACCGATCCGGTGACAGGTAACTCCATCACTGGCGTTGTTACCGGTGGCGGTGAAAACAAGTTAAAATCAGATTTCATAACAATGGTCGGCAACGACAAAATCCGAATGGAAGGATTCAACTTCTCGCATCATTGGGTCGGAACCGTGGTTGATGATGATGGTACTGAGACTGCCCATGGTCGAAAGATTGTCATCAAGATACACATCGAGCTCGCTGACGGTGGCTCGTGGGGTGATGGCATCGCCACCAATGTTTCGGAGAACTCGTATATCCAAACTCCCGATCCTAATAACCCTGGCCAATATGTGTATTATGGCCCGTTCCCGCCTACCTCAGCCAATGTGATGGGCCAGGTGTGGACGGAAGTGGTGACGGAACGCCCAACGGGATTCCCTGAAATCACAGGCGACGGTTCGAACCAAACCGTCGAAATCGACTCGCCTGAGGACTTGGCTTGGTTCATCAGCGAAGTGAACGGCCGCCATGGCTACAGCAAAAACAACACCGTGGCTTCACACCCCAAGCTGAATGGCAAGCTCATGGCCGACATCGACATGAGCGCCCACAACTGGGTGCCGATTGGAGCAGGCTATAAGGTTGAGACCTATGTGGACGGTGGCGTCACCAAGACCAGATACGTCAGCCCTAAGGAGAAACTGGTCTACGAAGGCACCTTTGATGGCAATGGTCATGTGATTACCGGTCTTAAGAACAATGCCTCCAAATACTATAAGGTTATTGATGAAGAAGAGGACTACGGCAAAGTGGTGGTCTTCCCTGGCATGTTCTCAACGGTGAAAGGCACTGTCAAGAATGTTTTCGTCCTCGACGCCGATTTCCACGGCAAGCATCACAACGCTCATTTCATTCACCACGGCATCATCGCTGACACCCTTGCTGCAGGTGGTAACATCTTCAACTGCGAAGCCGCGGGCCGCATCACCTGCAACAATGACCCCGGTAATCCAGATTACAATCCCACACAGGACCAAAACTTGAAATACGGCGGTCTGGTGGGTCTCAACCAAGGCACCATCCACTCCTGCATGGCCATGGCCGAGCTCACGGGCTACACCATGGGCGGCATGATTGCCGAAAACGAGGGCAGTGGCAAGTTTAGCAATGGCTTCACCAATGGCATATTCCACTATCTGGGAACAACTGCTGGTGCTGAGAACAAACCTGTGGCCGGCATTGTTGCCATCAACCCCACGGCAGCCAACGTCAGCAACTGCTACGTGCGCTTCTCAAGAGAAAGCAGCGGACTGGACCAAACCACGGGCTTCCGCCAAATTGCAGGCGGCAACAACTTTGATTCACAAAGTTGCTATTCTCCGAGCCTTCCAGAACACGCCTCGGAAATCTTGACCGTCAACACGGCATGGAACCAATCGATTCCTTCCAATGGATTTGGCATTGATTACACCAACACGCGCAACCAGTCACGCATGCGTGAAGACCGCAGCAACGACAACATGGCAGGCGGAGCTTGGGAGACAGTGTATTGGACAGATGATGATGGTGTAGAGCATGTGGATTACAAGATTTTGAATGGCGGCACTCCGCTTTTGAAGAAACTGAATGCTGGTGTGGCTAACGGCCAAGCTTCATGGAAACGCACCACTGCCATTGGAAATGATTATAACCTTTCAACCTCACCTAATGGTGGTAACATCAATGGCGACTATCCTATCCTGGAGTTCACGGATTACAACTGCGTGGCCTCTGCCGACGGCATCCGCCTCGACTATGCTGCCACCTTGGATCAAATGCTTGACCGTCACAATACGGGTAACATGAACGTCAACAGCACGACGTATAGCGAAGAAAAGAACCCATCTATTTACGGAGGTGCCATCAACCTGTATGCCAATGACGATGACGTAACCAAGAGTACAATGAGTGCTACAAGCAAAGATGGCGAGACCGTTTCAACGGTGGTTTACATCGACGAAAACGTCAGCTTGTTGCAAGGCGACGGTTCCAACATCGAAGCCTACACTGGACAAACCATCAAGGACTTCGGAAGTTCGTATGATGAAGACGGTGTCCGTTGGCACAATGTCAGTTCCTCGCTGACGGGTAGCAAGTTTGGTTGGACTTATGGAATTCAAACCCAAGTGGAACACAACTGGGATCCGAATCCTTGCGTGATCAACCTTAATGTCAGCAACGATGACGAAGCTTTGTTCCCGACAGACGCCAGATCCTTCAATGTCATCGATTTCTATTGCTTCTACGAACCCCAGTACCACTGGATTAACTTCAGACGCAACAGCCTCAGCCACTGGCATATGGACAACTACAATCAGAGCATCGGATACGATAACGAAACCGAGTTCATCCCTGGCAAGGGTTATCTTATGGCCCTCTACACCGAGTATTTTGGTGACCGTCATCTTTGGAATGATAAAGAAGATGATGATGAAGTAGATGGCAGCAAAAACCAGCAATTCGTACAGAACCGCGGTATCCTGAACAACGGCGACAACATCTCCATCAAAGTCACAGCCGATGCCCCCGAATGGACTGGCTTGAAGGGCTACAACCTCCTCGGCAACCCCTACCAGAGTTATCTGGACTTTGAGAAGTTCAAGTCGGTCAACAGCAGCCTTTGGAGCGGCGAAGAGTTTGCCAACACCTATGCCGTCTACGACCCCGAATCAGATGCATGGCTGCAGTATGGGGCCGAATCCTCAGAGGGTGCAAAGGTTGCTTCGCAGTATATCAACATGCACCAAGGCTTCATGATCCGCGTAAGCAAGAAAGGCGAAGCCAAGTTCAACAACGCCATGCGCGTCAATAATCCTGGCGAGAACTATCCAGGTTTCCGCGGCACTGTGAACTACCCGCTGATCAACTTCTTCCTCGATAACGGTCAAGACAGCAAGAACGTGGCCGTGCTCGAGCTCGGTCGTCCTGAGAACGGCGGTGCTGAGAAACTCAACGTGGGTTCCACCAAGGGCCGCATCAGCCTGCGCCACGACAACCAAGACTTCGGCATCCTGTTCCGCGACATCACCGAAGGCAGCCAGCCCCTCTACTTCGACACCGACGAGGACGGCACCTTCACCCTCAGCTGGAACACCG
>JBGUNT010000041.1:0-99348 GCA_045117495.1 Candidatus Limimorpha sp. | reverse complement strand
TGACGGAGATTGTTCCCGGACAGATGTACAAGATCGAAACCAACGACGCCGTCAGCCTAACCGTAAGCGGCACGCCCACCACCAGCGTCAGCCTGACCATCATGCCAGACTACAACTGGTTCGGCTACACGGGCACGCAGGCCAAGGCGATCGTCGCCGCCCTCGGCGACTTCACGCCTTCCAACGGTGACACCATCACCGCGCAGGACGGCACCACCGCCACTTACAACAACGGCTCCTGGAACGGAACCCTGAACACTCTGCAGCCTGGACATGGATACATCTACAACTCAACTGCCTCCAATTCGAAACAGATGAACCTAGGTAGTAACGAATGACGATAGCGTTTGCATCATCCAAAGAAGGGGAACCGCATGCAGTTCCCCTTCTGTTTTTTTATAAAACAAGTAGGCATCATTGGCTAATTAGAATAATAATCCTATTTTTGTCAAAGAATTCTATTTCACTAATATGAAAACAAAGATTTACCTCATAGTCTTTCTGTTCATGTTCTGTTTAGGTGCCATGGCCAGCCCCGTTGGCAAAGAACGCGCACGCCAAATAGCCACCACCTTCCTGAACAACAACGGTGCCCGATCATCAGAATTGAGCGAAGTGTCGGCAGACGCTGGATTTGATAACGTGTACGTGTTCACTACAGAGAGCAGCTTCGTGTTGGTGGCCGCTGACGACCGCGTGCAACCCATTTTGGGATACTCATTGGATGGCAAGTTCGACACTGAAAACATACCTGACAACATGCGTGCCTGGGTTGAAGACTATAGCGATGCCATTCGCTATGCCATCAACCACCAAACGAGAGCCTCGGATGAAGTGACACGACAATGGACAAATCTAGAGATGGGAGTGGATATTCACCGTGCCGAAGTTGTGGTGGAACCCCTGATTCAAACCCAATGGGATCAACGATCACCCTATAATATGCTATGTCCATCAGGCACAGTGACTGGCTGCGTGGCTACCGCCATGGCACAGGTGATGAAATACTGGAACTATCCATCTCACGGTATTGGTTCACACGAATACGCATGGAACGAACAGACTCTCAGGGCCGACTTCGGTGCTACTTACTACGACTGGTCCAATATGGCCGACACATACAGTAGCTCCAGCACCACTATCCAAAGGCAAGCTGTTGCCACTTTGATGTACCATTGCGGTGTGTCTGTTAACATGAATTATGGCCCCAGCAGTGGCGCTTCAACAGCCAAGGTAGCAGACGCATTGAAGGCTTATTTTAACTATTCACCCGCTTTGGAGCACCATTATCGGTCTTCATATTCCCAAGAAGAATGGATCAACATGTTGAAGGAAGACCTGAACTTGCATCATCCCATCCAGTATCATGGAACAGGCAGTGGCGGTGGACATTCATTCGTATGCGACGGTTACAACTCTGACAACTACTTCCATTTTAACTGGGGTTGGGGTGGCAATTGCGACGCTTATTACACTATCAACAACCTCAATCCTGGTCCGGGAGGTACTGGCTCAGGAGCCTATGGCATATACAACAATAGTCAAGGTGCCATCTTCGGCATTCAACCTTCGGAATGTGCAGCCACTCCCCCAACCCTTCTCAGCTATATCCAAGACGGTCGGCAAGTCTCCTTCTACTGGGAAGCGGCACAAGGTGCGGTGAGTTACAATCTCTACCATGACAATTGCCTTGTGGGAAATACTACTGAAACCACTTATACCTGCACTGCACCTTATGGTATCCATTCCTATTATGTGCGAAGTGTTGACACCGACAACTTGCTTTCGCATAGCTCCAACGCCAACACCATCACCGTTGATTATGGAATGCCTATCATCACTGACCTTGAACCCACGGTGGAGGATAATAATGTCAACCTTGCCTGGACTGCACCCGACTGGTGCTATCCCATAGATGCATCAACAATACTGACATATGGTAACGATACCATTAAATCCATATGGAGCGTTCCATATTATGCCCATCGATATCAAGCCACAGATTTGATTCCTTATGCCAACCAAAACTTATACAAAATCGGTATTTATGTTTTGTGTCCTGGCACATATACGGTATTTGTATACACTAGATCCCTTAATGACAATCCAAACCCCAATTCTTTGGGAACCACGGCTGAGTTAACCTATGCCGGAACAGAAGGATGGCTAGAGATTGACCTACCTCAACCCGTGATGGTCGATGGGGAAAATGACTTATGGGTTGTCATCAAACAAGAGACAGGTCAGACCTATCCAGTGCCGAGCTTTAATCTTGACGTCTTCAATGAAAACGCCTGCTTAGTTGGCAACTCGAGTACCTCTTTGGGATACATCCATTATCTTGGAGGCACTGAGTATAAAATCTCATGGCTCATCCGCACCTACCTCACCGATGGTGCCTACACCTACAACCTCTACCGCAATGACGAATCCATTGCCAATGCCATCCCCGACCCGCATTATACCGACAGCGGCCTGGCTGACGGCACTTATACCTACCATTTGACAACCAACTATTATGGGGGCGAGACCAGCCCTTCCAACAGCGTCACTGTGACAGTGCCCGGCCTCGTCACCCAGACCGTCGAGTTGGGCGACACCTGGACCTGGTGGACGCCCACCGTGGCGACAACACTGGCTGAACTGGAAACAGCCCTCAGCGGCAACGGCATCCTCATCAACTCGCAAGACGGCGGCTTTGTGCGCTACGAGAACGACCGATGGAATGGTACGCTGCTGGACTTCGAACCCGGACAGATGTACAGAATCAAAACCCAGGAGGCAAGCACCATCACCCTAACGGGCGCACCTGTCAACCAAGTCAGCATCAATATCCTGCCCGGCTACAACTGGTTTGGCTACACGGGTTTGGCTAACCTCACCTTAGCCAATGCCCTCGACAACTTTACACCCAACGAGAACGACCAAATCATAGGCCAGGAAGGCACTGCCACTTTCAGCAATGGCCAATGGAGCGGCACCCTCTCCTCGCTTGAGCCTGGCAAGGGATACATCTACTACTCCACATCCAGCAATACAAAGACAATAAGATTTGAATAAAGGAAACAGATGATAACGGCAAAGAAAAGGATACCGATGAAAAGGATTTTGTTTATAGTAGTAGTCGTTATTTGTGCAGGCCTGAACACTTTCGCACAAGACCTCGACAGCCTTTACAACGTGTTTGAAAACAGCAAAGGAGAAACAGCCTACAAGGCTGCCTTGACCATCGACGAAGCCATAGGACGTGAACCCAACTTCGATGCCGACACCGACAAGGATGAAATCAAGCTGAAGCTGCTGCGCACCATGATCCTGCATTATTTCAACAATAACGACTTCCAGCATGTGGTGCAGTATTCTGAAATCGGCATTGCACACTACGACAAGATCGGCGACCATTTCAATGAGGCTGGTTGCACAATGACCTTGGCCAACGCCTACCAGAGACTCGGCCAATTGGACAAGGCTATCGAATGCTATAACCGTTGCAACGAGCTCATGGATCAGATTGGCGGCGAAATGGCCGAGGTCAACAAACGCTATGTCATTAACAACATCGCAGAGATACACCTTTCCATGGGCGAATACGAAACGGCTGAGGAGATGTACCGAAAATGTATAGAGATGCTGGGGACAATTGGAGTGAACGACACGGCCTCTAACCTCGACTTGGCTACCTATTACCAAAACCTCGCCGAGGTGCGCATCGCCCAAGACAATCCGGAAGCTGTAGGCTTTGCCGAACAGTCACTTGAACTTTCACGAAAATACCAAGACACCCCGCATAAGATCATCAACAGGCTGATGGCCTTGTCGAAAGCCTATCGTATCGTCGGTCGCAACGACGAGAGTGCCGCTTTGATGGATGAGGCCTTGAGCATCGCTAAGCAAAATGGCGAGACTTTTTTGGAGACCAGCATCTATCTTCAGAAAGGCGACTTCGCCAAAGCAATAACCATGGCGGATGAAAGCCATTACAACGAGCTCCTCCAGGAAGCGCTTGAGGGTGCCTATCATGCGGAACGTGAGAGAAATCCCAAACTGGCGTTGGAGTATTTTGAAAGGAGCATGGTGATGAAAGACTCCGTCTTCAACGAGAACCAGCAGCAGCTCATCCGCGACTATCAAGTACGCTATGACATGCAGGAGAAAGAACACGCCTTGGCTATGGAGCAAGAAAAATCAAAGCGCAACAGGATGTATGTCATCGTTTTGGCTGTTGTCGCTGCTCTCCTGCTGCTCATTACCTTTATCTGGTACCGTTTGGCACAAATCCGCAAGAAACGCAATGAGGAGTTAGCCCACCTCAATGCCACCAAAGACCGTCTGCTTTCCATCGTGTCGCACGACGTGAGGACTCCCGTAGGGGCGATGTGCCAGGTGATGCGCGACTTGACCGACAACTACGATGGCATGGCCGAAACCGACCGCAAGGCCAAGATGGTCATGCTGCGTACCTCGTCAGAGGCTTTGAACGACCGTATGGAGAATATCATCCAATGGGTGAAAGGCGAATTGGAAAACAGCCACATTGTCCCCATCAACTTCAACTTGTCGGAGTTGGCGGATGAATGCATCAAAGAACAAGAGATGACCGTTGTTGCCAAATCTCTGAAAGTCAACAACGAAGTACCAAAAACGCTGATGGCTCACGACGATGCCAACGTAGTACGCCTCGTGATGCAAAACCTGCTCAGCAATGCGGTGAAGTTTTCCTATCCCGACGGCGAAGTCAGCGTTAAGGCGGAGAAAAAGAATGGTCGCATCTGGATCGAGGTAAGCGACAACGGCATGGGCATCGGCGAGAAGAAACTGGAGAAGATCTTCAAGTTCATGACTTCATCGGCCAGCGGCACAGGCGGCGAGACCGGCACCGGCATAGGCCTCTTCGTTAGCAAGATGCTTGTCGACAAGATTGGCGGTGAGATTACGATTGACAGTCGGAAGGATGAAGGCACCACGGTGCGATTCAGTGTCAAACAATAAAGGCGATGGAAGAAACTCGAAAAATACGGATTCTGATAGTTGAGGATCAACCTATTTGTCGTCTAGGGATTCGCATGACGTTGGTCAATTCGGACCTTAGCTATGAGATAGTGGACGAAGCCCCCAATGTGGCAGAGGCCATCCGTATTTTGACACAACATAATAACGGTATCGACCTCATTCTATTGGATTATATGCTCCCTGATGGTACTGGCATGAATGTGGTTAAAGAAGCCAAGCGTCTCCACCCCGATGCCAAGATTGTCATCTTCTCGGGCGAGGCGGGTGGCGCCACCGTCAAGCAGCTGCTGGAGGTAGGAGTGAACGGCTTCATGAGCAAGAGCATCAACTCGGAGGAGATCGCTCTCGTGCTGCGTTCGGTGATGGCGGGTAACGACTATACGGGCGAAGCCCACGTGCGCATCGAGAGCGACCTCAAGGCCGACTACGAGACCATGAAGACCCTCACGCGCCGCGAGATGGAACTCATCACCCTCTGTGCCACTGGATTGAACACCAAACAATTGGCTGACGAGATGTGTGTAACCCCACACAGCATCGAGAACATGAAAAGCAGTATCTTCAGCAAAATTGGCGTAAAGTCGACCAACGAACTGATCCTTTTCGCATTCCGGGTGGGTTTGGTGAGTTGAGCCCACTCTAGACTCCATACTTCATAATGTTGATAACTAATTGATATGCGAGGAGATTTCTCCTCGTTTTCCTTGTTTTTTATTATATATTTTCACATCGGTGAAATAATTAATTATTATCACTATGTAAAAATATGATTATCAATAAAATAAACAATAGTAATATGAAAAAGCAATCTTTACTCTTTACGCTGCTTTTGGCGTTGATGGTGCCGATGGCGACATTTGGACAAACTCATGTAATTCCTTATACTGAGGATTTTGAGTCTTATACCAACGTGGGCATTGGTGTAGGTGTTACGCCTACAGACTGGACGGTGGCCACAGGCGCTAATACGGTTTGCGAAGTGATTGGGAATAATTCGGGAAAGTATTTGAGGATAGGGAGAAACAGTGCTATAAATTCGAATACTCGAATAGTAACAGCAGAATTGCCTTCTTTCTCCAGTAATGTACGAGTTTTGAAATTGACATTCAGACTTCGGGCAAACCACACTTCGGGCAGCGTGTTACAGGTCGGTTATCTTGATCGAAATGACACTTTTCAATCATTGCAAGATTTTATTCCGACCGATTATCAAGTCAACCAATACACTCCTGTAACCGTTGACTATAATCGCTCTGGTATAGCCTATTATAGCAGTGTGGTAATCAAATATACGGGAAATGTTGCAGATGCCCTTTGGTTCATCGATGATGTTCAAGTAACCTTCAGCCCGAAAACCCCTAATAGCCTTTCTGCTTCTAATGTGACGGGGTCATCAGCCTATTTGTCTTGGTCGCTTGTGGGCCGCGCTGAACAGTATCAAGTGGAATACGCAGACAATGTAAGCTTCAGCAATGCCCAATCAGTGACGGCATCCAATACCTCCATTACCTTGTCAGATTTGTCGTGCGTGACTGAGTACTATGCCAGGGTCAGGTCAGTGTATGGTAGCGCGGCAAATAACAATCTGACTTACAGCGATTGGAGCAATGTTGTTTCTTTTACTACCAGTTGTGCCGTCCCTACCAATGTCCAAGTATACGCCAATCCCGCCGAAGGTGTCACCGTCAGCTGGGAGGGCAATGCCAACTCCTACCACATCCAATATGAAAACATTGAGACTTGGCAATCGGCTTACCATAATGGATTGGTCACGGCAACGGGCAATTCCTACACTTTCAATGGCACCGAGTCGGTGCCTGTGGTTCCGGGAATGAGGTATATCCTCCGTGTTCAGGCCCAATGCGACCCGTCGACGGCAAGTGAATGGTCAGAGTGGGTCGAGTTCACCAATTGCCTCACTTATATGGACCTGCCCTTGCATGCCAATTTCGATTACATCCCCACCAATTGGTCATCGTTGCCCCATGCCGACCTGCCAGGCTGCTGGTCGCGTATCAACGATTCGGACAATCCCAATTACAAAAACTATCCTTGTGTCGAAAACAATTCAGAACTGTGCCATTCCAATTATTATCCTCAAGGCCTATACAATTACATCCGATTCAATATGCCTGCTAATGGTCCAGAGCAATACCTCGTCCTCGCGCCCGTCGATCCCGTCAATGATGTGACGATAAGTTTTTGGGTGCGTAGTGCAAGTGAAGGAACATCGTACAGCTATAATGTTGGCCTTATGCCTGATAATTATAGTACAAATGCTTTCTATGCCAAGGACGGATATAACTTTGGCGGTTCAAACATTGACTATATACAAAATACTTACACTTTTTCGGCAGAAGAATTGACTAATAATGGCAATTATATTGTTATTTGGGCGAGATCATATTCAGATGCCGCATCCTCTTTCTGCATCGACGACATCGATATCTATCCTGCTGATTACCACTGCGGAGAACCTGTCAACGTGCATTCCGAAAACATCGGAGCGACTTCGGCGCACATCGTTTGGGCAAATCCGGAAACTGGCGGTGGTGAATGGAGCGTTAGATACAAGAAGGCTACAGATGCAGAATGGACTATGCTGCATAATGGTGGTTTGGTTTCGCTTGGCTGCGATTTGACTGGCCTTGATGCCAACACCACCTATATTGTTTCCGTGAGGGACAACTGCAACGATATCGACCACAGCGAATGGGTGGATGCTTCTTTCACCACCCTCGATGTGATTCCTGTGCCTACTAACCTTCATGTCTTTACTGATTATCTTGGCAATCAACATGTTGGCAGCTCGTGGGTGGACTTAGCGTGGGATTGCACTCCCGTTGAGGGCCAAAGCGAAGTTGATCGATATGGGCTGGAAGTCTCGGATAACGGTGAAACTTGGTATGGTCCCATGCCAAACGCTTATTGGGGCACTGTTGCCACCCAATGTATTGTCGACCCCATCTCCACTGGTACGCATTATGTACGTGTTAGAGCCATTGACAACGATGATAATGAGGGCAATTGGTCAGAGCCGCTGCAATTCACCATCGAAAGCTGCAACACGGTCGTGACCATTCGACCTGAAGACCCCTCTAAAACCTACAACTTCGATGAGTCACCTTTGCCGGATTGTTGGACCGTTTATGGCGACATCCCTTATGGCATTTTTATTAATTATAATGCGTTGTATTTCGATTTCAGAGGGAATGTGGAAGCTAAGTATGTCGAGTTTGAGGAATTTCTCGTTACGGAAGATTACAGCGGCCTTGTCGTCTCGTTCGATTGGCGCCATGTGGCTCCTGTTGCTGATAATACGACAAATATGACAGTACAGTTGCAGTATTGCTTGGGGCAGGAGAACGAGAATTGGCAGGATGCAGGCGAGCCCATCAGTGTGTTTAAGGATGGCTTGACCGAGCCTCAATGGTCGACCTACACGCGCATGATACCTTATGGTTATTGGACTCGTCTCCGCCTGAAGTACACGGTTACCGATTATCAAGAGTTTTCTTACGGGACATACCCCTACTGTTTAATCGACAATTTGGTCGTAGCGGGTCGCGATTTGTGCGACAATCCTTCGGAATGCACGGTGATAGCACCTGTGACTCATAATAGTGGACGCGTGGTTTGGTATGACGCGGAAGGCGCCATGAGCTATAGCATCAGATATCGGGCTGGCACCGAGGGGGAATGGATGCTCATCGAAGGCATTGAAGGCACTGATGCCACAGCTTTGGATAACAACTTGAGCAATTACGATCTCTATTACGACTTGACGGGATTGCAACCCAGCACAAGCTATCAGGTTCAGGTGAAGTCGGACTGCTCGAATGCATGGCCCAGTACTGATGATGGAGGGTATGCGGCATTTTCCACTTTGGCCAATCCTTGCGCCGCTCCTGTCATAGCATTGGCTGACGGCTATCCCAAACTATCGGGATGGGTGCAGTTTGAAGTAACCGAAAATGAAGGTATGACGAGCTGTCAAGTGGCCTGCAAAGTAGGCGATGACGATTGGTATGCATTTAATTATGACCCGCAGTTTGTATTGATGAGCGTCATGCCTGGCACAACATATCAGATGAAAGTGCGCGGCTATTGCGAAGACCACGAGACTTGGAGCGATTGGAGCGCCCCAATTGAATTTACCATCCCTGCAGGTTGCGTGTTTGCAGGATATGAAAGTGATACTTGGAACGATGCCACCAGCTGGTTAGACGAAATCATTCCAAGCCTTTCGGACAATGTTGCTATTGAAGCCGATGTCATCGTACCCAATGGCTGCACGGCTTACGCCAACAGCATCGTGTTCAACAGCAGGGGCAGCAATCCAACGCCTACGCTCACCATAGCTGACGGCGGCCAGGTGCAATGCAATGATAAATTCTGGGCCACGATGAAGAAGACCATCACTGCCTATCCTACCGAAGAAGGCAACAAGGCTGGCTACCGCCTAATAGCCTCACCATTGAAAAATCCTTCAAATTATGTCTATGACGTCCTGAATCTTTTGACTTCGCAAGACGGTAATCCCACTTATGACTACTACAGATGGGATTTTAGATGGAATTATCAATCCGATGGAAATGAATGGAGAAACTATAGGGCAACAAACTATACCATGGACAACGCCAATGGCTATCTCTATGCCAACAAGAATGGTATGGAAATCAGCTTCACAGGCACGATGCGCGGCAGTGGCGAGCCTTACACAAAAAGTGTAAACTACTCAGGCAACGAGCAATACGATTTCGACGGATGGAACCTCGTCGGTAACCCATTCACCTGTAATGCCTATCTGATGCAGGGTGACAACTATATTCCGTACTACAAGATGAACGACACGGGCGACGCCATCATGGGTGTTGCTGCTGGTACGCCCATACCTCCTTGCGAGGGTGTGTTTGTGTATTGCAACAGTTATTCTGCTAGTGTCACTTTCACTACCACTGGGCCTTCAAGCCCTGTTGGCGAAGCCCCTGAAAATCCCGTGATTCTGTTGCCATCCCATATGCTCGACACGCACCAAGATGCATCAGCGCCTGTGACGATAGCAATAGGTTTGTTCACAGGCTGGAGCTGGATTGCACCAACCGTCGAGGTGAATGTGGATGCGATGCAAGTCGAACTTGGCAGCGATGCCGTGATATGTGAGGAAGAAAATACAAGTGTAATTACTCCCGGACAAATGG
Source organism: Candidatus Limimorpha sp. (assembly GCA_045117495.1). Taxonomy (GTDB): domain Bacteria; phylum Bacteroidota; class Bacteroidia; order Bacteroidales; family F082; genus Limimorpha. The sequence goes on along the minus strand of JBGUNT010000041.1, from coordinate 89,137 downwards.
TCAAGGTTCATGTGGCTGAAGGAGGTATGTACGAATTAACGGGACGCGTAGTTCCCGCTGGCAGCATTACAATCCATGAAGGCAATAACTGGATTGGCTACATAGGTGTTGCAGGAGCAACGGTGTCAAGTGTCTTTGGTGGCGACTTCACGCCAGCCGAAGGCGACAAGATCATCTCGCAAGACGAGGGATTCGCGATATATACCATCACCAATGGTGTCGGTAGCTGGAGTGGTCCCCTCACCCTCACCACGCTTAAGCCTGGCAGGGGTTATGTCTACATCTCGAACGCCTCGGTCAACAAGAGTCTGACAATCGAGTAGAGAGCTGTTTTCGTCCTCCCATGTCATGCCGAGGCAAGGCCAAAAGCTTTTATGAGAGGACGTATTCCCCAAAAAAACGAGGAGAAAACTCCCAAAAAACAGTCAAACTGCTGTCATTTTTATGAAAAAACCTTGTCAAGAACTAAAAAATATCCTATTTTTGCATTCATTACGATGAATAAAAGTATAAAATCGAAATAATATGAAAAAGAATGTACTATTTATGGTTGCAGCACTGCTTCTTTGCGGAGCGGTGAGCGCACAAAACTGGGGTACCCCCGATGCACACGCAAAGAGCAGCAATACGCCTATCGTGGCCAGAGTCACGGTTGATGGCAATGCTGTGACTCCCACCGCCGACTATAGGCTCGGCGCTTTCGTTGGCGAAGAGTTGCGCGGCTTGGCTGCTCCCTACACGGAGGACAACAACTTCTGGATCCAAGTGTTCTACAATGAAGGCACTTCTGAAACCATCTCTTTCAAACTCTATGACGGTACAAACGAGTACACCACTTGCTCTGTCACCAAAGCCACCCAAGAAGAAGGTTGGGGCACACCCAGTGAACCTGTGGCGCTGGATTTTGTTTCGACGCAGATAATGACGCAGACGACAGCTTTGGCTGCTGGCTGGAACTGGTGGTCGACACCGATTGAGCTTTCAAACATTGATGGTTTGACAATGCTGGAAAATAGTTTGGGACACAATGGAATAACTATCAAGTCTGATAATGCAACCACAATGAATTATGAGTATAATGGCAGTGATTATTGGTATGGATCTTTAGAAGACATTGGTTTGAGTAATGAAGTTGGATACAAAGTAAATTTATCCAACGCATGCGATGTCAGCATGAGAGGAGTATATGCAAATCCTCAAGACCACCCTATCACTATTACCCCAAATTGGAACTGGATAGGCTATCCTGTCAATTCCACTCAAAGTTTGACGACTGCTTTAGCAAATTACGTCCCTGAAAACGAAGATGTTATTAAAGGTGATGGCTGGACCTCAACTTATTATTCTGGATATGGCTGGTTCCCTATTTATAATTTGGCTCCAGGGCATAGTTATTTATACAATTCAAAAGCATCAGATAATCGTATATTGACATTTGCCAACAATAGAGGTGAGGTGATAACAGAACAACTTCAGCTTTATTGGAACGCAAATCGGCACGCATTCGCTAACAATTTCAGTGTTTTTGCCGTTGTTTATATTGATGGCAAAGAAGCTGATGATGATGGGTATGAAATTGGAGCATTTGTGAATGGAGAATGCCGTGGCAGTTCACGCCTACTTTATTTTGCTCCTCTTGATAGGTACTATGCCATGATGACAGTTACAGGTGAAAATGGAGAAAAAGTTGATTTTGGCCTTATAAAACACAACTCTCCTATCGATGGAAATAGCAGGAGCAACGAAAGCATTACATTTATGAGCGATGCAATTATAGGAACGCTTGAAAACCCATACCACATTAGTTTTGGCACTAATCAACAAATTGGCGCTCTTGAATTGTTCCCAAATCCTGTTGATAGGAATCAGCAGTTCAAGTTAAGTTTACCTTTTGATGAACAAATTAAAAAGATTGAATTGATCAATTCATTAGGATCTGTGGTTTATCACGAAGAAGGTGCCATCAAGACGACTATAAATGGGGTTGCTGTCTCAGGAGTTTATACGATAAAAGCAACTTGTCGCTCAGGCAACACCTATATTGGCAGGATCCTTATCAAATAACAAATCAGTAAAATATCAATTAAAATGAAAAAAATAGTATTGACACTTGCTTGCGTGATATTTGCATTCTTTTCATACGGTCAACATCATTGGTCTCCTGAAGGAAGTTATGAAGATAATCAGAGCATAACTGGAGTAATCGTTATTGACGGAATTATTCAGGATAATCCAAATTTAGAAATTGGAGCTTTCTGTGGAGATGAAAGTCGTGCTTTTAGTAATTCTGGCACTTTCTTTCCACCATTGGGACACTATGTTGTTGAACTAACAATTAAAGGAAACAATGGTGATATTATCACTTTCAAAGTATTTGACAAAGTAGCAGGAGTAGAGAAGGATCTTATTTGTGAAACGTCTCATACATTACAAATAAACAACGACATCAATGCCATGCAGGGTTTCCAATTTGTCTTCACCACCCCCATCACAGGCTACAACCTCGACATCATCGGCTATGACGGCCAAAGTGGCAATGGCTACAATTGGTATCTCATCTCCTCACCTATCGGTGAAGTGGATCCTTTGAATGTATTGGGTATGATTGATCCTGAAGACCCTGACAACAATGATGGTTTTGACCTCTTCCGCTTCAACCAAAGCGCCGACGACGAATGGGAAAACTGGAAACAAGTAGGAGACCACCACCACTTCAACCTCGAGCCATGCAAAGGTTACCTCTACGCCTCTGGTGTTGACACACGTCTCACCTTTGTAGGCGACGCTTATTCCGGTAGCGGCGAAGTCACCCTCGTCAAAGATGACAACGCCAACCTCGCGGGCTGGAACCTCATCGGCAACCCATTCGGCGAAACCGCCAGCATCGGCCGCGACTTCTACGTCATGAATCCCGCTGGCTCTGAAATCGTGCTTGCAGAGACTAACCAAATCGAGGCTATGCAAGGTGTATTCGTCATCGCAGAACACGATGGCGAGACCGTGACCTTCACGCCTGGAGCAAGCGCCAACGACGGCAACAAACTGGTCATCAACGTAGCCCAAAACCGCAGCTCCGTCATCGACCGCGCCATCGTCCGCTTCGGCCAAGGCAACCAACTGCCCAAGTTCATGCTGAACGATAACAATACGAAAATCTATATTCCGCAAGCCGGCAACGACTACGCCGTCGTACGCAGCAACAACGAAGAAGAGCTGCCCCTCAACTTCAAGGCTGCAGCCAACGGCACCTATATCCTTAAAGTCGATGCCAACACCACTGAAATGGATTATCTCCACCTTGTCGACAACAAGACCGGCAACGACATCGACCTGCTTGAAAACCCAAGCTACACCTTCGAGGCCAGTGCCACCGACTTCGCCAACCGCTTCAAACTGGTGTTAAGAAACACCACAAGCATCGACGAGAACACCAATTTCGCCTTCTACAACGGCCTCGACTGGACGGTGAACAACGAGGGCAAATCCACCCTGCAAGTCGTCGACATGACCGGTCGCATCGTCAGCACTGAAACCATCGACGGCACCGCCCATGTCACCATCAATGCCGCTCCTGGCGCCTACATGCTCCAACTCACCAACGGCAACGACGTCAAGACTCAAAAGGTGGTTATTAAATAATACAGACGCGATAGCGTCATTGCGAGCGGAGCGCGGCAATCCAGAGTCAAAGCTCAATATCTAGATTGCTTCGTTCCTCGCAATGACGAGCAAAACCAGGAAACTTATACAGAAGAAACAACATAACACTGTAATACGATGAAAAAGTTAGCATTGACAATCGCAATCGTCCTCGGACTGAGCATGACCACCTTCGCCGACGGCGGCGGCCTGTTCCAACGCGGCAACACGCCCCAAGGACAGAACTCAAACCGTGAAGGCGGTGTGACGACCCCAGGCCTTCCCGGTCACGGATCACAAACCGACGAGCCCGCACCGCTTGGCAGCGGCATCGTCCTGCTCACCGCCCTGGGCGCCGCCTATGGCATTGCGAAAAAACATAGAGAAGAATAATGGCCTTATAGGATCACCAACTTGGTGACGCTTTCCATCACAGTGGCTTGTCCGTAGTGGATCACATAGATTCCTGCTGGCAAGCCACTGACGTTGATGGAGGCCGAGCCCCAAAAACGGACCACGGGCAGGACTTGGTTGCCCAAAAGGTCATAAATGCCAACATCCGTCAGCACGGATTTGCCCATATTGACATACACCACATCGCTCGCGGGATTCGGATACACACCGATGGGCAGCTCCTCAACAGGAGGCTCCGGTGGTGTGGGCTTTTCAGCTTTCCAATGGCACTGCCATCCCAAACCGTTGGTGGCACAATCGGACCTGAATTCGAGACATACGACATTACCCGACGACACCACCTTCCCTGGACTCTTGGTATTCCAACGTCCCAACTTTGGCGCATACACGTCGTCACCATCATAGATCCACAGGAAATCATAGTCACGCTCCAAATCAAAGCTACTGAAATCGAGCGTTATCTTTGTATCTTCAGCCCCCTCTATCACCCAAATCTTTCGTTCGTCATCGCCATAAAAACGATGGTCCAAGTCACCCTCCTCCCCTGTCAAACGGGTCACAGGCGTGCCTTCGTTGATGAGCTTATAATAGTAGTTCCAATCCCAATAGGGGCCCGGATCGACATGCGACTGGTTGGGATAATGCTGATGGCCTCTAATCTTGACACAGGCTGTTTCACCACCCAGGTCGTGCAAGCCCTCGTTCAGGCAAATGCCATTGTCGAGCGTGTCGCGATAGAAGGTGCGATGCCCATCGATGGTCTCATAACGGGAACAGATGTCGCGAACCAAATCAGCCGAAGACCTATACATCGCCTCGGTGAAAAAGTCAATAACATTGCCATAGGCTTCATGCTCGATGCCGATGGTATAGGCGTTGGCACTACGGGCGTGCCATGCCTTGTCGGCCTCACGCACCATCTGCGTCACCTGCCCATCAAAGGAACGGATGACATAATGCGCCGAGACCTGGGCATCGCAGTTCTTGAACCAACTGATGCATCCAGCATAAGAGCCTTCGGTATAATGTATGACAACACCACTGACAGGATCGGTGCGTTCTCCAAAGTTGCACTCCGGAGCAGGGTCCCAAATGGCTTGTGGATAGTCAGCATCGCTCACAACCAACAAGGTTTTGGCAGAAAGCCGCTGCAAGTCATCGCCAAACAAAGCCTTCATGTCTAAGTTGTACGGTTCAAAACCAAATGCCTTGGCATTGCTCCTATCGTTCAAAAACGAGCACACCGAATACAGCATCGACTGCATGGGATAACGGTCCTTCGCTGCTCCCACTGGCAGTTCCGACAGCTGCTCAACGACATGAAGACTGCCCTTAAACGACCTCGCCTCTTCCCTATCCGACAAAGCAGCAAAGGCCTTGGCATACGCCATCACATTAATGCTAGGGTCTGCCTTGATGTCACTCATCGCATAGCCCGACAGTCGTGACACAAGCCTAAGATTCTCCCTGAAATAGCCTTTGCCGTTTTCCACAAGTCCCATCAAGCCATAAGCCCGAGGCATAGCATTGGCATCTTCAGAAACATAATTGGCATCGGTGAGATGATGACAATGGGTGTTGGTATAGGAGATGGCATCCAACAAGCCTGAAGGAATCTGAGGAAAAGCCTCGTAAGCAGCTCGAAAAGCCTCCTTGTATTGTTGCTGCGAAAACAGCATCGTAACAGACAAAAACAGCCCTAGCAGGGTCAAACAGCAACGTTTCATAACTAATCCTTATTTCTAAATTACCAGTAGCATCAGCACGGGAAACTTTCGGGAACGATTTTGCGACAAATGGCATTGATCTGTTCCAACAGAGCTGCATCCTCGTCATCGTCATCATGGACGATGACATAGTCGGCGAGATAGCATTTCACCTCTTCACCCCATTGGTTAGCCATGCGAGCGCGAACGGACTTCTCATCGCAATGGTCGCGAGTCATCACACGACGTAAACGGGTCTCCTCGCTAGCGCTAACCATTATAACAGCATCAAACATCGTCTCGATGTGTTTCTCATAGATAATGGCCGATTCATACATCACAAAGGGTGCCTTTTGCGCCTCGGCCCATTCGGCAAAACAACGGTTCAAAGTGGGATACAAAGTCTGCTCTACAAAATCACGGTCACCCTCATTGCTGAAGATGGCCTTTGAAATCAGCATACGGTTAAGGCGGCCATCAGGCAAATAGGCGTCCTTCCCCAAGCGGCCTGTAATAGCCTCCCTGACTTCCGGAAGATCATACAAACGCTTAGCTTCGTCGTCACTGTGAAAGACCGGAATCCCCAACGACTCAAAGAGGGCACAAACCCATGATTTGCCCGAGCCTATATTCCCCGTAATTCCGATCCGCTTCATCGTCATCGAACAATCATGTATTCCACTTTATCGGGTGATGCTGACACTATCTGCACATTGCGTGGCCATGAAACAAGTTGCACATCGAGCAAGGGGCTCATTTGTTTCAGTTGACTTCCATTTACACGGGCCACGAAACTCTCGGGGCCGATAGAGGCATAATCCTTGATGGGAACCTTGCACTTCACCGTCATCGCCTCTGGGAAGAAATGTATTTTCAAGGTGTCGGGACCTATAACTGGCACTTTGATATCCACTTCGGTATATTGCACCACTTCCACTCTGGCTTTCACTGTTGTGACACTGGAATGTATACTGCCTTGGTGAAGGTCCAAAGCGACTTCCTGTTCAATTGTTTCACTCACATCCGAGGCACTCAGCAAAACTGTCTTAATCGACCTAAGCGTATCCAACATTTCGGTCGGGCCATATATGGTTACTGAAGATGGTGACAAGACAGGAAGTCCATACACCTCATATTGGCGATGCGTCTTGATGTCGCTTGTCAACTCAACCGGAACGATCTTCGACATTAGCGGTTCCATGTTGAAATACACCAAGGCATCGTTCATCGTAATGTCGGACGCCTCAATGCCTATGCGGCCAGCAATCTTTTCTGCCACATATTGACTGCTAAAAGAATAGACATTGCCACTTTCCTGGCGATATGGCACCTCACTCAATGGCACTTCCACCACCCTGTTCTGCTCTCGAATCAGGTTGTATCTCAAGGTGTGAAAACCATCAATGTTCAGAGACAGCTTGACACTCTGTTCAGGTGAAGAGATCCATTTGGCGGCAGGGGATTCCACGAGGGTTAAGCGGTACGTGGTCGAAGTGGTGTAATTCTCCGACAACTTGATAAGGAGCCAAAACAAAGTGGACAATGCAAGAAAAACCAGAAAGGTCAGTCCCGACCTTTCCAACTTACGGTTTACCTTCTTCTTTATTTCTTTGATCTCTTCAACCATAACATCGTTATGCTATGCCAAAGCAGAATGCGGGAAAACCCGCATTCTGCTTTATGGCAATAAGTCAGACTTGATTAAGCTTGTCCCACGCGGGAACCGGTCTGCACCAATGCGGTCTTCTCAACCTCCACTTCCATGTTGGGAGCGAGAGAGAGGATGACGGTGCTTTCCTTCACTTCGACCACCTTACCGTGGAAGCCACCAATGGTAACCACCTTGTCGCCCTTCTGCAGGCCATCACGGAATTTTTGTTCTTCCTTGGCTTTCTTCGACTGGGGACGAATGAAGAACAACCAGAAGACAACAATAAGGAGAAGGATGAAGATAAGGCTCGACCACATGGAGCCACCTTGTTGGGGCTGTCCTTCGGCTTGAAGTAAAATAGTAAGCATGTTCATAGTGTTATTATTTTAAAGGTTAATACTGATCTGGAGTGTTCACCATGGCTTTCAAGTGAAGCATGGTCCTGTTAGGCATCGTGTTGGCCACCACTGTCAACGAGCGGTTTTGCATGCCATGGTGTCCCTTGCTGTTATAGGTAGCCTTGATGACACCACCTTCTCCAGGAGCAATAGGGGTACGCGGATAGTCACCCACGGTGCATCCACAACTCGTCGAAACATTGCTGATAAGCAATGGTGCATTGCCTGTATTGGTGAAATGGAACGAATAGGTCACCACCTCACCTTGCAGAACCTTGCCAAAATCATGTTCAGTCTTCTCAAATTCGATGGCTGGCATCCTGTTGGAAGACTCGGTGGCCGATTTGGGGTTGTTTACCAATTCCGTCGAAAGTTTTCCCTGTTCACTGTCGCTGTTGCACGACACACACAGACACAAAACCAAGGCGAATACGGACAAAAAATATTTCATAACTAGGTTATTTTTGCGTTCTCAATATCATGACCGAACCTTGATAGTTGGCATCCTGCTTCAGGCCATGGCATTTCAGTACATAGAAATAGGTGGCATCAGGCAAGTCGTCACCGTCCCAATCGTTTTGATAATCCTTTGAGCTATAAACAACACGTCCCCAGCGGTTGAAAACGACTAACTCCGATGACATGTAATACTTGTTCAGTGGCTCATAGTCCTCATATTCCAACCCTTCTCCACGCGACGACTTGCTACCATCACCGGAAGGCATGTCACTTCCACCGTCAAGCGAGATGATGAAATAATCGTTGATACCATCACCGTTAGGCGTAAACACATTCGGTATCTTCAGCTTCACCGGATTCACTTTGATGGTCTTAAAATAAGAAGTGTCGCAACCTTGTGGATTATACACCTTCAACTCAGTGATGAAATCACCTTGCTCCACATAAGTAAAACGAGGTGTCGGTTCTGTCGAAGTGATGCCATATTGGCTATTAAGGATCCAATAATAGTTGCTAATACTCAACGTATCGGCCGAAAGGTTTTCAAAGGAGAAAGTGGTATGGGGGTTCTGGAGATACACCGTGTCGCCTGGATCGGCGCTGATTTCCACCACAGGATTGGGAAAAGCCCTCAAGCTGACGCTATCCCATTGCGAGCAGCCCCTTGCATCCGTGACCTTGATCTTGTAGTATTTGTACGCTTCAAGACCAATGGCCCATGCGTCATTACCTGGAGCGATATGGAGCGGGCTAAGGTTCCATTGGTAGGTGAAAGGCGGTGCATACACCGAAGAAAGCGAATCCACCGAGGCAATCACCTGGGCGTTGCGTCCATTTTCCTCTTCATGGTTGCTGCACGTCAACTTCACCTGACGGAAATCTACCTCAAAACGAGGCTTTACCACAACTGTGAACTCGTTTTCACAAAGCAATGTTGAGTCTTGGGCACGAACCTCCACGCCATACGTCGTCGTCTCAAGCGGCCTCACAGTAATGCTATTGGTAGTCTTTCCGTTCGACCAATGGTACAAATAATTGTTATTGCCAGGCGCAGGCACACTCAACGTAACTGGCGATTCGCTGCATACGGGCATTTCAACGTTACACGTGATTTCACAAGGACTTTGCGACCAACCCACTACGGTGAAGCCCAAAAGTATGAGTAAAATAGTTGATTTTATGATGATACGGACGTTTTTCATTGGGTACAAAATAATTTGCAAAGATAGGTTATTTTCGTGAAAAACGCTTCTTTTATCCAAAATATTGCACAATTCGAGCGTTCACTAAACTATTCAAGCTTTTCTTACCATTGGAAGAGTTTTTTTCATACCTTTGCAGATTCAAGAAAAGTCATATAAAAACACCATAAAATGAGCACACTCAACGATTTCCAGAAAGAGATTCTCGCCGGCATCCCCGATGAACTGCCGGAAGTGAAACCTTACGACCCGAATATCAACCATGCACCCAAGCGCAAGGACATCTTGACGAAAGCCGAGAAGAAGTTGGCCATCCGCAACGCTTTGCGTTACTTCCCCGCCAAGTTCCACGCCACCTTGGCCCCCGAATTTGCTGAGGAACTGGAAAAATACGGCCGCATCTACATGTACCGTTTCCGTCCGTCCTATAAGATGTACGCCCGCCCAATCGAGGAGTATCCTGCCAAATGCAAGCAGGCTGCAGCCATCATGCTGATGATCCAAAACAACCTCGACCCCGCCGTTGCACAGCATCCGCACGAGCTCATCATCTACGGCGGCAACGGCGCCATCTTCCAGAACTGGGCACAATACCGCCTCGTGATGCAATACCTCGCCAATATGGACGAAGACCAGACCCTTGCCATGTACAGCGGTCACCCTATGGGCCTCTTCCCCTCGCATAAGGACGCCCCGCGCGTGGTGGTCACCAACGGCATGATGATCCCGAACTACAGCAAACCCGACGACTGGGAGCGTTATAACGCCCTCGGCGTGACGCAATACGGCCAGATGACCGCCGGCTCCTATATGTATATCGGCCCTCAAGGCATCGTCCACGGCACCACCATCACCGTGCTCAACGCAGCTCGTAAACACGGCGGAAGCACCGCTGGTAAGCTGTTTGTCACTGCTGGCCTCGGTGGCATGAGCGGTGCCCAACCCAAGGCTGGCAACATCGCCGGTGTGGTGAGCATCACCGCCGAAATCAACCCGGCTGCCACGCAAAAACGTTATCAACAAGGTTGGGTCGATGAGGTATACGACAACATCGAAGAGTTGTTCAAGCACGTCAACGCGAGCCTCGCCAAGAAGGAAGCCCGCAGTTATGCCTACCAAGGCAATGTGGTGGACCTTTGGGAATATGCCGCCGAACACGACATCCACGTCGACCTCGGCTCCGACCAGACCTCGCTGCACAACCCTTGGGCAGGTGGTTACTATCCTGTAGGACAGTCATTTGAGGAATCCAAGACCATGATGGCCGAGAACCCCGAGCTCTTCAAGGAGAAGGTACAGGCTTCGTTGCGCCGCCATGTGGCCGCCATCAACAAGCTGACCGCCAAGGGCATGTACTTCTTCGACTACGGCAACGCCTTCCTGCTGCAGAGCAGCCGCGCTGGCGCCGACATCATGAAAGAAGACGGCACATTCCGTTATCCCAGCTACGTGCAGGACATCATGGGTCCCATGTGCTTCGACTATGGCTTCGGCCCCTTCCGTTGGGTCTGCGCCTCTGGCAAGCCTGAAGACCTTGCCGTCACCGACGACATCGCCTGCGAAGTGCTCGAGAACATTGCCCGCACCGCTCCTGCCGAGATTCAGCAGCAGATGCGCGACAACATCCAGTGGATCCGTGGCGCACAGGAGAACCACCTCGTGGTGGGTTCGCAGGCGCGTATCCTCTATGCCGACTGCGAAGGCCGCACCAAGATTGCTGCCGAGTTCAACAAGGCCATCGCTGATGGCCGCCTGAGTGGTCCCGTCGTCCTCGGTCGCGACCACCACGACGTGAGCGGCACCGACAGCCCGTTCCGTGAGACCTCCAACATCTACGACGGTTCATCGTTCACTGCCGACATGGCTGTGCAGAACGTCATCGGCGACGGTTTCCGTGGTGCCACCTGGGTGAGCATCCACAACGGCGGCGGCGTAGGCTGGGGCGAAGTCATCAACGGTGGCTTCGGCATGGTGCTTGACGGCACTGCCGATGCTGACAGACGCCTCCACTGCATGCTGCATTGGGACGTGAACAACGGCATCGCCCGTCGTAACTGGGCCCGCAACGAAGGAGCCACCTTCGCCATCAAACGTGCCATGGAGGCCGAGCCTAAGCTGAAGGTCACCTTGCCGAATTTGGTGGAAGACAAGATTTTGGAGAACCTGTTTTGATATAATTAAACATTTGTAGAGACGTAGCGCGCTACGTCTTTACCCACCAGCAATATAGAGGACGTGCCTGCCAAGGTACGCCCTCTATTTGTTTTCTGTTTTGAAAAAAAACACAAAAACAAGTGCGGGTAATAAAATTATTACCTATTTTTGCCGAAAAATAAAATACTATGCCAACGATATTTATTTTGTTTGGATACCGATTCTTGTTCTACTCCAATGACCATACGCCCATGCATGTGCACGTAATTAAAGGAGGAGCCAAAGCCAAATTCAACCTGTTTCCAGTCGAACTTGTAGACAACCTAGGCTTCAAACCGACAGAATTGAAGATGATTGAGGCAATAATTGAGGAGAATGTGGAAACAATCGCCAAACACTGGAACATGTTTTTCAACAATAACAAATGAGAAAGGAAGTAAAACGATGAAAATAGAAAAAGTTTGGCTGACGGAGACAGCCGTATGGATTAGAACCGATGAAGGTAAGGAAGCCTGCGAACTCTTTGCGGACTATCCTCGCTTGCGCTATGCCACGAAGGAGCAACTTGTTGATTTTACAACAGATGAATTTGGAATCCATTGGGAAGAACTGGATGAAGACCTAAGTTTTGAGGGTTTCTTTGACAAACAAAAGCCAACGGTGCTTTACCAACTCTTTATGGCGCATCCTGAACTGAACGTGTCCGCATTGGCACGCCGCATGGGCATCTCACAAAGCCTGATGGCACAATATATAAGCGGCAAGAAAAATGCCAGCAAAGCCCGAATGGACTTGATCCTCGACACGATTCATGCCGTGGGACGGGAATTGGCGGCAGTGTAAAGAAAGGGCGCGACAATAACTGTCCCGCCCGTTCTCTGTCTTGTCTTTGTTTCACATTAAAAATGCTGATATTCAATACTTCAAATTAAACAGAATAGCAACTATCAAAACCATTTCTGGATATACTCAAGCAATTCAACATTGTTGCAATTTGGAGTTAGTAGACTATGGCCTCCCTTAAATCCATGCTTATAAAGTTGCTTTTCGTCAAGTTCATTTTTCCCTTGATAAACTGCATCCAATTTAAGTGTAAAAGATTCTTTATTATCCGGTTGTTTCTTCCAATAGTTTTTATCAACTCGTTGTTTCACACCCTTTTCTTCAACAACTGTCCGAAACATAATACGTCTTTGCGTTGGGCCGACATAAACATATACAACATCTCCTATTTGCATTTTCACAGATGTAGACCAACTTATCTTTCCAATTTCTTGAAAAGCCTTGATGTGGTTACATTTGGCTTCATTGGCATAAACAAGCCACACTCTATTTGTTTTATTTGAATCACTCATATATCAATTAAACTTACGGTCTATGTCAGAAAAATGCTGAAGTCGTCTAAGCGAGTCATTGACTATCCATTCCAAATCTTTTGTCAAATCAACAATAATTCTTTTGTTCCTATTATATTTTTCATCTGCTGTCGTAAACAAAATCTCATTAAAGTTTTTATCCATAATAAAATCCTCAGTAAAACTATCAAGAGAACCATCTTTTGTCTCGCAACTATACGTATGCGTTACTCTCCAGCCAAAAAAATCACTTCCGTCTAGAACATAATGTTCAAAACGATTATATAAAGCACGTATAGAATCTTTCGCAACATTCACTTTATTCAAACAATCGTCCGCTTCTTTAGTAGCTCTTTCGTATGCTACACTATCATCAGATATATATCGTTCCTTATAATAATTCAAATCAACATACTTAGATTTCCAGTAACAATAAATATCAGCATAACGCAAAATGGTCGTATCATATACAACGGAATTATATGCACTATCAACAATAGTTCTTATCGGATTATAACTATCGCAATCTTCCAAATTGTTGGAAAAATAATCTTTTATCAAAACTAAAGCCTTTTCTTCTTTTGAATTACATTGTACGAATGCTAACAATACAAAAACACTCGTGACTACCATAATCAATAGTTTCTTCATAATCCAACCCCTAAATACGTTAATCGGGTGCAACTTTTAATAATACTCTTGCAAATATACAACTCTTTTTTTTATTTGGCCAAGCGAAACTGCTGATTTTTTGAGTCTATTTGCTGGGAAAGTTGTACCTTTGCAGTCCAAAACAAAACGAGCATAAAACACCAAAAATAATGAAAAAAGAAGTAAAATTCAGCCTGGTCTACCGCGATATGTGGCAGTCGTCAGGCAAATATGTGCCCCGCAAGGACCAACTGGAAAAGATTGCGCCCCTCATCATCGATATGGGCTGCTTCGACCGCGTGGAGACCAACGGTGGCGCCGCCGAGCAGGTCAACCTGCTCTATGGCGAGAACCCGAACCCGTCTGTCCGCGCTTTCACGGCCGCATTACATAAAGGCGGCATCGAGTGCCACATGCTCGACCGCGCCCTCAACGCATTGAGGATGAACCCCGTGCCCGCCGACGTGCGCCAACTCATGTATAAGGTGAAGAAAGCCCAAGGCGTCGACATCACCCGTATCTTCTGCGGACTGAACGACGTGCGCAACATCATCCCGTCGGTCCAATGGGCCAACGAGGCTGGCATGATCTCGCAAGCCGCCATGAGCATCACCCACTCGCAAGTGCACACCGCCGAGTATTACATGAAGATTGCCGACCAACTCATCGAAGCCGGCGCCAAGGAAATCGCCCTAAAGGACATGGCTGGTGTGGGTCGCCCCGTCAGCTTGGGCCGCATCGTCGAGCATATCAAGAAACAACACCCTGAAATCAAGGTGCAGTACCACGGCCACACCACGCCGGGCCTCTCGATGGCCTCGGTGCTTGAGGTGTGCAAGGCCGGCTGCGACTACATCGACGTGGCCATGGAGCCGCTGTCGTGGGGCACCGTCCACCCCGACGTCATCAGCGTGCAAGCCATGCTGAAAGATGCAGGATTCCTCGTCAAAGACATCGACATGAAGGCCTACATGGCCGCCCGCAGCATGACGCAATCGTTCATCGACGACTTCCTCGGCTATTGGATCGACCCGCGCAACCGCTACATCAACTCATTGATGCTGGGGAGCGGCCTTCCCGGTGGCATGATGGGCTCGCTCATGGCCGACCTCAAAGGCGCCCATGCCCTCATCAACATGAACTACAAGGCACAAGGCAAGGCCGAGCTCAGCGAAGACGAGCTGCTCGTCGAACTCTTCGACGAAGTGCAACGCATCTGGCCCATGGTCGGCAACCCGCCTTTGGTGACGCCTTTCAGCCAATACACCAAGAACATCGCCCTGAAGAACCTCATCGGGCGCAGCATGGGCAAGCCTGACTTCAGCGACCTCGACGACGCCATGTGGGGCATGATCCTTGGCAAGTCGGGCCAACTGCCGGGCAAATTGGACCCCGCCATCATCGCTTTGGCCAAGGAACAGAAGCGCGAGTTCTTCACCGGCAACCCGCAGGACAACTATCCGAACGAACTGCCCCACTTCATCGAGATGATGAAGCAAGAAGGTTGGGACCGTGGCCAGGACGACGAGGAACTCTTCGAGTTCGCCATGCACGAGAAGCAGTACCGCGAGTACAAGTCGGGCGAGGCCAAGCGCCGCTTCAACCAAGAGCTGGAAGCCAAAATGAAGGCCAAGTTCGAGAAGGCAGGCGGCGAGGCCAAGATTCCAGATCTGCGCGCCCTGCGTCATCCCAACGCCGAGCCTGTCATCGCCCCCGCAAGTGGTGTGGTGATGTGGGAAGTGGACTTCGACGATAAGTCGATTGCTCCTGCCCCTGGCACAGTATATAAAGAAGGCGACCTGCTCTGCGCCATACAAACGAATCTCGGCTTGGAACCCGTCTATGCCCTCTGGCCTGGCAAGATCGTGGAGGCCACGGCAGACCAAGGCAAGCGTGTCAGCAAGGGCGAAACGATTGCTTTCATAGAAAAATAAGACTGGCACGGAAATTGATAAATGCCTTCTGGTTCAAAAAACAGAAATCAAACCTATTCAATAATTGTTTAACCTAAATCATTAAAAAAATGAAGAAATTATTTTTGACCTTAGCTCTTGCCTTCGTTGGCATTTTCGGAGCAAACGCTCAAGTTTGGGTCGGCGGCGGCCTTGGCGCAAGCATTCAAAAGAATCAAACCAGTCTCTCTATTGCTCCCGAGGTGGGTTATGCCATCAACAACCAATGGCAAGTAGCTCTTGGTGCTGGCTATGGTTTCAACCAGACCAAGGTCGATGTGCTTGGAGAAACCATCACAACCAAAACCAACACGTTGGCTCTTCAGCCTTACGTTCGTTACGTTGCCACCACTGTTGGCAAGTTCTCTCTGTTTTTCGACCTTTGCGGTGATTTTGGTCTGCTTGACGACGCTCGCGACTATGCTGTGACAATCCAACCTGGTATCGCCTGGATGGCTACCGACCATTGGACTGCTGCTTTCCGTTTCGGCAAAGTCGGTTACGACCACAACTTCTATGGCACCGACGGTTTCTTGCTGAACTGTGACCTTGCCACTCCGCAAATTAGATTGTATTATAACTTCTAATTTCATAAGAGACGTTTCAGGAAACGTCTCTACAGAAAAGGCCGCCAAGAGGTGGCCTTTTCTCATTTATGGAATGCGTTGGTACACCGTCGCCACGCGACTTACATTGTAGATTTTCATTGTTATGTCATCCCCTTTTTTCTCCGATGGGAACCTCACACTTGCATCGACATTGCCGAAACCGCCAAAGGCGCTGCCGTCGGAAGTGAGGATGATACGGTAATCGCCTGTCTCCTTGACGGGAATCTTATAATCGGGAACGGAATGCGGTCCCCAATTGAAGACAAAAATCAGGTTGCCACGCTCGTAGACAATAGTTTTGTTCTCCTCATCGGCATAGAGCATCCATGCGGGTGGTGCCTGCATTACGGGGTAACGTTTCACGAAGTCGAGCATGGCCTTGTCGAAAGCACCCATGAAATGGTATTTCAGGTTTTCATTGTCCACCAACGACCACTGGCGACGAGCATATTGGTAACTCCAGCCGTTGTCGAGGCGCGGGAAGTCGATCCACTCGGGATGGCCGAACTCGTTGCCCATGAAATTAAGCCAAGCCTCGCCGCCCAAGGTGATGGTGAAGAGTCGAATCATCTTATGCAGGGCAATGCCACGGTCGACCGTCATAGAAGGTGTGTCAACGCTCATGGCGGTGTACATTTCCTTGTCCATCAAGCGGAAAGCGATGGTCTTGTCGCCTACCAAAGCCTGGTCATGCGACTCGGCGTAGGCCACCGTCTTGGTCTGCGGCAGGTGGTTGGTCATAGTGAAGAAGAAATGCTTCATGTTCCACTGCTCCTCCGGCTCGTCTTTCAGTACTTTGATCCAGAAGTCGGGCAGGCCCATGCCCAAACGGTAGTCGAAGCCCATACCACCGTCAGCAATGGGGTTGCAGAGTCCAGGCATGCCGCTCACATCCTCTGCGATGGTGACAGCCTGCGGGTTCAGCTCATGACACAGCGTGTTGGCTAGTTGCATATAGGTGACTGCGTCGTCATCCACATTGTCGCCAAAATATTTCTCTGGTGCATCGAAGGTTGTCCCTATTCCATGGTCAAGATAAAGCATCGAAGTGACGCCATCGAAACGGAAGCCGTCGAAGTGGAACTCCTCCATCCAATAGCGCACATTGGAGAGCAGGAATTGCAGTGTCTCCTCCTTGCCGTAGTTGAAGAGTTTGGAGTCCCAAAGGTCGTGGTTGCCACGCGCTCCAGGATGCAAGTATTGGCTGTCGGAGCCATCGAATAGGTTGATGCCTTCACGGATGTTCTTCACCGTGTGGGAATGCACAAGGTCCATGATGACCAACAGACCCATGCCGTGGGCAGTATCAATGAGTTCCTTCAGCTCTTCTGGCGTTCCAAAACGCGATGAGGGAGCAAAGAAATTGGAGACATGGTAGCCGAACGAGCCATAATACGGATGTTCGGCAATGGCCATCAGTTGTATGGCATTGTAGCCATCCGCCTTGATGCGCGGCAAGATGTTTTGGGTGAACTCCTTGTAAGTCCCTACCCTTTCCTCTTCTTGAGCCATGCCGACATGCGTCTCATAAATCAACAACGGCTCACCCTTCAGCTGAGGTGCTGTGTATTTAAATGTATAGGGTGTTGGAGGATTCCAGAATTGTCCAGCAAAATCCTTGTTGCCTTCGTCTTGAATCACTCGCTTGATATATACAGGAATACGTTCATGCTCCCCAATCTGCGACTGCACCAGCACCTTCAGCTTACTTCCATGCACAAGCCTATCGGCAAACTCGCTGTCGGGCAGAAAAATCTCCCACAGGCCAGCACCGGCCAGTTCCAAAGGATACTCATAGCGATTCCAATTATTGAAATCGCCCATCAGTGAGAGGTAATGTGCCGCTGGAGCCCATTCTCGGTACCACCAGCCACGGCGACGTTTGTCATAGTTGAAGCCCAGAAACTCGTGTGCCGTAGCGAAAGTCTTGAGGCTGCCGTAACGGCTGATGATACCACGTAGCCGATCCTCATAGCGGTTGTGGCGATTCTCCACCGCCTTGCTAACGGGCTCGAGCCAAGGGTCGTTTTTTACTAGAGGAAGCATAGCATAGTCCTTTTGAATAATGCAAAAATATCAAAATCCCCTCAACTCCAATCGTTTTGGAAAACAATCTTACTCGTATTCAAGTCTATGACTTTGACTTCAGAAGCGACCAAGTGCACTGGCACCACCTCCGAAGCGAAATCATTCATGTCGAACTCATTGGCTTTGCTTCGGCCCATCAAGGCCAAGGCATCGTGTGGAATCTTTACTTCCACATCGCGGGTTTCACATCGGTGGAAGTTGGCAACCACCAGAAGGCGTTCCTCATCGGTAAACCGCAAGAAGGCATAAACAAACTGCGGGTCGAAGTTGGCATACCATGGATTGCACCACATCAGGTCATAGAACTTGCCTTCGCCGATGGCAGGATGCTCATCCCTGAAATGCAACAGCTTACGATAATAATCAAACAGTTTCCTCTGTGACTCATCAAAACCACCACCATCGAATTTGCCTCCATTCATCCATTTCTGGTGATGCGGCATCTGACAATAATCAAAGATGGAGGTGCGGCCATCATCGCCGCTGTAACCCACTTCACCAGTGGCGTCTTCCCCAC
Source organism: Candidatus Limimorpha sp. (assembly GCA_045117495.1). Taxonomy (GTDB): domain Bacteria; phylum Bacteroidota; class Bacteroidia; order Bacteroidales; family F082; genus Limimorpha. Next base: position 70,343 of record JBGUNT010000041.1, on the reverse strand, counting down.
TTTCCTGGCCGTTGTAAACCATAAATGGCCCTATATTCATCAAAGCGGAAACGGCTACAGAAGGCAAAGCGGCGAAGGCATTTCCGACAAACTGTGGCGAAGCCAGACGCTTCTCGTCGTGGTTCTCCATGAAACGTAGCATACGATCATCCAAATCATGCAAATCCTTCCAAACTTGGCTGATTTCCTTTGCCTCGTGTCCTTGGCAAAGCACACGCTCCAAGGTGTTGTACAAGCCGACCTTGTCATAAAGATAATCGAAACCTGCATCCAAGAAAGGCTGATAAAGTTCTGGCTGATATATCTCGGCAATCATCAAAGGCTGGTAGTCTTTCCTTAGATGCCCAATCGCCCACTGCCAAAAAGCGACAGGCACCATCTCAGCCATGTCTACACGGAAACCATCAACATTCTTGCTGCACCAGAATCGTAGGATCTCGAGCATCTTCTCCCACGTGTCATGCTCATCGTAGTTCAGTTTCACCGTGTCGTACCAGTCATTGATACTTGGATTGGGGGTAAAGACATTGTTACCCGTTGCCTTGGCGGGGAACTCCTCGTATGGCTGTTCCGAAATCCTCCTTGGCGACACAAAGGCCTGTCCATCACAATAATAGAAGTTGCAAGGGGCGAAGCCTTTATTCTGACGTGCCAAGTGATTGGGGATGAAGTCTATGATCACCTTCATCCCTTTATCATGGATGCGGTTGACCAACTGCTCAAAGTCGGCCATCGTGCCCAAATCGGGGTCGACGGCATGATAATCGGTGACCGCATAAGGAGAACCCGCCCTTCCTTTGGTGATGTCCGGGTGAGTGCCCGTGCTTTCCGAAGCGTGTTCCAAGATGCCCGTCAACCAAATGTGGGAGAATCCCAAATCATTAATAGCCACAAGTGCTACATCGTCAACATCCTTGAAAGTGCCGCAACCATTTTCAGCCTTACTGCCATCCAATCGGAACTCGGTTTGCTTGTTGCCAAAAAGTCGAGGGAAGAGTTGATAGATATTCATTTTTCCGTTTTTGATGGGGTAAAATTACGAATTTCCATTAAAAATGTGTAATCTTGCATCATAAAATTTCAAACACTCGGAATCATGAAACGCCGTTTTTTTTATTTCATCGCCTTAATGCTACTATCTAATCTTTTACAAGCCCAGGTGCAACCCACATGGGAATCCATCAACGAACGGGGTTATCCACAGTGGTTCTCCGACGCCAAGTTAGGCATTTTCATCCATTGGGGCGTGTATTCCGTACCAGCTTGGGCCAGCCTTGAAGGCTATGCCGAATGGTATTACCGTGGTCTGATGACCAACGATGACCGCAAGGACTTCCAAGAGCGCATCTACGGCAAGGACTTCAAATATGAAGACTTTGCACCGATGTGGAAAGCCGAGCTATGGAACCCCGAAGAATGGGCCGAGTTGTTCAAGAAATCAGGGGCAAAATATGTGCTTCTGGTCTCGAAACACCACGATGGCTTTTGTCTTTGGCCAAGCAAATATGCGCCTGGCTGGAACTCCGTTGAGGTCGGACCTCACCGCGACATCTGCGGTGAACTGACCGAAGCCGTTCGCAAAAAAGGCCTCAAGATGGGCTTCTACTACTCCCTGCCCGAGTGGAAAAGCGACATCCACCACTGGTACGTCGACCCCGACGAGAACATCGGTACTTATGTCGACACGCACATGATTCCGCAGTTCAAAGAACTCGTCACCAAATACAAACCCACCGTCCTTTTCACCGACGGTGAATGGCGCAATAGCGCTGAGCAATGGCACGCCACCGAACTCATCTCTTGGTACTACAACACCGTGGGCGGGGATGCCATCGTCAACGACCGCTGGGGTGATGGCCAGCAGCATGGCTTCCGTACGCCTGAATACAGTGCCGGCATCACCCTCACCGACAGGCCTTGGGCTGAATGCCGTGGTTTGGGTCGCTCGTTTGGCCTCAATCGCAACGAGCCTTTGGAAAACTATATGACCTCCGACGAGCTCATCCGCCATTTCTGCGTCCTCGTGGCTGCTGGTGGCGGCATGACACTCAACGTGGGTCCTGCCGCCGACGGCAAGATTCCGTTGTTGCAACAAGAAAGATTGTTGGACCTCGGCAAGTGGCTTGATATTAACGGAGAAGCCATCTATGGTACGCGTCCTTACAAGAAATTCTACGAGATGAAACTCGTCACAATTTCGCGTATTGACTCAATAATTGACTTTGACTGGAAGCGCAACTCGCCTGACCCCGCCATCAGCTGCGACCACTTCCAAGCGCATTGGCAAGGCACGTTCATTTGTATGGCCGATACCTATACCTTTGAAATCCAGACCGATGACAAAGCCAAATTGGTCATTGATGGGAATACCATAATTGACAACACGCGCAAATCGAATTCTGGAAAAATGAAACTCGACCAAGGCCAGCATAGCATCGAGGTCTTTTATGAAGAAAATGACCTCGAAGCCACCATCAGCCTGCTATGGTCATCGAAAACGATGGAAAAGCAAGTGATGAAAGGCTTCCAACAAGGAGCGATGTTGCCCGCCATGGGTCTCCGTGCCTCATACACATGTGAGCAGCCCAACATCTGCTACACCCAAGGCAAAAATGCGCTCTACGCCATTACTTTGGAGTATCCGGAAGACCAATTGGTGTTGAACATCGACCAGCCTGCCGACAATATGAAGGTCACACTGCTGGGATGTCCGAAAGCACTGCCTTGGAAATATAAGGACGGACAACTTTACATTGACACAAGTGGGCTAAAACACAGCGATGTGCTCAGCACATCGGCTTGGGTGTTCAAGATGAAATGAAAAAAGCGGCGATTGCCGCTTTTTTGTTTTAGTCTGTCAACTCTTTTATGCCTTGGTAACCCAAGATTCGGTCCGTTCTTTTAGGTACTCGCTTGATATAAAAGCGCTCATCCTCCTGAACAAACTTGAAGTGCAACATGTCGCCCTGTGGAAAACAGTCAATAGCCTTATTGCGTCGCCATTGCGACTGATAGGAAAAATCAGACGTCTTGACAAAGGTGATTCTCTTTCCTCCTTTGATAATACTGTTGTTGAAGCCATCGAAATAGTTGCGGTTCCCCCATTTGCCTACAAAAAGCTCTGGGTTTTTCAAGTCATGCACATAAACACGGAACTGCTTATCGGTCTTCGGTTGGACCTCAAGGACTTTTTGAAGAATGACTTTCTCACCTAGAACCACCTCCAGATACAACCATTGAAAACGATTGCCCAAATTCTCCCATATCGGAGTAAAGTGTGCCATAGCCGTCGTCGAGTCATTCACAATGACCGTATAATCACCTTGGATGGTGCGGTAGAATTGTTTAGCATCGTTTTCCGTATATTTTTGCGCAAAACCACTAAATGCTAACAGGATAGCGACCAATATCAAAAAGACTTTCTTCATATTATGATCTCTTTTTTCTCAATTTAGAACGATAAGGTAAAACCCAAAGCCGGCATGATGGGAAGTTGGTGCACCACATCACTGGTGACGATATTGACATAAAACACATTCTTGCGATTATAGACATTCGTCACACTAAAGTCAGCCTCAAGCATTACGTTCTCTGTAAAATAGAATTTACGCTTGACATCCAAGTCAAGACGGTGATAGGTAGGCAAGCGCTTCGAATTGAGTTCGCCATAAAGCACGCCCAAATCCCCATTGGTGATGGTGAAATCGGAATTCAAACCATCTTGGAAAGAATAGTGCTCGTAGAAGCCTTGTACTGGCGTGAAGGGGAATCCGCTACCAAAGTTCCAGCGTCCACCAATTTCCCATTGCCGTTTCGAACCCGCCGTATAGGTCAAAATCAGGTTTACATTATGGCGGCGATCGAAATGGGGAGGATATTCCACAATCATAGTGCCATCCTCAACTGCTTTTTCGTACTCTCTCGTCACAAAGCCCAAAGCGTAAACGGCCCAAACATACCAATGCTTGTCTTCGTATTTCATGGAAACATCAAAGCCATAAGCCTTGCCTTTCTCAACTGTAAAGTCTTTCTTCAGCAAATCGGGAACAAGCGTATTTTGAGGTGTATCGGCATACAACTTATTGCGATTGATATTGGTCAGTTGGGTAAAGTCTTTCAAATACCCTTCCACATTCATAGTCAAATTGTTGCCAAGATCAATCTCACTGCCCAAGATGAAATGGTTGGCTTTCTGGAGGAAAGAGGTGACCTTTTCTCCATTATAGGTACTCGGGAGGTTGTCGATGCCCGACAAAAAGCCGTAAAACAGGTTCACCACATCACGATCGCTTGTGGCAGCGACAAAATTTTGGGAATACTTACCTACTGCTGCCTTCAGGCGGAAACGTTCACCAACGTTGTATTTCATGGCCAAGCGGGGCTCAACTGAGAAATCAGGCAATGAAGCATACCATTGCAGGCGCAGGCTCGGCTCCAACAGGAAGTCACCCAGCACAGCCTTGAACTTTGCATAAGCACCAATTTCTGTGGAGTTCACTTTTTGTGCGATTTTGTTGCCGCCATACAAGCTGTAAGTCTCATAATCGGTGGTATAGCCTAACATCTCGACACCATATTTCAAAGTGTGCTTTCCCATAAACTGGCTGAAATCGAAGCCCATGTTGAAGCCGTTGATCTTGCTGTAACGTTCAGGGTTGTCTACTTCTTTCATGCGAGAAGTATAACTCGAATAAGCGATGTTACCCTCAATCATAACCGGCGACTTACCTGGAATGACCAAGAAATTGGTACCACCTCCAAACGAATTCCATCCAAAGTCCGACAACGACATGTAATTGTTCACCTGGTCGTTGAATGAGAAGCCGAACAGGTTCACCTTACTGCCATTAGGAGCGTTGAGTGAAACCTTACCATAAATATCTTGGAAATTGAAAGGCAATCCCGTCTCAGAGGCATATTTATAAAGATACTTACTAGTTTGTTCCAAATAGGAGTTCTTGGCAGAAATGATGAACGAAGCGGTTGCATCATCAGGATTCTTGGCTTTTTTCAGAGGACCTTCCACCATCACCTTAGCACCGAAGCAGCTAGCGCCTATCTTACCCGATAAGCGTTTCTTGTTGCCATCACGGGTAGATATGTCCATAATGGAAGAAATACGACCGCTATATTCTGCGCCAAAGCCTCCAGTGAAAACATCAGCGTTGCGGATGATATCGGTGTCGAAAACCGAGAACAGTCCGATGGAGTGGAATGGATTGTAGACCACCATACCATCCAGCAACACTTTATTTTGAATGGGCGATCCACCACGAATATAAAGCTGTCCACCTTGGTCTCCCGTAAAGATGACACCTGGGACAACTTGCAAGTATTGGGCGAAGTCAGCCTGACCGCCAATGGTAGGAATCTTCGTGATGGTTTTGGGAGTCACACTGATTACCGATGTCTTGGTCTCGGTACGGGCTTCTATCTTTTCAGCAGTAACCGTCACAACGTCGAGTTTTTGGCTCGTTTCCTTCAAGAAGAACTTCTTGTTGATGGATTGTCCCTTTGACAGGCTCACTGGTTCAGAGATGGTGTCATAGCCCACGCAGGTAATCAGCAGGGTATAGTGTCCGTCGGGAATGCGGTTAATGTTGAAGAAACCATTCTCATTGGTTGAGCCACCATACGTTGTACCTTTCAAATACACATTGGTGAACATCAAAGGCTCTCCCGTCGATTCCTCGTAGACAAAGCCTTTCACACTATTGTCTTGAGCAAAAGCCGGAATAACGAAAACTAGAAACAGGAAAGAGAGGATAATAGATCTGGTAAGATGACGCATACTCATGTTGCTTACGTATTGTTTATTTGTTATTTCCAAAGATTCAATGCCACCGGGCAAAAGAATCTGCAAATATAACAAATTATCTTGAACGTCTTGCAAATACCGCTAAAAATTCGAAAAAAAGCGGCATGAGACACCTTACAGGATCCATTCCTACTTAGTCGAAGTCAAACAGGTCGTGGTCGAACACATCCCACCAATGCTTGACGGAGCTAACCCAACTGGAAGGATGTCGTTGCGCATAATCCTTTGCTTCGTTTTGATAGAGCAGGACCCCAACGCCAAGCAAAACTATAAGCAGGACAGCCCTTAACCATTCTTTCACAGGAAGTATCACCACACCCAAAAAGATGAGTAATAAAGGCCAAAGCTTATAGGCTACATGCCAATTGAAATCAATCACATCGAGAGAGGCAAGCAAGGCTACTACACCCACAAAAAGGATGATGATGCCAAGGAATAGGTTTCTGCTTTTCATGACTTTTTACTATTAAACGGAACGATAAGGAATAAACCGAATAAAATAAGAACTATAGGCCAAATCGTGTGCCAGTTGACATCTGGAACATAGTAGTGCAGTAGCCCTAACACGCCCATGCCAATCAAAATCAATCCAGCGATAAGTCCACCTTTGCTAGGTTTGTACTTCACCATATCGGTGTTACTTTCAGATGCCTCGGTTGTTCCGTCAGGAGAAACCACGTAGCTGGCGCCTTTTTGCTCTACGCGACCGGCTGGCATGACAATCCATAGCAGAATGTAAATCCAAAAGCCTGTGCTAAAGACAAAGAAAGCGATGGCGAAAAGCAGCCTGACCAAGGAGGCGTCGATGTCGAAATAGTTGGCCAATCCGGAGCAAACGCCGCCGATGACTTTGTTTTGTGTGTCTCTTTGAAGTTTCTTGTTGTTTTCCATTTTCGTTTTAGTTTTTAAAGGTTTGACATCCTTTTCAATACAAAAATAGTGCAATTTTTTCTTCTGTCATGCAAAAAAGAAGGGTTGCAACGTTGCAGGCAACAAAAAAAAGGCGATGCCTCAGCATCGCCTTTAATCTTTTCGTATGACAGCTTTATTTTCTAACCACAAACTTTTCTGTCTTCACGGCTTGGCCGTTCACCTTCAAGTTGCAGAAATAGATGCCTTCGGCGAGATCGTCGACCGAAAGGGTTGCTTGACCCTGCAAGCTGGTCAATTCTTGGCTCTTCACTTCCTGACCGAGCAGGTTGTATACGGAGACAGATGCCTTGCCTGCTTTTGTAAGCTGGTAGTTAAAACGCACCACCGATGAAGCAGGGTTAGGATAGGCGCGACCTAAGACAACCGAATTTTCATTGACGTTTTCTGAAGTGTTGTAGGCAATAATGACAGAAACGCGCTCATCAGGATGCCTATCGTCATAAGCATAGTACTTGACGAAAGCTTTATCCGTCGGAGAAGTTGGCATGAAATGGGAAGCAAAATCACCCGGCGCAGAGACAGCACCCGCTGCCAAGGCCACAGGCCCACTCACGTTGACAAATGGAGCAAAGCACATGCCCCAGCAAAAGTAGAGCGAACCCTCTGGCGCATCGATGATTTCACGTTCAATTATGACATTCAAGTCGGCGCCCGAAATGTTACGGAGTTGCATCTCCTGGATGTACTCTCCGTAATCGGGATTCAAATCGTTGCAATACACCGTCTGGCCGTCGGCAAGCACTTCGCCCTCCAACTCAAATTGCAGGGACTGAGCCGAAACACAAGCTATCAAAGCCGTGAAAACGAAAGTAAAGATAGATTTTTTAATCATATTTCTAATGTTTATTATTGTTTCTGTTTCAACTTGCAAAAATGCAAAACTTTTCCCAATTACGCAACAAAAATATTGCCATTTTTTGAAAATTCTCTACTTTTGTGCAGAAAAACACGTAAAAAAAACACAAAAAAGGACTTACTTTCATTTTTGCATCTACATTTTTGAAAGTCAATGCAAGGGAACAACGCAAATCGGCATGAAACGTTTCGGTGTAGGCAATTACGCCATCAAGGTCAGCGACAAGACTCTATGGAAAGTGGCGATGTGATGCTCCATTACCATTATTTCGACGTAATCGACTCCACCAATGCTTATTTGCAAAGAGAGCAACAGGAAACCGACATTCGTAACTGGATAGTCAGTGCCAACCAGCAAACCGCAGGCAAGGGCATGGCAAGCAATGGGTGGGAAAGTGAGGCAGGGAAAAACCTCACTTTCTCTTTGGCCGTCGACGTGAGCTTTCTGCCCGCCGAAAGACAGTTCCTGCTTTCAGAAGCTGTTCCGCTAGGCATCATCGAAGTTTTGGATGAGGTAATTTCAGATGACTTTGAAGGCATGTCATTCCTTGCAGAGGCTGTGCGATTGGAATCTATGCCTTCAAAACTCAGCATAAAATGGCCAAACGACATTTACTATGAAAACCACAAACTGGCTGGCATCCTCATCAACAGTACCATCAAAGCCAATATGATGGACGTTTCCATCATCGGCATCGGGCTCAACGTCAACCAAATGAAATTTCAGGATTGGCCGACGCATCCGATTTCATTGAAGTTAATCTCGGGTATGGATTACGACATACAACTTCTTTTGAAACAAATCGTTGAGCATGTCATAACAAAGGTGGAGCTGCTGAAGAGCAACCCCACCGCTATTGAGCACGCCTATTTGAAACGGTTGTTCCGCTATCAAACCTGGGCAGATTATATAGTTGACGGAAAAGTCCTTCGGCTTTTCATGACGGGGATAGACACATTCGGGAGGCTACAACTCGTTGACGAGCAACAACAATTGCATTCTTTCGAAATCAAACAAATCAAGTTTTTGATTTAATTCCACCTGTCGCTCCAGGCCTGCTGATCCTTACGCCATTCTTTCAAAGACTGCACGTCCTCCTCGGTGACATATTTCTCTTCGACGGCTTTCTGGATCAGGGTCTCATAATTTGACAGCGTCACCAGCTGGCATTCCTTTTCCTCGAAATTCTTCTTGGCGAGTTCCATCTGATAGGTAAAGATGGCCACCATGCCCTTCACCTCGGCACCAGCCTCACGCAAAGCATCGACGGCCAAAAGGCTGGACTTTCCTGTGGAGACCAAGTCCTCGATGACCACCACTGACTGACCAGCGGTAAGCACGCCTTCTATTTGGTTCTGCATGCCGTGCGACTTCTTCTCGCTACGAACATACACAAAAGGCAGGCCCAACTCCTGTGCCACCAGCGCGCCTTGGGCGATGCCACCCGTGGCCACACCCGCAATCACATCAGGCTTACCGTAGTTTTGCATGATTTTCTCCACAAACTGTTGGCGGATATAGGTACGCACAGCAGGATAGGAAAGCGTGACACGGTTGTCGCAATAAATAGGGCTTTTCAGTCCGGACGCCCAAGTGAACGGAGCCTGGGGGCTTAGCTTCACGGCCTTGATCTGAAGGAGATGCTGGGCCAATGTCAATGCTGAATCTTCGTATTTCATGGTTGTTGAGCTTTGTCGTGACTTATTTTGTATCTTTGTCGCTTGAAAACAAATAAACTGACTGCAAATGTACAAGATTTTTCAAGAAAACAAAGCACTGGTTTTCCCAAAAATTGACGGCAATACATTGAATTTTGACGCAACGCCCCAAGAATCCGACAGATACGATGCCGACCTCTTATGCAATTTTTTGCCTGAATGGATCAATGACCGTGACCCTGGCGACACTTTCATCCATGAAATAAGCGAAAACGCCGTAGCTTTAGCCTTAAATGAGACCTTCAGAATGGCCCCTGCTGCTGGCGGCATCATCATGAAAGACGGTAAATTCGTCAGCATCGTGCGCAAAGGCATTCCCGACCTACCTAAAGGTCATATAGAGAAAGGTGAGACACCAGAAGCCGCCGCTTTGCGTGAAGTGGAGGAAGAGACAGGCATTGGCAACTTGAAGATCGTCAAGGCCTTGCCAATCACATGGCATTGCTATGTAGAGCACGAAGAGTGGACGCTGAAACCGACCTACTGGTACCTGATGAGCACTTCAGAAAACATTCAGCCCAAACCGCAGACCGAGGAAGGTATTACCGAGATAAAACTAACTGGGAATGAGGCAATTGAAGACTTCTTGAGAAACACCTACCGTTCCACCAGTGAAATTCTCGGAAAAGAATTGCGCCAAATCGTGACAAAGTGATACTTTTGCAGCCGATTTCAAATCAAACGAAATGAAAAGAATAGCCGTATTTCCCGGTTCCTTCGACCCCATTACTTTGGGTCACCGTTCCATCGTATTGAGAGCTCTCCCCATGTTCGACGAAATCTATGTCGCCGTTGGCATCAACATGGAGAAACGTTCCACTTTTGAATTGAAAGACCGCATCAAATGGTGCAAGGCCGTATTCAAAAACTATCCGCAGGTGAAAGTAGAGAGCTACGAAGGCCTCACCGCTGACTTCTGCAAAAAAGTGGGTGCCAACACCATTATTCGCGGCCTACGCTGTGGCAGCGACTTCGAATACGAGAATATGATCGGCCATGCCAACAAGCGCCTGCACCCTGAGCTGGAGACCATCTTCCTGCTGACCGAAAGCGAGCTGGTAGGCGTGTCGTCGAGTGTCGTCCGCGACATCTACAAGAACGGCGGTGACACTTCCAAGTTCCTGCCCAAAGAGGTGAAGCTGCCGAAAAGGCAATAATTCTGCTCCCGTTTCGTTTTCAGTACATGAAACGAAAGATTGTTACATTGTTATTATCCCTGCTCTTCCTTACGGCAAACGCCCAAAATGTGACGATTACAGGAAGGAGCAATAAAGCCAACACTTTGATGCGGCTCTTCACGTACGAAGACCTCGTCAATGAAACTGGCATTCTCCTTGCCCAAAGGCAGACCGATACCCAAGGGCATTTCATTCTGGAAGGAAGCATTAAGCAAATCACACCTGCCCGAATCTATGTCGGGCTCGAATATGTCGACCTCATCCTCTCTCCTAATGCCACCTACGACATAGAAATTATTGTGCCTGAACAACAAGAGAATGTTTCCTATTTCGAAAAAGAGCTGCCGACCATACGCGTAAAGCGCGCCACCGACCAAGGCATCTACCGCCAGATCATCTATTCCGAAGAGATCATCAACGGCTATATGGTGGAGCATTTCAATCAGATCTATCGTGGTCGGCAAGTTCGCTATATCGACTCCATCCAGAAAGCCATCAACCATGAGGTGCCTGACATCAAGGCAGACTATGTGAAAAACCACAACCGATACAAAATCGCCGCTATCAAATTAGGCATCAGCACCGATGGCGGCAAAAGAGTCATCAAGGACTACTACGACGGTCAGCCTGTACTCTATACACAAAGTGCTTACATCGACCTATTCAAGGAACTGTTTGACGGCTACTTCAACAGCTCGGCCTACGACAGCCATCTGTTGAAAGATGCTTTTGCTGAAGGGCCGGGGCCTTTCAAAAGATACCTAGACACAGACCCTTTCATGGCGAAAAATCCTCGTCTTGCAGAACTCATCACGATCTACAACTTACAGAAGCTTTGCTTTGGAGACCGAAACACAAGCCGTCTTGCCAAGGACCATCTGAATTATCTCAAGAGCCAAACCAAATATGCTGAGCACAAGACTGTAATCAATGACTTCTTCACGAATCTCAATCGCCTTGCTCCAGGCACACCTGCCACTGACTTCACCTTGAAAGGCAGCGACGGCAAAGAAGTGAGCCTTTCAGATTACAAGGACCGCTTGGTGCTGCTGCAATTTGTCGACGGTGTCTCTGCCGTTAGCGAGCATCAGTTCTCTGAGCTGAGAACCCTTCATAACCAATGGCAAGACACGGTGCAAATCATCACTATTGCCACTCACAGCAAGATGTCTCTCTACAAGAAGCAGTTTGAAGAGAAGCGCCAAGACTGGCCCCTCCTCGACCTCGGCGACAATATTCTATTACTTGAAGCGTATAATGTGCGTACTTTCCCCGAATATATCCTTATTACTAAAGGCAGCAAAATCGGATTAGCACCCGCACCGAGCCCAGAACGGTATTTGGAGGAAAGAGTAAGAGGTCTTTATCAGAAGTAAGGCTATCTTTTTCTGACTTTTTGTCGTATTTTTCCCACCATTCACGGAAAAACACTACCTTTGCACGAAATTTGTCTAAAGGCAACCATTCAATTGTCAAATCGAAGATTCAACGTAGTTAATTATCAATTTTTAATTATCAATTACAAATAAATGGGATTTCTCAAGAAACTCTTTGGCGACAAGGCCTCACGCGACAACAAGGCCCTGGAGCCCATACTGCAAAAGACACTCAAGGCTTACGAGGAAATCGTTAAACTCGACATCGACAGCCTGAGACATAAGACACAAGAATTCAAGGAATACATCAAGAACAAGACCGCTGCCGAGGTGGCCGAAATCGCCGAGCTGAAAGCCAAGGCCGAAGCTAACCCCGACATGGACCCCGACGAGAAGGAAAAGCTCTACAATCAAATCGACAAGTTAGAGAAACAAGAGCTCGACCATATCGAAGAGGCATTAAATGAGATTCTTCCCGAGGCGTTCTCCGTGGTGAAGGCTGCTGCCAAATACTTCTGCGAGCATGAGATCGTGGAGGTGAACGCTACCGACCTTGACCGCGAGTTGGCTTCAAAATACGAACATGTCACCATCCAAGGCGACAAGGCCTATTTCAAGAACAGCTGGATGGCTGGCGGCAACATGGTGACTTGGGACATGGTGCATTACAACTGCCAGATCATCGGTGGTATTGTGCTGCACCAAGGCAAGATCGCCGAGATGGCCACTGGTGAAGGTAAGACCCTCGTGGCCACCCTGCCTGTCTACCTGAATGCCTTGGCAGGCAAGGGTGTGCATGTGGTTACCGTGAACGACTACTTGGCCAAACGTGACTCCGAGTGGATGGGCGCAATGTATGAGTTCCTCGGCCTCACCGTCGACTGCATCGACAAGCACGAACCCAACTCAGCCGCACGTCGTCGCGCCTACAACTGCGACATCACCTATGGCACCAACAACGAGTTCGGTTTCGACTACCTGCGTGACAACATGACAGGCAACCCTGATGAGCTGGTGCAACGCAAACACCACTACGCCATCGTCGACGAGGTCGACTCCGTGTTGATCGACGATGCCCGTACGCCTTTAATCATCAGCGGCCCAACCCCTCGTGGCGACCAGCAGGAATTCGATGAATTGAAGCCCGATGTCGTCAAGTTGTTTGAAGCCCAAAAACGTTATGTTACGACGATTCTGGCTGAAGCCAAGCGCATCCTTAACGATCCCAATGCCACCGAGGATGAGAAGAGACACGGCGCCGACCAGCTCTTCCGTGCCTACCGTGGTCTGCCCAAGAACAACGCTCTTATCAAGTTCCTCAGCGAGGAAGGCATGAAGAGTCTGATGCAGAAGACCGAAGGATTCTACATGCAGAATCGCAACGAAAACATGCACATCATCGATGACGAATTGTATTTCGTCATCGACGAGAAATTGAACACGGTGACCCTTACCGACAAGGGTAGCGAGCAATTGGCACAAGCCTATAACGACCCTGCGTTTTTCATCATTCCCGATGTGGGTAGCGAGATTGCCGAACTGGAACATTCCAACCTAACCAATGATGAAAAGGTGCTTCGCAAGGCCGAGCTGATGCGTAACTTCGCCGAGAAGTCGGAACGTCTGCACACCGTGCAGCAGTTGCTGAAGGCCTACACTCTGTTTGAGAAGGATGTCGACTACGTCATCATTGACAACAAAGTAAAGATCGTGGACGAGCAGACAGGTCGTATCATGGAAGGCCGCCGCTGGAGTGACGGCCTGCACCAGGCCGTGGAGGCCAAGGAAAACGTGAAGGTGGAAGCCGCCACGCAGACCTACGCCACCATCACCTTGCAGAACTACTTCCGTATGTACCATAAGTTGGCAGGTATGACCGGTACCGCTGAGACAGAAGCGGGCGAGTTCTGGGACATCTACAAACTCGACGTGGTCGTCATCCCGACCAACCGCCCCATCGCCCGTATCGACCAGGAGGACATGATCTACAAGACCAAGCGTGAGAAATACAACGCCGTCATCGACGAGATCCAAGCCTTGGTCAAGGCAGGCCGTCCCGTGTTGGTGGGTACCACCTCAGTGGAGGTTTCCGAGCTGCTCAGCCGCATGCTGACGCGTAAAGGCATACCGCACAACGTGTTGAACGCCAAGCTGCACTTCAAGGAAGCACAAATCGTCAAGGAAGCCGGTCAGGCAGGCACCGTGACCATCGCCACCAACATGGCTGGTCGTGGTACCGATATCAAGCTCGGCCCTGGCGTCAAGGAAGCCGGTGGTCTCGCCATCATCGGCACCGAACGTCACGAGAGTCGTCGTGTCGACCGTCAGTTGCGTGGCCGTTCCGGCCGTCAAGGCGACCCAGGTAGTTCACAATTTTATGTCTCATTGGAAGACAACCTCATGCGTATGTTCGGTTCTGAACGTATTGCTGGCATCATGGACCGCATGGGCCTGCAAGAGGGCGAAGTCATCCAACACCCAATGATCACGAAACAGATCGAGAAAGCACAGAAAAAGGTTGAAGAGAATCACTTCGGTGTGCGTAAACACCTGCTTGAATACGACGACGTGATGAACGCTCAACGTGAAGTCATCTACAAGAAACGTCACCATGCCCTGTTTGGAGAACGTCTCTCCATCGACATCAACAACATGATGTTTGACTTTGGCGAGAAACTCATCGAAGAATTCCAAGACGCCAAAGACTACGAAGGCTTAAAGATAGAATTGCTTTCCAGCATGGGTATTGATGTCCCGTTCAGCGAGGAAGAGTTTGATCATATGAAGACCAAGGATCTGGCCGACAAACTTTTTGATGCCGCTTTGGAGCACTATCGTGATAAAGCCCGTATCATCGGCGAAAAGACCTTGCCTGTCATCAAGAAGGTATACGAAACCCAAAGCCAGTTTGAGAACATCGCCATCCCGATCACCGATGGAACTCGTGGCATGAATGTCATCGTCAATTTGAAGAAAGCCGTCGAGAATGGCGCCCGTGAAGTGAATCTCTGCATCGAGAAGAGTATCACTCTTGGCCTCATCGACAATGCTTGGAAGGAACACCTTCGCGAACTCGACGACCTGAAGGAATCGGTACAGAACGCCACTTACGAACAAAAAGACCCGCTGGTCATCTACAAGTTGGAATCATTCAACCTGTTCAAGGCCATGCTGGAGAAGATCAACGAAGACGTCATCTCCTTCCTGATGCGTGCCGATATCCCGATGCAGGATCCCAACAACGTACGTGAGCATCGTGCCCAAGGTATCGACAAGTCAAAGATTCGTGAGCAGCGACAAGACCTGCTTGCTCAATCGCACAGCGACACGCAGCAGCGGACAATCACACAGCCCATCCGCAAAGAAGTTAAAGTAGGCCGCAACGATCCCTGCCCCTGCGGAAGCGGCAAGAAATACAAGAACTGCCACGGCAAGCTGGAAGGTGAAGAATAACAAATAAAACTCAAATCCCATGAAATACAAAAGAGTATTACTGAAGCTCAGCGGGGAGGCCCTTATGGGCAGCCAGCAATACGGCATCGACCCAGTACGTTTGGGCGAATATGCTGACGAGATTATCGAAGCAGCCCAAGCGGGCGTACAAATAGGCATCGTCATTGGTGGCGGCAACATCTACCGCGGCCTACAAGGTGCCTCCAAAGGCATGGACCGCATCCAAGGCGACTATATGGGTATGCTTGCCACCGTCATCAACTCGATGGCCATGCAGTCGACGCTGCAAGGCAAGGGTCAAAAAGCCACCCTGCTCTCCGGCCTCTACATCGACCGCATCGCCGACACGATGAGCAGTGCCAAGGCCATCCGCCTGCTCGAAGAGGGCCACATCGTGGTGATGGGCGCTGGCACCGGCAATCCCTTCTTCACCACCGACACGGGTTCGGCCCTCCGCGCCGTCGAAATCAAGGCTGACATCATCCTGAAAGGCACCCGCGTGGACGGCATCTACACTGCTGACCCCGAGAAAGACCCTACGGCCACCAAATTTGAGCACATCACCTACGACGAGGCCTACCAACGCAACCTAAAAGTGATGGACATGACCGCCTTCACCATGTGCAAGGAAAACGACATGCCGATGTACGTCTTCGACATGAATACGCGTGGCAACTTGATGAAGGTGTTGCGCGGCGAGAACATCGGAACGCTGGTGACGAAATGAGGGCCCGCAAAAACCATCTGCGCAAAATCCACAATGTGCCGAGCAAGAGGATAGACTACATCCTCATCGGCATCATCATCCTCGTTGCCGCCGTCCTGAGGCTTTGGAAGCTTGGGCAGGTACCGTTTATGCACGACGAGTTCAGTGCCTTGCTACGTACCCGTTTCGACAACTTCCACGACTTCATCCAACAGGGCGTGATGCCCGACAGCCATCCTATCGGCGTGCAGCTATTTCTTTGGGGGGGGGTGAAACTCTTTGGATGGAGTGAGTTCTGGGTCAAGCTGCCTTTTGTGCTGATGGGCATTGGTTCCATATACCTTATTTATTTAATAGGCCAACAGTGGTTCAACCGTAAGGTGGGGTTGTTTTCCGCGGCCTTTTTTGCCGTCAGCCAGTTCACAGTGTTCTATAGCCAATTGGCGCGGCCTTATTCGGCAGGGTTGTTCTTCGTCCTGCTGATGGCTTATTATTGGCATAAGATTGTCTTTGAAGAAGAAAAACCGAAACCTGCCGTTTACATTGGCTTTGCCCTTTCGGCCTGGGCTTGTTCGATGATTCAGTATTTCTCCATCGCGCAAGCGGGGCTCATTTTCCTTACTGGTTTGTTCTTCCTCCCTAAGGACCGTCGCAAAGCATATTGGATCAGCGGTATAGCAGCCGTTGTGTTGTTCGCCCCTACCCTGCCTATCTTTTGGCAGCAGCTTTTTGTGAGCGGCAGCATCGGCGGCTGGTTGACAGCACCCAAGGCCACTTTCCTCACCGACTTCCTACAATACACGATGAATTACTCCATGCTGTTCATGTTTGCGGTGGGCATTATCATCCTTTTGCCACTCCTTTTGGGCAACCGTTCCAAACAATCCAATCCTCTGCGTTGGGCCGGCATTGCATGGTTTGTCATCATCTTTGCCATCGCTTTTATCTATTCTTTGAAACGCGAGCCTATCATCCAGCATAGTACGCTGATTTTCAGTTACCCCTTCGTTATCATCGTGGCATTCTCCTTGTTTGGCACCCGCACATTGTCACCATGGCAAACGGCATTGGTAGTGGCTGTCATACTCTTTGTCGGCAGCTCTTCTTTGATAACTACACGCCGCCATTACGACCTGATGTATCATCAAGGCTTTGATCAAATTGCCGTTGAGATCAGACAAGACAAGGATCATTATGGTGACAAAATCCAGTTTGCCACCCGCACGGAAATTGGAGAGGCAGCCGAGTTCTACCAAAAACATATAAACGTCGAAGAACGCATCGTTTTCAACAGATACGACAGCTTAGAACGATTCAACCAATGGCTCAACGAACATCATGACGTGCCTATGTTAGGATTTGGCTGGACCGATTACGTGCCGCCGATTTGGGAGGTTACTGCTGTGGGCAACTACCCTTATACCATCAGACAGAAAGACTGGTTTACTTCTCGTTATATATTATTGAGTAAAAAACCCGTTGAAGGCAGTCGGCCATTGCTCAATACGCTTTGCGAAGTGCCTTTCACATACAAGGAAGGCATGGAATGGGGTAAAGCCGAATACATTTCTGGCGACTCTTTACCTGACGACATCGAGGCTTTGGGGGTTGCAGCGACTATCCTTTGTCCCGACACGATCAAACAATGTGGGATCGTCATAGAGGTACATGATGCAGAAACAGACTCTTTGCTGCTTTGGCATAGCTCGGTGAACAACGGAAGTCGTTTCATGCCAGGTGAAAACGTAGTGGCTGATGCCATCCTCTTCGACGACATTTTCACACCAAAAAACAAGACCATCAAGACCTACCTCTGGAACCAAGGGAAACGCCCTCTAGAAATGAATAGGCTAAGTTATTATGTGACAAGAAAAGACCCTGTCTTGACGGGTCTTTATGAGCCGCTCCATTAACGAGAGAAAAATGGCAAGATTTTTGAGAGGAAAAAGAAAAATAATTACTTTTGTGCCAAAATTTGAAAAACTATGACTGAAGATTCTCAATTTGTATTAGACGAGGCCACTGAAAGCATGGATAACACCATCAAGCACTTGGAGCATGAATTCCAAGGCATCAGGGCAGGCAAGGCCAGTCCGGCCATGCTGAACGGCGTTATGGTTGAATACTACGGCACGACGGTGCCCATCGAGCAAACTGCTAACATCGGCTGTATTGATGCCCGTATGATTGTCGTGCAGCCTTTCGACAAGAGCGCCTTGAACAACATAGCCAAAGCCATCTTGAATGCCAACCTGGGATTCAACCCGATGAACAACGGTGAAGTGCTTCGTATCAGTGTCCCTGCCTTGACAGAAGAACGTCGTCAAGAACTTGTGAAACGCACCAAGACCGCTGCCGAGGAAGCCAAAGTAGGCATTCGTGGTATCCGCCGCAACGCCAACGACGATGCCAAGAAGCTGGAAAAGGACACCATCTCTGAAGATGAGTCAAAGCTTTTGCAAGAAGAAATCCAAAAACTTACCGATAAGTATATCAAGAAAATCGACGACCTCACTGAATTGAAGTCGAAAGATATTATGACTGTTTAAACAGCGAACTTTCTTAAAGGAAAAAGGAGCCGGTTGGCTCCTTTTTCTTTTATAGGACATTCTCAATTGCCATTCCAAACAGCTGCTCCAATGTCAACCCAAAACATCGAGCCTGTGCTGGAATGATGCTGGCCTCCGACATACCCGGGACGATATTGGCTTCGATGAAGAAAACGCCGTCTTCGCTGACGATATAATCCATTCGAACAAAACCCTTACACTCCAACTTCTCATACAACATGGCCGTGGTAGCCTTGATTTCGATTTCAACATCCTCATCAACTTGGGCTGGGGTCACTTCGTCACACTTGCCAGCAGTATACTTTGCCTCGTAATCGAAAAACTCGTTCTTACTGCATATCTCCGTCAAGGGGAACACCATCATCCTTCCTTTATAGTTCATGGCTCCACAGCCGAACTCACGACCCTTGACAAATTTTTCGCACATCACTTGTCCACCCGCAGCCATAGCCGTGTCAACGGCTGGAATAAACTGTTCTGCGGTTTTCACCTTGGTCACACCAACGCTCGACCCATTGCAAGTCGGTTTTACAAACATGGGCAAGCCTATCTCTTCTATGATTCTCCCTACATCGTAGTCATCGCCCTTGTTAATAAGCACCGAGGGTGACACATTGACCCCATAGGACGCTACGACACGCTTGCAGAAATCTTTATGAAACGTAAGGGCGCATGTGGTTTGATCTGATGAAGTGCAAGGGATTCCCATCAGTTCAAGATAACCCGAAAGTGGCCCATTTTCTCCAGGCTCACCATGCACAGCATTGAAAGCCACGTCGAATTTCACCTTACGACCGTCGATTTTCATGGAAAAATCATTCTTGTCAATCTCAACATGCGAACCGTCGTCAAGGAGACCATACCATCCTTTTTTTGAAACCACAATAATGTAAGAATCGTATTGACGTGGGTTCAGATTCTTTTTTACAACATGGGCACTTTTGACGGAAATTTCAAACTCACCAGAATCTCCACCACAAATAATTGCAACGTTTTTCATATTTTTTGTAATTTTGTCGGTTTAAATAGGCATAACAATAAAAACACTCAAAATAGAGTTGTTAAAACACGGCTAAAATACTAAAATATGGGACGCTTTCACTTCCTTAAAGAAAAGAAATTTTACCTCAATCTGCTCATCATACTGCTCTTGTGCGGAGTATTGTTATGGTTAACATTCAGATTGTTAGATAGATATACTCGTCATGACAAGGTCTATACCATGCCAGATTTTATCGGTATGGACTACCGTGAAGTTCAGCACCAATACAAAAGAGACTTCAATTTCATCATGATCGACAGTATATATCCGAAGGGGCAGACCCCTGGATCCATCGTCCAACAAGATCCTTTGCCTGGTTCAAAAATCAAAAAAGGGCGTAATGTCTATTATATCATTGTTGCGGTGACGCCCGAAAAAACGACCATGCCCAATTTGAAGAACCTTTCTTTGAGACAAGCCATAGGCCTGTTAGAGTCAAACGGGCTTGACATAGACCATCTGGAATACAAGGATTTCTTTGCGAAAAACGCCGTTATCGACCAGTATTATGAAGGTGCACCTATTGCACCTGAAACGGAGCTCGTTAAGGGCAGCAAAGTAGTTCTTCATGTTGGTATCGGACAAGACAAGAAAGATGTGAAAGTGCCCAATTTGATCGGAAAACCTGCCGAGGAGGTCAAACGTCTTTTGTTCCTCTCTGGCCTGAACTTGGGTAAAGAGACTTATGAGGACCGCGATAGCATTCAGTACATGTGCGTCAAAGGCATGAGCCCAGGGCTCAGCTCGGGCACAGTCAAGCCTGGCACTTACATCGACATTACCTACCACTCCAACCGCACCATGGACTTCAAGAAAGAGATGAAAACACTTCTCCATGAAGACTCTCTGGTCAACGTACCCCAGGCATTTGAGATTGACACGCTTATAGAAGAGAATATCGAAACAACCGATTTTGAAGAAAACTATGAAGACGACTTTTAAAATAATGGTGGCTTTCGCCATAAGCTTCATGGCCAGCCACACACAAGCACAGGAAATATTGACTGGGTTTCAAAGGGAAACTGCCACCACACAACGCAGCCAAACCGATGTAACCAGGACTTTGCCTTTTATTGACGACTTTGCGCATTCAAGCCTCTATCCTGATTCAACCAAATGGACAGACTGTAATGTTCTGATCAATGATGGCTTCCCGTTTTGCCCACCCAACCGCAATGGTGCCACCCTCGATGTGCTTGATGCCCAAGGCAAGGTATACAGTTATGCCATCAGCAACCCTTTTATAGCGGAATACCTCACCTCTGTCAGAATACGCCTCGACTCTGTCTTTGAGCCCACTCCAAGAGCGCTCACACCTGCCGACTCACTCTATTTCAGTTTCTATTATCAGCCACAAGGCAATGGCATGGCACCAGAAGCGCACGACTCTCTCGTACTTCAATTTGGCACCACCACTGAGCATCAGGAATTCCTGTTCCTGGACTACCAAAACTACAGCATTGCCGACATCTTTGCAGAGATGCAAGTCGACACGCTGTTCCCTGGCGATACGGTTTGGGCTTCTGTTGGCTGTCTACCCGGCATGTTCACCATCATCACCGACACCCTGACACCCATGGCCCAAGGCAGTATCGCTGTCCCTTGTGACTCCGTGTTCACCACCGTGGCCGACACCACTTGGTATAATGTTTGGAGTGCCCCTGGACAAACGCTTCAGGCTTTCATGGCCGAAAACAACGGGCAGCCTTTCAAGCAAGTTATGATTCCAATCAATGACTTGAAATACTTCCAAAACAATTTCTATTTCCGCTTTTACAATTACGCTAGCATAGTCAACTCTTCACTGCCCAGCAATCGCAGCAACGAAGACAATTGGAACATCGATTTTGTTTATCTCGACATGAACCGTACGGCTTTTGACGGTTCCTATCCTATGCTGACTTTCTCGGGCAAACGGCCCTCTTTCTTCCAACGTTACCAAGCAATGCCCTATCGCCAATATAGAGTCAACCCCAGCTCGGCTACCAAAGAAAACCTACAACTCGACATAGCCAATCTTGACAAGGTAGAGCATGAAGCCCTCTATTATTATACTGTGAAAAAAATCGGAGGAGGCCAATCCTTTGGGCGCCATCTCGATGCCGTCACCATCGCCCCCTATCAGGATGCTGGCTTCCTAAGCTGCCCCGAAACAGGCGAATCGCCAGCATGCCCATACGTCCAAGAACTATTCGACCTCAGTATGAACTATGATTCCGTTTCATACGAAATCAAGCATTACGTTTACGACTCCACCTGCAATCCTCCTTTGGTCGATTCATTAGTATACCGCCAAGGTCTATACAACTACTATGCTTATGACGATGGCATCGCCGAAATGGGATATGGCGTAGAGCCTGCTAATGGCAAATTTGCAGTAAAGTATGAACTCGCCGAGTTTGACACCATCTGTGGCGTGCAACTGCTTTTCAACCGCACTTTGAACGATGCCAACCTTAAGTATTTCGACATCGTCATCTGGAAAGATGAAAACGGCCATCCAGGCAACGAGATCTACAGATTGTCGAACCAACGCCCAAAATGGGAAGACCAACCCTACAGATTCAGTTATTATCCTTTCAAGGAAAACGTACTTCTGAGCGGCGTGTTCTACATTGGCCTCGTACAACAAAGCAATGGCATCATCAACATCGGATTCGACGCCTCTATCGACAACAGCCAATACAACTTCTTCAATGTTAATGGATCATGGCAACAAAGCGAGAAGGCAGGTTCACTGATGATTCGTCCCGTAGTAGGCAGTTCCTATTTCATCGGTTTGGACGAGCAAGTCGACAATAGTTCCGCACGACTCTCGCTTTACCCCAACCCTGCCAGCAGCACATTGTATATCAAATTAAGTGAAGGGGTATCCATTTCCAAAGTCTACGTCTACGATCTCATGGGGCGCGTTGTCTATCAAGACGATGAAACCTCAGCAATTGCCGTCGGTAACATGCCTGATGGCTTATATTTAATGAGCGTAATCACTCGTGAGGGATATAGGATCAACCAAAAATTCATCATCAAGAAATGAGCGAAGAACGGGACGAACTGTTAGAGAACGAGTTTGCCGATGAAGGCAGTGAGCTTTACGAGCACATTCGCATGGTCGTTGACCCAGGCCAACAGCCAGAGCGCATTGACACTTTTTTGACCAATCACATATCCAACATCTCACGCAATCGTGTCCAAAATGCCGCGAAAGCAGGCAATATCTTTGTCAATGACAAAGTCGTCAAGCAAAACTACAAAGTCAAGCCCAACGACGTCATTTCCATCGTATTTACCTATCCTCCTCGTGAGACTGACATCACTCCGGAAAACATCCCTTTGACCATCGTCTACGAAGATGACGACGTTATTGTTATCAACAAACAGGCAGGTCTCGTAGTGCACCCTGGACATGGCAATTTCGATGGCACATTGCTGCACGGCTTGGCCTACTATTTTGAACAAACCCACCAAAACATAGAAAACCGCTTTGGTTATCTCGTTCACCGAATCGACAAGGACACCACCGGATTGATGGTTGTGGCCAAAAACGAAGCCGCGCAAGCTACTCTTGCGCATCAGTTTTTTGAACACACCATACATCGCCGTTACTATGCACTTGTTTGGGGTGATTTCAACGAGGAAGAAGGCACCATTGTTGGCAACATAGGGCGCAGCACCAGCGACCGCCGCAAGATGACCGTTTATCCTAACGGCGATTATGGCAAAGATGCCATCACCCATTGGAAAGTGTTGGAACGTTTTGGCTACGTGACACTCAACGAATACAGACTGGAAACGGGCCGCACCCACCAGATTCGCGTCCACTCTCAATACATCGGACATCCTTTGTTCAACGATGCCATGTATGGCGGCGATGTCATACTCAAAGGCACCACCTTCTCGAAATACAAACAGTTTATTGACAACTGCTTTAAGATCATGCCGCGCCACGCCCTGCATGCCAAAGAACTGGGCTTCGTACACCCCACAACGGGCAAACAGCTCATGTTTACATCCGAATTGCCGGACGACATGAAAACGGTATTGGAGAAATGGCGTGTGTATTTGAAAGCGAGAAACTTGCTTGACGAATAATCAGCCTTGCCTCTTTTCTTTCTGTTTCTCAGCCAACGATTTATCTAATTCCACAAGGAAATTTCGGGTCTTGTCAAGGGTTTCCAAGACGATGATTCTCTCTTCATAGTCACTAAAACGCTCTTTAAGTGCCTGTTTGGCACCAGCAAGCGTATAGCCTCTCACCTTAAGCAGTTGGTAGATGACGTGGACATACCGCACATCGCGTTCCGTGAATAGACGATTGCCTTTCTTGTTCTTACGTGGACGCAGTACGTCGAATTCCTTTTCCCAATAACGTATCATTGAAGTGTTGACGCCAAACATCGCGGCTACTTCGCCGATGCTGTAATAATACTTCCCTGTTGTCGTTGTCTCTTCCATAATTAGTCCATTGTCTGTGATGGCATTGTCGATCTCTCGATTATTTTCTCGTATTCTTCGGGCGACAAGTCGCTACTAAAGAAGTGTATGGGGTCGATAGCCACATCATTTTTCAAAACTTCATAGTGCAAATGCACGCCCGTTGTCTTGCCAGAATCACCAATCAGGCCCACGCGTTGTCCGCGTTTCACTTTTTGGCCTTTTCTCACAAGAATTTTCTGCAAGTGCGCATACCGAGTTTTGTAACCATATCCATGGTCAATAACCACCAAATTGCCATAACCCCATTGATTCTGCTCAACTTCTAATACAACGCCATCTCCAGTGGCATAAGCCTCGGTGCCCAACTGAGCCGAAAAATCCATCCCACTATGAAACTTGGTCACCATATAAATGGGATCAGGACGGCTTCCGAAATACGACGAGATATACTTGATCTCTGATTCCTTCAATGGCAAGATGGCAGGAATACAAGCCAACATGTTTGCCTTGTCGCGTGCCAACTCAAATATCTCATCGTATGATACCGACTGATTGTATAGTTGGCTGGCGATAATGTCCAATTTCTTGGAAGCATTCACCACCTGTTCCGAGTTGATGTAGCCGTATAAACTCGCATAACGATCAATGTTGGAAAAGCCTGACCTCCGGACCGAACTCGGGATGGGTTCCGCATCAAAAATCATACGGTACAGGTCGTTGTCACGTTGTTCCATATCGGCAACAAGAACTTCCATGTTATCCAATTTGTCGTTCAAAATCTCATACTGCACCTTCATGAACTCCAACTCACGAGCCTGCATCCTCTCGTTTGGCGACTTGAAAAACGTGAATAAAAGTACCGCAAAAGCAAAAGCACATCCCAGTATCATCAAAACCAGCAATAAAACACGAATAAAACGTTTTGAGAAAGACATGTTGAACTTCTCAAACCGCTGTGTCTTATGATTGAAAATATACTTTTGTTTCGACATATTTGGAATAGTAAGCAGAAGTAAATCGATTTCTATTGTGCAAAAATAGAATAATTAACGTAAATTTGCACGTTTTTTTGAAGTATTTTTTAAAGCAATAACGTCTAACTTACTATAAATGAACGCTTACGAAATTAGAAATAGTTTCTTGGACTTCTTCCGTTCCAAGGAACATGTTATTGTCCCCTCCTCTCCCATCGTGGTAAAGAACGACCCAACCCTGATGTTCACCAATGCTGGCATGAACCAGTTTAAGGACATCTTCTTGGGCAACCAGCCTTCAAAATGGAAACGTGCTGCCGACACGCAAAAATGCTTACGTGTGTCTGGCAAACACAACGACTTGGAGGAAGTCGGCCACGACACCTACCATCACACCATGTTCGAAATGTTGGGCAACTGGTCGTTTGGCGATTATTTCAAAAAGGAAGCCATCGCCTATGCTTGGGAATACCTTACTGAGGTGGTGAAGATTGACAAGGACAGACTTTACGTGACTGTTTTTGGTGGTGATGAAAAGGACGGACAGCCTGCTGACATGGAGGCTTATGGCTACTGGAAAGAACATGTCAGCGAAGACCGCATCATCTATGGGAACAAGAAGGACAACTTCTGGGAGATGGGCGAGACGGGTCCCTGCGGTCCTTGCTCCGAGATCCACATCGACCTTCGTGACGACGAAGCCCGCAAGCAGATTGCTGGCCGCGACCTCGTTAACATGGACGACCCGCAGGTGATTGAAATCTGGAACCTCGTGTTCATGCAATACAACCGAATGGCCAACGGCCAGCTGGTGGAACTCCCTGCCAAGCACGTCGACACGGGCATGGGCTTTGAGCGCCTTGTCCGCGTGCTGCAAGGCAAGACCTCGAACTATGACACTGATGTATTCCAGCCCATCATCCAAGCCATCGCCAAGATGTCGGGCATAGAATACGGCAAGGCCGAAACGACCGACGTCGCAATGCGTGTCATTGCCGACCACTTGCGTGCCGTGAGCTTCGCCATTGCCGACGGACAGCTACCCTCCAACAACGGAGCCGGCTACGTCATCCGCCGTGTGTTGCGTCGTGCCGTGCGCTACGGCTTCACCTTCCTCGGCTTCGAAGAGCCGTTTGTGTGCCAGCTTCTGCCCATCTTAGTGCAGCAGATGGAGCACAACTATCCTGAAATCAAGTCGCAAGAGGAGCTCGTCAGCAAGGTCATCCGCGAAGAGGAAGCCTCGTTCCTGCGCACCTTATCACAAGGCATCAAGCGCTTTGAGGGTTATGTGGAGCAGCATCCCAAGCAGGACATCGACGGCAACTTTGCTTTCGAATTGTTCGACACCTATGGTTTCCCCATCGACCTCACCCAACTGATGGCCAACGAAAAGGGCATCAACGTCGACATGGAAGGCTTTAAGACCAACCTTGAAGAACAGAAGAACCGTTCGCGCAAGGCTGCCGAAAAGGCCAATGGCGACTGGGTGGTGGTGAATGAGAGCGAACAGCCCACAGAGTTCGTCGGCTACACCGACATGAGCTGTGAGAGCCACATCCTACGTTTCCGCGAGGTGGTGACCAAGAAAAAGACCCACTTCGAAATCGTCCTTGACAAGACCCCATTCTATGCCGAGATGGGCGGTGAGGTGGGCGACACCGGCACCCTGACTTCCGAAAACGAGACCATTAAGATATTGAATACGGTAAAGGAGAACAACCTCGTCATCCACATCACTGAACAATTGCCTCAAAATCCAGAGGTGGCCTTCACTGCCGCCATCGACGTGAAGCGTCGTCAACGCATCGCCAACAACCATAGTGCGACCCACTTGATGCATGCCGCTTTGAGGCAAGTGTTGGGCACACATGTGGAGCAAAAGGGCTCGTTGGTCGACGACCAGCGTCTGCGTTTCGACTTCAGCCATTTCGCCAAGATGACGCCTGAAGAGATCCGTCAAGTGGAGAAGATTGTCAACCAGAAGATTCGTGAGAACATCCCCAATGTGACCTATGTCGAAATCCCGATTGAAGAGGCCAAGGCCATGGGTGCCACGGCTTTGTTTGGCGAGAAATACGGCGACAAGGTACGCGTAGTAGTCTTCGACAAGGACTATTCTATGGAGCTCTGTGGTGGCTGTCACACCAGCGCCACAGGCAACATTGGCATGTTCAAGATCGTGAGTGAAGGTGCTATCGCTGCCGGCATCCGCCGCATCGAGGCCATCACCGGAGAGGCCGTTGAACAATACCTCGACGAGCAGCTCGACCTTATCGGTCGTCTGCGTGAGTGCGTCAAGTCGCCCGACCTAGTGAAGGCAGTGATTTCGTTGAATGATCAGAACTCTGTCTTGAAGAAAGAAGTGGAACACCTGATGCAAGAGAAAGCCCAAGCCATGGCCGAACGCCTCCACGAGAAAGCCCTTGAACACGAAGGCTACAAACTCATCATGGAGACTTTGTCCTGTAGTGGAGACCAACTGCGCAACATCGCCCTGATGCTAAAACAGATGAACGAAAGCACCATCGCCATTCTCGGATCTGTTGTTGATGGCAAGCCTTCGCTCTGCCTGTTGTTGCCAGAGGCCTTTGCCGACGCCAAGGGGTTGGATGCCACCAAACTCATCCGCGAGGTAGCCAAGGAAATCCAAGGCGGTGGCGGTGGACAAAAAACACTCTGCGTAGCCGGCGGACGCAATGCTGATGGATTGCCGAAGGCGATGCAAATGCTGAAGGAGAGAATCTGATTCTAACCTAATTCTTTTAAAAACGCTATCAGTTTTCTTGTGGCCTTACCACGGTGACTGATGGCGTTTTTCACTTCATGGCCCAACTCGGCAAAGGTCTGGTCGTAACCGTCGGGCTGGAAGATAGGGTCGTAGCCGAAACCCTCGGTGCCACGCTGCTCTTCGGTGATGTGACCGTCACAGCGGCCTTCGAAATAATAGGATTTGCCATCAAGGTTCAACGCGATGCAGGTACGAAAAGCAGCTTTGCGGTTGGTCTGCCCTTTCATCGCGGCCAGCATCTTGTCGACGTTGTCCTGGTAACTGCAATGTTCACCTGCATAGCGCGCTGAATACACGCCAGGAGCGCCCCCAAAAGCTTCCACCTCAAGACCAGAGTCATCGGAGAAACAATCGATGTGATATCTGTCCGTGACGAAGTCCGCCTTGATCTTGGCGTTGCCTTCGATGGTATTGGCATCCTCGACGATGTCCTCGTGGCAGCCGATGTCTTCGAGGCTCAGGACCTCGTAAAGGCCCTCCATAATTTCGCGCATTTCGCGCAGCTTGTTCTTGTTATTGGTGGCAAATACTATCTGTTTCATAAGCTCCAGTCTATAGGTTCGATGCCGTGTTGCATCAGGTAATTATTCGTTTGTGAAAAATGATGGCAGCCAAAAAAGCCGCGGCTGGCAGAGAGCGGTGAAGGATGCACCGATTTCAGTACTAGGTGTTTGAATGGGTCAATCAAGGCCTGTTTGGCGATGGCATAATTACCCCAAAGGATGAAGACGAGATGCTCACGTTGCTCAGAGAGGGCACGTATGGCCGCATCCGTGAACTGTTCCCATCCGTGCCTCGAATGTGAGGCGGCCTGTCCAGCGCGCACCGTCAGCGAGGCGTTAAGGAGCAGCACTCCTTCCCTTGCCCACTTCTCAAGGTTGCCGGAACGCGCCATAGGCACACCAAGATCATCGTGCAGCTCCTTAAAGATATTCTGCAAGCTGGGTGGAAACGGCACACCATCAGGCACAGAGAACGAAAGGCCGTGTGCCTGTCCCGGACCATGGTACGGATCCTGTCCCAAGATGACCACTTTCACCTTATTGAAAGGTGTGAGGTTGAAAGCGTTGAAAATCAACGGTCCGGGAGGATAAACAGCATATTGTTGCTTCTCGCTCACCAAAAATGACTTAAGGTCGGCAAAGTATGGAGCTTCAAATTGAGGTCGTAACACTTGGTACCAACTCTCATCAATGGCGGGTTTCTTCACTTCCATTTCTTCATTTTTTGTGCAAAGATGATAATTTTTCCAAGAAAAATACGTTAATTTGCAAATCAATTTAACTCAAATGAAGAAAAAAATAGCAATCGCCTTACTGATCGCCTTCGTTTCAGGCATGATTCTTTCTGCTTGCAAGTCTAGCTCTAGTTGCCCTTCATACGGAGAAACTAAAAGATTCCAGAAAGAAACACGCTTTTAATCACTGTTTTGGGGAACAGCGTCATGTTAGCCGTCCAAAAAACAATGATACGCATCCTTTTTCTCACTCTCTTGGGAGCGTGTAGTTATGTATTGCATGCTCAAGAGATTACTATCGGGTCCGATAACGACAAGCCCTTAGAAGAAAGGCTTGTTTACAGCCATCAAAACACCATCAATGTCAGCATCCATACTCAAGGTTTTGGTGTAGGGTTTAAGCTGGGCAGAATAAAAAGCATTCACACTACATCGAATTGGGAATTCGAAGTCGTGTCTCTGCGCTCGCTGAAAGAGATCAAAACGATGAATGCCACGGAGTTCTTTACTCGACCATTCGTATACGGGAAACTGAATCATGTTTATGTCATGCGATTCGGCTACGGGCAATCGAGACTCATTTTTGGCAAACCCTATTGGGGTGGTGTTGAAACGCGTTGGAAATATGAGGCTGGCGCCTCTTTGGCGTTACAAAAGCCCTATTACTATTATGTGGTCACCTATCATCCTTCCAGTGACGCCTACCAAGAAATCACAGAAGAACAGACTTTTGACCATCACGACCAATGGGTTGAAATCATAGGAAGAGCCGCTTTCTCAAAAGGACTCAAGGAGATAAAGCCTTCCCCTGGTGTTCACGCCTCATTGGGAATGAGTTTCGACTTCGGAACCACACGTACTCGAGCCCAGTCCCTCAACCTTGATGCCATTGTTGAATATTTTCCATTAGGGGTATCCATAATGGATTCGGAACGTAACAAGCCACTGTTTGTCACGCTGATGTTGTCCTATAACTGGGGAACAAGGTTCAACAAATACTGATCAACGCAGCATCATCGCGGCTTTTTTCACCGCATTGACGAAGATTTCCACCTCTTCCATCGTATTATACAAGGCAAACGAAGCACGTACCGTACCTGGGATGCCGAAGCGTGTCATCACCGGCTCGGCACAATGGTGACCTGTGCGAACCGCCACACCCATCTTGTCAATAATAGTACCCAGGTCATAGGGATGGATGCCATCAATAATGAAAGAAACCAAACCTGAGCGATGCGCTGCCTCACCGATGAAACGGATGCCGTCGATTTCAGAAAGTTTCTCAATAGCTGATTGCAAGAGCTGGGATTCGTGCTTTTCAACTTCATTCCTATCAAGACTCTGAATGAATTGAACAGCGGTTTCCAAGCCCAAGGCCGCACCCACATTGGGCGTACCAGCCTCAAACTTATAAGGCAACACGTTAAAGGTGGTCTTCTCGAAACTCACCGTGTCAACCATCTCGCCTCCGAACTGATAAGGGGGCAGTTTTTCCAGCCATTCCGCTTTGCCATATAAGCCTCCGATGCCCATAGGCGCATACATCTTATGGCCGGAGAAAACGAAGAAATCACAATCCAAGTCTTGAACATCGATGGGTTGGTGGGCAATGGACTGGGCACCGTCAACGACAACGGGAATACCATATTGATGTGCCATGGCTATCATCTCCTTTATAGGATTGATGGTCCCCAATACATTGGAAACATGCGCAATCGACACCACCTTTGGCCCTTCTTTCAGCAGCTTTTCATATTGCTCCAAGTCAAGCACACCCTTATCGTCCATCGGAACGACAAGCAGTTGACCTTGATGTCGCTGGACCATCTGCTGCCAAGGTACGAGGTTGGAGTGGTGCTCCATAGCCGTAACCAGCACCTTTGGTTGAGAGTTGGGAGTTGAGAGTAAGAGGTGCTCGAAAGAAGTGGCGAGCAGGTTCAACGACTCGGTGGTGCCACGGGTGAAGATGATCTCCCTTGCTTCCTTGGCATGGACGAAATCGGCCACGGTCTGGCGGGCATGTTCGTAGGCCTCGGTCGCCTTCTGGCTCAGGTAATGCACCCCACGATGGATGTTGCAGTTCTCGTGTAGGTAATAGTCGCGCTCGCGCTCAATAACGCATAACGGTTTCTGCGTGGTGGCAGCATTGTCGAGATACACCAAGGGCTTGCCATAGACCTGCTGGTCTAGGACGGGGAATTGGCTTCTTATTTCGTTGATATTCATCAGATTTTCGAATAATCAATGTCAAAATTGTAATCTTTCGGATGGCTGCAGCGCAGGACGCAGTTCTCACAACTTGACAATTCACCACGCAGACGACGCTTAATCATGTCGTCGATGTGTTCGTGCAGCATCTCGTTGCCGATATGGTTGCTCACTTCAGCGGCAAAGGCATACATCAACAATATCCTGGCGTTGGCCTTGCTGATGCCACGCTGGCGCATGTAGAACATGGCCTCCTGGTCGAGTTGGCCAGTGGAAGTGCCATGCGAACATTTCACGTCGTCGGCATAGATCTCAAGGAAAGGCTGACTGTTGACTTTGGCCATCGATGTCAGGAGGATATTGCTGTTGTTTTGGTGGGCATCGGTCTTTTGGGCATCTTTGGCCACATACACATGGCCGTTGAACACCGCCGAGGCTGAGTCGTCGATAACGCCTTTGAACTTTTCGTTGCTGGAGCAATGCGGAACATTGTGGTTCACCTTCAGGAAGTTCTCCACATGCTGGGTCTTGTCGATGAGATACAAGCCGTGCACCTGGGTGTCGGCGCCTTCGCCATCCAAGTCGACATGATAAGTGTTTCGCACATCGCCGCCGTTGAAGGTGATGACCACAATCTTCAGTCGGCTGTCGGCCAGCTGCTTGACCTTGAACTCCCTTTGGATGGAAGCCTCGTTGCTAACATTCTGCAGCACATACAACTCAAGGCTTGAATTCTCATTGAGGATAATTTCGGAGACCTTTGGCTCGGATGACAGGTGGGCGTCATCATCATACTCAATGATTTCACGGCTTTGGTTGGCGGCTATGATAAGTTGGTTGTCCATAATCAAAGTTCCTTAATCCATTCGTAGCCTTTTTCTTCGAGTTCGAGGGCGAGATTCTTGCCGCCCGTCTTGACGATGCGTCCATCGTACATCACATGCACGAAATCAGGGACGATGTAGTCGAGCAGACGCTGATAGTGCGTAATAACCACGAAGGCGTTCTCGCTATTGTGCAGTTGGTTGACGCCATGGGCCACAATGCGCAAGGCATCAATATCCAAGCCAGAGTCGGTCTCGTCGAGAATGGCAAGGCTCGGTTCAAGCATGGCCATTTGGAAAATCTCGTTCTTTTTCTTTTCGCCACCACTGTAGCCGACATTGACGAAACGGTTTTGCAGCTTCTCGGTGATTTCCACCATGGCCTGCTTTTCCTTCATCAACTTCATGAACTCAACAGTGCTCATAGGCGGAAGGCCTTGATACTCACGTTTTGAGTTGACTGCGGTACGCATAAAGTTCTGGATGCTCACACCCGGAATCTCAACGGGGTACTGGAAGCTCAGGAAGATGCCTTCGTTGGCACGATCTTCGGGCGACATCCCAACGATGTTCTTCCCCTTATACCAGATTTCGCCTTCCGTGATTTCGTAGCCCTCACGCCCTGTGATGGCCGCGGCTAGCGTACTTTTACCTGTTCCGTTGGGCCCCATGATGGCGTGCACTTCGCCGGCGTTGACACCCAAATTCAACCCTTTCAGGATTTCCTTGCCTCCAATGGAGACATGTAGATTTTTGATATTCAGTAACATATATTCAAAATTTAAAATTCAAATTTAAGATTTACAGATTATGGATGATATGAAAAGTTGTACCCGTGTGATTGTTTGTCGTCAAGGCTGACTTTGCCGTAGCGCATGAAATAAGCATGCCACGACCATTGCGAAAAGTCTTCCGTTGATATACCAACAACCTCGTTTTCAGGGATTTCGACAAGTGACTTTTTGATCTCTTTCAATAATGCCTCGTCGCGACCGTAAGTTCCAATTCGCGCAACATTCAAGACAATGCCGACCAACAAGATGGCGCAAGCGCCCAAAGTCATACCAATATGCAACTTCGGCGTCTCATTATTCATCAGGATTTCAATCATCGAAAGCGTGATATGCCCAAAAGCCAAGGCAAAGAAAGGCAAAGCCGCCGACATATAGAAATCGCGTTGCTTCACGCTCACCATGATGGGTAACACCCCCAAAAGACCTAGAATAAGGAAACTATAGAACCATGCCTTGTCGGGAGGGAACTCAAAGATTTTCCTATTAACCTTGCTTTTTGTCTTGCAAATCACCAAAACGAGCGCAAGGGCACAGGGAATGACCAATTGCTGCAATAAAGCGAAAACAATGTAAAAACGCGATGATGTGGTAGCTTCATGCAATCCGCCACCGATGACTTGTAGCTGGATATAGTCTTTTAAATAAGGTAATGACTTCGGAAACGCCAAAAACATAATGCCAGCAAAGACCGCCACAGAAACCAGCAGAATCAAGCTGTCGATGGGGCCTTGTATCCATTTGCGCTTTTGGTCGAAGGCACAGTAAAGGACGGGAAACACCAAAGGGAACAATCCTGTGAATCCCTTGGAGAGGAATGCCAGCAATAAAGTGACAGCCGACAAAAACAGCCAAATCTTATGGTTGCGCTGGTAACCAAGGATAATCAGATAGACGGAGAGCAACACGAAGACCGACATGGTGTTTTCGAGCAGGTTGTTTGTCGCGCTCCAAGAGACCAAAGGCATGGCAAGCCAAAACAACAGCGGCAGCCAAGCCCAACGAAGGTTGTTGGTGGTGCGTTTCCAAATCAAGGCGATGAACAAACCCGAAAGCAGGAACATCAGCGCCGAATAGAACTTCTCGACCCACCAATGGTCGCCGAAAGCCTTGAATGCCAAAGCTTCCATGCCTAAGGCCAAGGGCGGATGCTGACGAAACTCGGGATACAACGTTTGCGTGTAATGCGGATTCCAAAATGCGCCCTGCCCTTCCGCCATGTTGCGAGAAACGCTGGCATAGGTCACCCCGTCAACGAACATGCCTTCAGTCAATAGGCTCTTGCTCACCAGAATGAGAAACAATCCGATGAGGAGCAACCAAAAGGGGGTGTTATTTGAACGGACGAGCATGGGATGGATAATTGAGAATTGATAGTTGAGAATTGAGAATTGTTTATCCGACGCCGCCTTCTAAAGTAATGGACAATAATTTCTGGGCCTCAACGGCGAATTCCATAGGCAGTTTGTTCAACACGTCCTTGGCATAGCCGTTGACAATCAAGCCAATAGCTTTTTCAGTAGGGATACCGCGCTGTTGGCAGTAGAAGAGCTGATCCTCGGAGATCTTCGATGTGGTGGCTTCGTGTTCAAGGATGCTGCTTTCATTGCCGCATTCGACGTATGGCCAGGTGTGGGCACCACATTTGTCGCCCAATAGCAACGAGTCGCATTGTGAATAGTTACGCGAATTCTCAGCCTTGGCGGCCACCCTAACCAAGCCCCGATAGCCGTTCTGGCTGTGGCCCGCGGAGATACCTTTAGAGATAATGGTGCTGCGGGTGTTCTTGCCCAAGTGGATCATCTTGGTGCCCGTGTCGGCTTGCTGGTAGTTGTTGGTCACGGCAACAGAGTAGAACTCACCCACCGAGTGGTCGCCCATCAGCACACAGCCCGGGTATTTCCATGTGATGGCCGAGCCCGTCTCGACCTGCGTCCAAGAGATCTTGGAACGGTCACCACGACAAAGGCCGCGCTTGGTGACGAGGTTGTAAACACCACCCTTGCCGTCCTTGTCGCCAGGATACCAATTCTGTACCGTGGAGTATTTCACCTCGGCATCTGTCTCGGCGATGATTTCGACGATGGCGGCATGTAGTTGGTTTTCATCGCGTTGCGGAGCGGTGCAGCCTTCCATATAACTCACATATGCACCTTCATCAGCCACGATGAGCGTGCGTTCAAACTGACCTGTGTTGGCCGCATTGATACGGAAATAGGTGGACAGCTCCAAGGGGCAACGCACCCCCTTCGGGATGTAGCAGAACGAGCCGTCGCTGAAGACCGCCGAGTTCAAAGCGGCAAAGAAGTTATCGGTATAAGGCACCACCTTGCCGAGGTATTTCTTCACCAAGTCGGGGTGCTGCTTGACGGCCTCGCTGAACGACATGAAGATAACGCCGTGTTTTGAAAGCGTCTCCTGGAACGTTGTCTTCACCGAGGTGGAATCCATCACCGCGTCGACGGCCACGCCCGAGAGCTTCTTCTGCTCATCGAGCGAGATGCCGAGTTTGTCGAAAGTAGCCAACAGTTCGGGGTCCACCTCGTCGAGGCTCTGCTTCTGCTGACGTTTGCGCGGCGCAGCGTAATAGATGATGTCCTGGTAGTTGATCTCGGGGATGTCGAGATGTGCCCAGTTGGGTTGTTTCAGCGTCTGCCAATGGCGGAAGGCCTTCAAGCGGAACTCCAGCAGCCATTCCGGTTCCTCTTTCTTCTTGGAGATGAGGCGGATGATGTCCTCGTTCAAGCCTTTCGGCACAAAATCGGTCTCAATGTCGGTCACGAAGCCGTATTCGTACTCTTTGTTCGTAACTTCACTGATGATATTTTCGTTCGGATTCTGATCCATAGTTTTCTATTTTGGAGCGGGCCCTTCGACAGGCTCAGGGAACCAACTTCTTCCTTATTAAGAATGATTTCAAATTAGGCTGCAAAGATACAATTTTATTATGGTTTAAATAGCTTCTTTTTTATAATTTTGTGCCAAATTTCAACAGAAATGGAATTAAACATCGGACTTTTCAATGAATCGTTTCCGCCTGTGATGGATGGCGTTGCCGTTTGTGTGCAGAACTATGCCTATTGGATGCAGAAAAAAGTGGGCGGCGTTTCTGTCATTACGCCGAATGTTCCAGGAGCCGATTACAAGCAGTACGACTACGAGGTGCTCGACTATTTCTCAGTTCCTGTGCCTTTCCGTCAGCCGTATGTCACTGGAATTGCAGAAATTGACCCCGCTTTCATTGCGAGAATCGTCAAACGTCGCTTCAAGATTGTCCATGCCCATTCGCCATTTGCAGCAGGTTGGGCGGCGGTCAATGTCGCCAAAAGGCTCAATATTCCTATGGTGGCCACATTTCACTCCAAATACCGCGATGACTTCAGCCAAACCATTCCTTCCAAAGCCGTTGTGGAACAAATCATCAAGCGCATTGTCAATTTCTATGAACGCGCCGATGAGGTTTGGGTGCCACAAGCCTCTGTAAAAGAAGTCATTAAGGATTATGGATTCAAGGGTAATGTGGAAGTGGTGCCCAATGGTAGCGACTTAGTGGCCGACTATCCTGAGACCTATTTCTCCGATGCACGAAAGAAGTTAGGCATAGCTCCCAACGAATTTGTTTGCCTTTTCGTTGGACAGCATGTCTGGCAGAAAAACGTGCGTCTCATCATAGAAGCCCTTGAAAAAGTGAAAGATACACCATTCAAGATGTTTTTTGTCGGCAACGGCTACGCAGCTGACGCAATGAAAGAAATGGTGACAGAAAAAGGCCTAGATAGACAAGTCACCTTTGTGGGCACCGTCACTGAACGCGAAGTTATCAAGCAGTATTATGCAGCGGCCGACCTATTCCTATTCCCCTCGCTTTACGACACTGACGGCTTGGTCGTCAAGGAAGCTGCGGCGCTGCAAACGCCTTCCATAATGGTGGAAACTGCCACTGCGGCCTCCATCATCGCCGACAATGAAAATGGTTTTCTGATTTCAAACGACTTGGATGCTTTCGCCAAGCGATTGCGCGAGTTGATTCACGACCCAGAACGGGTGCACCGCGTAGGCGTGCAAGCCTCGCATTCCATCGTACGCTCATGGGAAGATGTAGTCGGCGAGGTACTTGAACGCTACAATCGCTTGATTGCCAAAAAGAAATTGATTGCCATACCTTAAAACATCGGATTTTTCCTTAGTTTTGCACCAAAATAACCCAAAATGAGCAAAGGGAAACAAAAACACGGATTTTGGTTTTTTGTTGGACGTATCTTCCTCGGCCTAGGCATCGCCTTGTTGCTACTAGTGCTGTACGTCTACCTCTCTGTTCCCACTTACAGTTTCAAAGAGCCAAAGCCTTTTAGCGGCGAATACTTATACAATCCCTATCAAGACATGAACCCCGACCAATGGAAGAAATACCATTTCCATTGTCATTCGCGTAAGTTTTTCGGCATCACCAACGGACGCAAAAGCAAGGAAGTAACCATCGACAGTGTCTATCAAGCCTTGGGCTATGACCATTACGGAATCTCGGACTACATGGGCATCAACACGCATGGTTCAGAAAGAGAAGAATATATTCCCGCTTATGAACACGGCTATGGACTCATCCGTAAAACGCACCAAATCTGCATCGGTGCCGAATCGGTGTATCGGCCCGACTTCCCCTTCATGCAGAACCTCAACATGAAGCAGCACATGATCAATATGTTGGGCAAACGCTGCCGTTTCGTCATGCCTGCCCACGCCTCATTCACAAAGGGATACAAGGTGAATGACATGATTTTTCTAAGCAACTATCGTCTTCTTGAAGTGCTCAACCCATACGGCAACGCCTTGGAGCATTGGGACAAGGCCCTTTCCAACGGCCACCGTGTGTATGCCCTCGGCGACGACGACACGCATGATATCACCAAAGCCCAAGAGGTGTGCCATAACCTCACCATGGTCAACATCCCCGACCTTAACCCAGAGCACGTTTACGACGCCTTAGATAAAGGATTGTGTTATGCTGTGGAGTTCGACAACTGGTTCCACTTCCCTATGACGCTGGCAGAAAAAGTTGAGCAAGCCCATGCCTTGCCCTATCTGAAACGTGCCCAACTGGTCGGAGACACTCTGTTCATTGAGACTTCGGCCAATAAGATGCAGGAAGTGAAATTCATCGGGCAGGAAGGGCAAGTTCTAAAAACGGAAGAAAAAGTTGCAACAGCCCATTATGTCATCCAGCCTGAAGACCACTACGTCAGAACACAAATCAACGTCAACGGATTGCAGCATTTTTACCTCAACCCAGTGACAAGGCATCCGACACCCGAGCCCGTCGACCAACGACTTGATTTCATCAACAAGCCACAAACCTACCTGTATTGGTTTGTTTACATCGTTGCCTTCGCAACCTTAATATGGTATCTCTTTAAAAAAGCCAAAGAGAAAAAAGAGGAAAGCAAGTGAAGATTAAAGAGCAAAATATCAACAAGATACTATTTTGGCTTTTGGCCATCAGTACAATTGTCAGAACTGTCTTGGCCGCATGGCTGGAGTTTGGCAACGACGAAGTCTACTATTGGACCTATGCCCTTTATCCTGACTGGAGCCACTTCGACCATCCGCCCATGGTGGGTTGGGCAATCCAGTTGTTTAGTCTTAATTTATTGCTTGACAACGAGTTATTTATTCGATTGGCTTCCGTAGTCTTTATGACTGCCAACACTTATATCATTTTCCGTATTGGCAAAGAGATTAAGGACGCTCGGGCTGGGCTCTATGCCGCACTGCTCTTCACAGCCTCCATCTACGCCTTTGTCATTACGGGCATCTTCATCCTACCAGACACGCCGCTGATGCTGTTTTGGTTATTAGCTATTTGGGTGGCTATCAAGTGTTTGAAGGTTAAGGTCCCTGAGCCCTACGAAGGACCGACAGATTCTAAAACGGTGCTTCGATACTTCGACAAGCACAGTACTCAGCAACCTAAGTTTTTGCTTCTTTTCGGACTATTCGCTGGCCTCGCTATGCTTTCCAAGTATTCAGGCATTTTCCTGTGGGTTGGCATGGGGCTTTTTATCCTGTTTTTCAACCGCAAGCAGCTCCGGAACCCATACCTTTATCTCGCATTGCTGATTTCTGCCATTTGCTGCATCCCCATTCTGTATTGGAACATACAAAACGACTTCATCAGCTTCCGTTTTCACGGTGAACGTGTGGGCAGCGGAGCCATTAATTTCAGCACCTTTGGAACGGAGTTGGCGGGCGAATTCTTTTATAACAACCCCGTGATTTTCGTACTTTCCATCATTGCTGTTATCGCCGCAGCCAAACAAAGCCTCCAAGTTGACAAGTCCGTACAACGTCTCATCCTATGCATCTCTTTACCAATGATTGTGGTTTTCTGGGCTTTTTCACTTACCCGTCCCACACTGCCACATTGGAATGCACCCGCTTACGTCTTGCTCATCCTATTGACATCCATCTGGCTCCGTGACAGAAACTCTGATTTCGAGCAATTGCCCCATTCTATCACGGCAGCTATTGCAGTGCTTTTGCTCACTTTAGTGATTGGTGTGGCTGAAATCAAGACCGGTTTCATCCCTTTAGACAAACACACTGAACCCGAGATGTTGGGCCGCGACGACTTCACTTTGGACATGTACGGCTGGCGACAGCTTGGAAAAAAATTTGCCGATTTTCGCGAAGAAAAGATTGAGGAAGGCCTAATGCAAGCAGAGGACGGCATCGTGGCTAACCAATGGTTCCCTTTAGCCCATCTCGATTATTACGTGGCACGCCCACTCGACATGCGGGCAATGGCCTTGGGCCAACCCGAGTACATACACAAATACCTTTGGATCAACAAAGAGCGCGGAGGCTTCCATTTAGGCGAAAACTATTGGTTCCTCACCGATAGCCGATACTTTAAAGACCCAAAGACAACATACCGATGGTACTTCAAAGACATCGAGTTGGTCGGGACCATTGAAATCGAACGTTGCGGCAAGCCAGCAAAGAACGTTTTCGTTTACATCTGCAAAAACCTAAAATCCGAACCGAAGATCAGTCTCCCGTCTGAAACAAAGTGATGATGTTTAGAATCACTTCTGAAGCCTTCATCATACTCTCAAGCGGCACATACTCCAACTTACCGTGGAAGTTATGTCCGCCAGCGAAAATGTTGGGGCAAGGCAAACCCATGAATGAGAGGTTGGCGCCATCGGTACCGCCACGGATGGGTTGCACTTTCGGCTTGATGTTGGCCATCTCCATGGCCTTGATGGCACGCTCCACGATGAAGAAATGTGGCTCCACCTCTTGACGCATATTGTAGTACTGATGCTTCAACTCCAATTTCACCACATCACCATATTTCTTGTTGAGGAACTCTACCACTGAGGTCATCAAAGCTTTCTTTTCTTCAAACTTAGCGCGGTCATGGTCGCGGATAATGTACGACATCGTGGTCTCCTCCACCGTGCCGTTGATTTCGGTCAAATGGAAGAAGCCTTCATAGCCTTGGGTGAAACGCGGGCGTTGTTCCACAGGCAGCATGCCATTAAGTTCCATGGCAATCAGCATCGAGTTAACCATCTTGTCCTTGCCATAACCTGGATGGATGTTGCTACCTTGTATGTGGATCTTGGCACCTGCAGCATTGAAGTTTTCATACTCTAGCTCGCCGATTTCGCCGCCGTCCATGGTGTAGGCATATTTGGCACCGAACTTCTTCACGTCAAACTTCACCACACCACGACCAATCTCCTCGTCGGGCGTGAAGCCAATCTTAATCTCACCATGCTTGAAGTCGGGATGCTCCATCATATACTGTGCAGCATACATGATCTCAGCCACGCCAGCCTTATCGTCAGCGCCGAGCAGCGTCGTACCGTCGGTGGTAATCATCGTCTGGCCTTTGTATTGTGCTATCTCAGGAAACTCTGAAACACGCAACACGATGTTCTTATCCTTATTCAAAACGATGTCGCTTCCATCGTAGTTAGGGATGATCTGCGGCTTGATATTGGCGCCCGAGGCATCTGGCGAGGTATCCACATGGGCGATGAAACCGATGGCTGGTATTTCGCGGTCGACATTGGAGGGAATGGTGGCCATCACATAGCCATATTCGTCCAACTCGGCAGGGATGCCAAGAACTTGCAACTCATCGCGAAGCATTCCCAAAAGATTGAGTTGCTTGGCGGTGCTGGGTTGCGATTCGGAATTCTCGTCGGAGGTTGTCTCAACAGAGACGTATCTCAAAAATATTTCTAAAAGCTTTTCCATTTTGTGCTGTTTTTAATTTGGCACAAAAATAGGAAAACTTTTGTAATTATCGCTTCTCGGCGTGTTTTCTCGCTCTGTGACGGTCTTTGGCCCACAAGCCATAGACTTCGCTGACGTTGCCGGCAGTCGTAAAGGCATTGATTTCGTTCTTGCCAAGATATTCCATCAGTTTCGAGAACTCGTCGTTGGTGAGCAGGGATTCCAACTCAATCGACTTTTCATTGGTGTAGCCACCGATCACTTCATACAGGGTGCAACCACGATGAAGTTCGTCGATGATGTAATGACGGATGCGATCATAGTCCTTCGAAACAATGCATACACGCTTGCGCTGGTTCAAATTAGCCGTAAACATATTCACCACCAGGCCATTGATCCATGTGGCAATAAGGCCAATGACGACCATCTGGAAGGGGTTGATGGCGAAAGCCGTGAGGCAGATGATGGCACCTGCCACGCTCACCGACTTACCCATGTCGAAGTGCAAGTACTTGTTGACAATCTTGGCCAAAATGTCCAAACCACCCGTCGAGGCGTTGATGGAGAACATCAGCGTTTGGGCGGCACTGAGGATGATCACGCAACAAAGCAGGTCGAACCAAGGGTTGCCCATCACGGAGAATGCTTGGTCGGGGGCGACACCCATATTGATAAGGTAATCGTTTGGCGTGGCAAGGTTTTGCCAAGGATAAATCCACTCGCACACCTTGGTCATGGGGCCAAGGATAAGGGCGCAATAAACGGTCTTAAGGCCAAATTCCTTACCTACCAAAAGATAAGCCAAAACCAGTAGGATGGCATTGATGATAGTAATCATCGAAGGCAGTCCGATGTTGATGCCCATGCTGTTGAAAATGTTGGTCAGCACGATGGAAAGACCCGAAATGGAACCCACAATCAGCTTGCTCGGAACGAGGAAATAATAGACACATACGCCAGTCATAAACATGCCGAAAGTCATGATCAGCAGTTCCACCCAGAACTTTTTGCTGACCAAAGCATCGCCAATTTCCTTCATTACATCGTTGAATTTTTTCATAAATATTTGATTTTTAATTCTTTAATTAATAAACTCGCTTCAATTTTTGCGGCTGCAAAGGTCGGAATTCTTTTCGAGATAAAGAAGCGTTTTCAATAAATAATTACCTTTGCAGCAAAATTCATGGAATGACCTTACTTGACTGGCTTCCCATAACGAAAAAAGAAACCGACCTACGGGGTTGGGATGAAGTGGACATCGTGTTCGTCACGGGCGATGCCTACGTCGACCACCCCGCCTTCGGGGCTGCCGTCATTGGAAGGGTGCTGGAGCACAACGGCTTCCGTGTGGCACTCATCCCACAACCCAACTGGCGCGATGATCTGCGTGATTTCAAGAAATTCGGTAAACCGAGATTATACTTTGGTGTATCGGCAGGCTGCATGGACTCGATGGTGAACCACTACACCGCCAACAAGCGCCTGCGCAGCAACGACGCCTACACACCTGGTGGCGAAGCGGGCTTCCGTCCCGATCGCGCCACGGTGGTCTATTGCAACATCCTCAAGCAACTCTATCCCGATGTGCCCATCGTCGTGGGTGGCATTGAGGCTTCGTTGCGTCGCGTAACGCATTATGACTATTGGGACGACTGCCTAAAGCCAAGTATCTTGGTCGACTCGAAAGCTGACATTGGTGTTTACGGCATGGGCGAACTCACCATGGTGGAAATCGCCAAAGCCATCCAAAACGGCAAGAAAGCCAGCGAACTGACCGACATCCAGCAAACCTTTTTCCTACAGGACAAAAAGAAGCCTCTTCCCGATTTTGAAGGTGAGACCATCGAACTTGTGTCGCACGAGGTCTGTCTGAAAGACAAGAAGAAATACGCTTCCAATTTTCGACATATCGAAGAGGAATCCAACAAGAAACACGCAGCAAGGCTGATCCAAGAAGTCGGCAACCAAAGGCTTATCATCAACCCTCCTTTGCCAACTTTTACCACAGAACAAATTGATGCCTCCTTCGATTTGCCATACACCCGCCTGCCCCATCCCAAATACGCCAAGCGCGGTGTCATCCCAGCTTACGAGATGATTCGTCATTCTGTGAACCTGCACCGCGGATGCTTCGGCGGATGTGCCTTCTGCACCATCTCGGCACATCAAGGCAAGTTCGTAGCTTCTAGAAGCAAGGAGTCTATCATGAAAGAAGTGGAAAAGGTGACTGAGATGGAAGACTTCAAAGGCTATATCAGCGACCTAGGCGGTCCGTCGGCCAACATGTACCG
This sequence comes from Candidatus Limimorpha sp., assembly GCA_045117495.1. GTDB lineage: Bacteria > Bacteroidota > Bacteroidia > Bacteroidales > F082 > Limimorpha. The sequence continues at coordinate 26,896 of JBGUNT010000041.1, read as the reverse complement.
CATGAAGGGCAAGGACGAACGTCTCTGCGAGAAATGTGCCCGTCCCACTTGTCTGCAGCCCACCGTCTGCAAGAACCTCAACACCGACCACCATCCGCTCATTGAAATCTACAAAGAAGTGGACCAGAACCCAAAGGTCAAAAAAGCCACCATTGGCTCGGGCATCCGCTACGATTTGTTCTTGCACGACAGCACACCCGAGGAGAACAAGGCTATGGGCTACGACGAGTATTTCCGCCAATTGGTAACACGTCACGTCAGTGGCCGACTGAAAGTAGCCCCAGAACACACCAGCGACGCTGTGCTGAAACTCATGCGCAAGCCCAAGTTCGACATGTTCGTGAAGTTGAAACAGAAATTCGACCAAATCAATGAGAAAGAGCATCTCAACCAGCAACTCATCCCCTATTTCATCTCCTCGCATCCCGACTGTTACCTTGAAGACATGGCTGACCTTGCCGTGAGGACCAAGGAACTAGGTTATCATTTGGAGCAAGTCCAAGACTTCACTCCTACTCCTATGACCTTAGCCACCGAAATCTACTATTCGGGTTACGACCCATACACGCTTGAACCCGTCTTTTGCGCCAAGACCAAAGAGGAAAAACTCGCTCAACAACGCTTTTTCTTCTGGTACAAACCCGAGAACCGAGACTGGGTGAAGAACGCTTTGCGCAGAATTGGACATCCAGAATGGATTAAAAAGCTTTTCAAATCATAATTTTCCCTACTTTTGCAGTAAATTTAAATACTATAAAATATCATGAAAAAACACATCTTTGGAGCCATGGTGCTCATCGTAGCACTTGCTTTTGCAGGTTGCAACAACAAAAACCAGAAAAACGAAGAGGCTGAAAAAGAAGCCACTGAAACCGCTGTCGAGGAAGTCCAACTTCCCAATAGAATGCTCATCATTGTCGACCCACAAATCGACTTCACCACTGGCAGTCTAGCAACAGCCAAAGGGCCTGCCTCCATGGATTACCTTGCCAAGGCGCTGAACGATGGCGCTTGGAAAAACTATGGTTGGATCATCGTCACACAGGATGCCCACCCAGCCAACCACTGCTCTTTTATTGAGCAAGGCGGTGTGTTTCCTCCTCACTGCGTGCAAGGCACCGAAGGTATGAACGTTTACCCAGCCCTGCAGGAAGTGCTGACGACCATCGGCCAAAACTGCCATAACATCCACTACATGCAGAAAGGCGACCTCGCCGAGAAGGAAGAATTCAGCATCTTCCAAAATGAAAAAAGCGGCTTGAAACTGAGCGAAACCATCAAAGAAATGGGTTTTGAAGGCATTGATATCTGCGGTATTGCCACAGATTACTGCGTATACGAGACCACCAAAGACCTGATGGCCTTCTATCCTGCTAACCAAATCCGCATCGTGACCAACTGCCTCGCCGCCGTCGACGACAACGACACCAAGCTCGCCGACCTGATGAAGGAAAACGGCATTGAAGGCATTGAGTTCTGATAGGCTGAAACAAAACTGGGATTCACGACCATTCTGCTTTAACCGTCATGGCGGAGGAACATCCGCCATCTCCAAAGCGCGAAGAAGACACCTAACCGCATAGGAGATTGCGGGTCAAGCCCGCAATGACGGTTAAGAAACAGAGTATTATCAGCAGCTTTACAGCAAAACATGAGCAAATTCAAATCCTTCTTACAACGCAAGGGCGTCGACATGACCTGGAAGGCCTATTTTGTCGACGCTCTTGGTGCTATGGCACTAGGCCTATTCGCCTCGCTGCTCATCGGCACCATCTTCCAGACCTTGGGCGATAAGACGGGCATTGAAGCCTTTGAGACCATCGCCAAATATGCCAAGGCTGCTACAGGTGCCGCCATCGCCGTGGCTATCGCATACAAACTCGGCTGCGAGGGCTTGGTGCTGTTCAGTGCCATCGCTGTCGGAATCGCCGGCAATGAGCTGGGTGGCCCTATGGGCGCATATGTCGCCGTCATTGTAGCCATTGAGCTAGGCAAGATGGTATACAAAGAGACTCAAGTCGACATCCTTGTCACCCCTGCCGTAGTCATCATCAGCGGCGTGTTGATGGCCTACCTCGCCGGTGCACCCATACAAAAGGTGATGACTGCCCTAGGCACTTTCATTGAGAACGCCACTCAGATGCAGCCCTTCCTTATGGGTATTATTGTATCAGTAGTCATAGGCTCGGTACTTACCCTCCCCATCAGTTCGGCGGCCATCTGCCTCGCCATCGGCTTGGGTGGCATCGCTGGAGGCGCCGCCACAGCTGGCTGCTGTGCCCAGATGATCGGCTTCGCCGTGTTGAGTTTCAGAGAAAACCGCTGGGGTGGACTAGTAGCACAAGGTCTCGGAACCTCCATGCTGCAGATGGGCAACATCGTGAAGAATCCCAGGATTTGGATTCCCGTGCTGCTTACTGCCGCCATCACAGGTCCTATCTCAACCTGCATCTTCCACTTGGAAAACATACCCATCGGTTCTGGCATGGGCACTTGCGGTCTTGTCGGTCCTATCGGCATTTATACGGCCATGCCTGAAGGTGGAATGAACATGTGGATCGGAATGGCATTGGTATGCTTCGTGCTGCCCGCAGTCCTTTCTTGGATTTTCGGACTGATACTGAGAAAGATAAGCTGGATCAAGGAAGGCGACCTCAAAATCGACTGCTGATGCCGAAAACAACTGCCAAACCGCTCTCGCCCGACCAAGTGTTGGACAAGATGGCCAAGTATTGTGCCTATCAAGAACGCTGCGTCAAGGATGTCAAGGACAAGCTGAAGACCTATGACATCGCTGAAAAAGAAAAAAACATCATTCTAGAATATCTTTTGGATAACCGCTTCGTCAACGATGAGAGATTTGCCAAAAGCTTCGTCAGAGGTAAGGTCAACCAAAGCGGTTGGGGTGTGAACAAAATCCGTTTTCACCTCATTCAGAAAGGCATTGACAAAGACATCATCGAAGAAGCTTTAGGACAAACCGACGAAGAAGCATACCGTCAGCGACTCATCGAGATTCTGAAAGCCAAAGCAAAGACCGTGAAGGCGGCCTCCGATTTCGAAAAGAAACGCAAATTGGCTGCCTATGCTATGCAGAAAGGCTTTGAAGGTTCTCTGATTTGGGAGGTCTTGAAGGAATTTGATATTTAGAGTTTTTTTGTATCTTTGCCGTCCAATCCAGTAAAACGATGAAATACCCAAAGCGACTGATAACGCAAACTCCTGAGTGTCTGACAGAGCCTGTCAGCCAGTCAATCAACGTTATCATCTCGACCTTGTTTGCTCTCGTTTTCCTGACCGCCTATGTCCCTTTCTCGGCCACCGCTTGGTTTCAAGTTGGAAAGGGAAGCTATTTCTTCACAACACTGGCATTTGTAGGCACTGGCACCTTGTTTTTGGCCCTCAGCCGCACATTGATGACATGGCTTGTCAAGAAGATGCGCCATTTCCCGTTTTGGTTCTACATCCTGTGGCTTTTCCTCGAAATCGTGTTAATTTCTGTGTTTTACACTCTCCTTTCCCATTTTCAGATACAGCCTACAGGAGGAAAGAGTTATGGCTTTGCATACATCTTGGCAAAAAGCTTCCTCATCACCCTAATTGCTTTGGGTGTACCCTACACGGTCACCGACCTTGTCATTCTACTTAAAGACACACAACAACGTCTGATGCTCACCAAGAGCGACACTGTGGAATCAGACAATGAGGTAATGCCAGAGCACACTGAGATCATCAACCTGATGGATAACAATGGCAACCTAAAACTGTCTGTCAAACTTGACAACCTGTTTTATATTAAGGCGGAGGATAACTATATCAACGTGTTTTATCAGCGCAATGGAACCATTGCCAGTTATATGTTACGCTGCAAGATGCAGACTATTGCTGACAACTGTGTTGATTCCAGCAGCCTAATGCGCTGCCACCGTTCCTATATTGTCAACATCCAAAAAGTCAGTGTACTCCACAACGAGGCCGACGGCTTTGTCATCGATTTCGAGCGCGAAGGGCTGGAATCGATCCCTGTTTCCAAAACCTATTCTTCGAAGGTTCTGGAAGCCTTTAACAAGAAATAAATGAAAAGCCCCGCCAAACAGCGAGGCTTTTCTTCTGCAATCGTTTTCAAAATTTGTTTTCTTAGCAATTCATGCCGCCACAGCAGTGAATGACCTGGCCCGTGACATACGAGCTGAGGTCAGAGGCAAGGAAGAGGGCCACATTGGCCACATCTTCGGGCGTGCCACCGCGACGAAGCGGGATAAGGCTTTCCCAAGCCTTGCGGACATCCTCAGGAAGGGCGTTGGTCATGGCCGTGATGATGAAACCAGGAGCGATGGCGTTGTGGCGAATGTTGCGCACGCCCATCTCCTTGGCAGCACTCTTGGTGAAGCCGATGATACCAGCCTTCGAAGCGCTGTAGTTGCACTGGTTGGCATTGCCCGAAACGCCCACCACGGAACTCATGTTGATAACGCTACCACCAGCCTGCTTCCACATGACGGGCTGCACGGCCTTGGTGAAGTTGAACACCGACTTGAGGTTCACGTTGATGACGGCATCCCATTGTTCCTCGGTCATGCGCTTCAAAGCTGTATCCTTGGTGATACCAGCATTGTTGACGAGGATATCGATGCGGCCGAAGTCCTTGACGATTTCGTCGACGACCTGATGCGTCTCCTCAAAGTTGGCGGCGTTTGATGCATAAGCCTTAGCCTTGATGCCAAGGGCTTGCAGTTCCTTTTCCGTTTCCATGACGACTTCGTTCAGCGCGATATCGGTGAAGGCAATGTTACAGCCTTCTTGGGCAAAACGCAAGGCAATGGCCTTGCCAATGCCACGACCGGCTCCTGTAATCAGAGCCACTTTATTTTCTAATAATCCCATGATTTTTCTGTTATTTGGTTTTCTTCGTGTATCTTTCAATCAGTTCATACAAGTCGCCGACGGTCTTCACTTGGGCCGTGTCGTCTTCAGTAAACTTCACGTTGAATTCGTGTTCAAGAATCATAGAAAGTTCGACGAAATCCAACGAATCGGCACCCAAATCGTTGAAGAAGTTTTTCTCCGGCGTAATTTCGCTCTCGCTAATATTCAGCTTCGTAGCGACTAATGCCCTCGTCTTGTCTTGTATCGTAGCCATAACGCACAAAATTACAATTATTTTCTCGTATCCGGCAACAAAGCGAAAGAAAGTTCGCCTTTTACGCACATCTTACCACCTACGCTAAGCGTGGCGGAGCAAATGTAAATGTTGGCACGATGATAGGTCAGAGTGGCTTCCACCTCGACGGTATCACCTGGTTTAACGCTGTTTTTGAAGCGCACCTTGTCGATACCAGTGTAGAAAGTCAACTTGCCGATGAGGTCGTCCTTCATCAGCAGTGCGCACGACTGGGCCATGATTTCGCAAAGGATGACACCTGGAACGACAGGTTCACCCGGGAAATGGCCTTTCAGGAAAAACTCCTCGCCCGTCACATGATACTTGGAATGGGCCACATGATTTTCGTCAAGGGTCATCTCGTCGACCAGGAGCATAGGCTCGCGGTGCGGGAGATACTGTTTGATTTCGTCTCTGTTCATTTTATGTTGTTTATAATTGATTATTTGATTTTACGAATGGCAACGCAAGCATTGTGACCGCCAAAGCCCAAGGAGTTGGAGATGGCGATGTCCAAATCCACCTTGAGGGGTTTGTTGGGCGTGTAGTCGAGGTCGCACTCGGGATCGGGTTCATCCAAGCCGATGGTCGGAGGTACGATACCGTTGTTTAGAGCCATCACGCTGATGATAAGCTCGATGGCACCAGCGGCGCCGAGGGCATGGCCCATCTCCGACTTCGTGGAGCTGATATGTGCCTTGTGGGCTTCTTCCTCGCCCATGGCAATCTTAATAGCCTTGGTCTCACCGCTGTCGTTCATGGGAGTGCCAGTGCCGTGTGCGTTGATATACAATGACTCGCCAGCCTTATATTGGGCTTCCTCAAGCGCTTGCTTGATGGCCAGGCTTTGAGTGGTGCCGTCGGGACGCGGAGCCGTGTTGTGATAGGCATCGCAAGAGTTGCCATAGCCACAAAGCTCGGCATAGATTGTCGCGCCGCGTTGCTTAGCGTGTTCGTATTCCTCAAGGAGGATGATGCCAGAGCCCTCGGAAATGACAAAACCTGCACGATTTTTATTGAACGGCAACGAGGCTCTCAGCGGGTCTTCCGACTTGGTCAATGCCTTGCAGTTGGCAAAGCCGGCGATGGCGACAGGATTGATGCCAGCTTCGGTGCCACCCGATATGATGGCATCGGCATAGCCGTGTTTGATGGCGCGATAGGCCTCACCAATGGAATGGGTACCCGTGGCACAAGCCGTCACGATAGGTAGGCAGGGACCTTGTGCGTTGTAACGGATGGCCACACTGCCCGAAGCCATATTGCCAATCATCGTTGGGATCATCAAAGGCGAAATCCATCGGGCACCTTCTTCATTGTATTTCTTCACTTCACGCAGGATGGTATCGAATCCGCCGATGCCTGAGCCAACATACACGCCCAAACGACCAGGATCCATTTGTAGGTTTTCGTTGTCCTTCATGGCTTGATAGGCAGCTGCCATGGCATAGATAGCGAAACGGTCGTTGCGCTTGACGAAGCCTTTATCAACGCCCAAGGCCTCAGGGTCGAAATCCTTCAGCTCGGCCGCAATCTTCACGGGAAGATCCGTGGTGTCAAATGATTTGATGAAGTCGATGCCGCAATAGCCCTTCATCAGGTTATCCCAAATAGTAGGCAGGTCGTTGCCAATTGGCGAAACAGCACCCATGCCCGTTATAACTACTCTTCTAATAATATTGTTATTGTTTTCCATTTTCTCTAAACTCTAAACTCTAAACTTTTAAAATTCCCATTCCCACAAGCAAGCAGCAGAAACGAAACCAGCGCCAAAGGCACTCATGATGATTTTGTCTCCTTCTTTGATCTTGCCTGCTCTCAACATCTCGTCAAGCATGATCGGGATGCTGGCCGATGAGGTGTTGCCATACTTCTCGATGACGGTCGGATATTTCTCTTCAGGACCACCGATGATGTGGCGAATGCCCTCAATGATGCGTTTATTGGCCTGATGCAACAGGAACCAAGTGATATCCTCGTGGGTCAGATGGTTATAATCCAGCACATTTTGGATGTCTTTGGCCGATTCAGTGACGGCGGTCTTGAACAATTCTTTGCCTTTCATCACCAAGGGTTGACCTTTCACATAATGCTGTTCGAAAGGCGTCGTCTCCATGCCACGCTCATAGTAAAGTACATCACGATCGCTGATCATGGTAAGTTTCACGTCTTTGAAGGCATTGCCTTCGGTCAGTACCACGGCACCAGCGCCATCGCCAAACAATACACTACAGTCACGCTCGTGCCAGTTGCAGTATTTCGTGGGCTCTTCAGCACACACAATCAGTATATTCTTGGCATGGCCTGCCTTGATCATACTATCGGCAAGCATCAGGGCGTTGACAAAACCAGCACAAGCCACATTGATGTCGAGTCCTGCACAAGTGACACCAATACGTTTTTGGATGATGCAGCTAAGACCTGGGGTGACATGTTGGTTGGCAACATTTGAGACCAAAAGGAAATCTATCTGGTCAGGACGTAATCCCGAGGCTTGGATAGCCTTGTTGGAAGCGTCAACGGCCAAGTCATACAAAGATTCTGTAGATAATAGGTGACGAGCCTGAATCCCCGTACGTGAGGATATCCAAGCATCGTTAGTGTCCAAAAAAGTTGCCAAGTCATCGTTGGTAACGGTAAGCGATGGCAATGAACTTCCAGTTCCAATTATTTTCATTTTGTTTCCAATTAAAATTAAAACTCGTTTTCGGTTTAAAAACGATGCAAAAGTACTGCATCGATACATGCCGTGCAGAAAATGTGTCCAAAACAGAACGGTTTGTGGCGAAATTCGGCTATTTGTGGCGAAATTCGACATTTTTTGTGGCGAAATCCCAGCCTTTTACGAAATGGTTTGACGATTTTCTCTATTTTTGAGGTCTCAAAACACCCTGGTATCCGAATAAAACGACAACAAAAATGAAAAATACAATGCTTAACATCTTTCGCCGCTTTCTGTTTATAGTCACGCTTTCCATGACCATGTCCTCCGCATACGCACAATTCGAAGCCAAAGTTTACACCTTTACAGGTGAAGGAAGCAATGCATTATGGTCCAACCCCGACAACTGGGATGGTGGCTATATCCCCACTACAGGGGACAGCCTTTATTCCTTTGTTTTCATCACAACGACATACGCAGATATCATCATGGACGAAGACGTAACCATTGATCGTCTTATCAGTAGTAGAATCGGAAACAACCTTGCTCTCCAAGAAGGCAAGACACTCACTGTTAACGACACCATCAACTGGAGTGAAGGCAACATCACCCTAGAGGATGGCGCACAATTGGTATATGGCAATTCTTTTCCTGCCATAGTGCAGAAGAGAATTAAGGCCTACGATGCTGAAACCCATGCCTGGAATCTCATCGCCTCTCCCATCATGGAAGATGTAGTGCCTTCGATAGAAAACGGTTTCCTCACCGAAAACGAAAATGGCTACGCGTTGTATGCTTATAATGCTTCTAACAACCAGTGGGTAGACTTCAAGAATGTTCCTTTCACCATACAATACGGGAGCGGTTACTTGTATGCCAACGCTTCAGACACCATATTACAGTTCAATGGAACTGTCAATGGGAGTGCGGAGCCAATCGAAGTCGGCTTATCCTATTATTCTGCCCATGGCGACATGGCTGGTTGCAATTTCATTGGTAACCCATTGCCTTGCAACGCATTAGTAGACAGAAGCTATTACATTCTGAATGAGGACAGCAACTCTCTTATGGCTATTGCTCTTTCATCACACACGCCCATTAAGCCTTGCACGGGCCTCATTGTCAATGCCAAAGAAGCAAACGAGACTGTCGCATTCCGCCATGAAATGCTAGAGCCTTCAGAACAACATAGGTATATCGAAATAACTGCCGCCAAATCAAGTGCACAGGATTTGGTTTTAGACAACGCCATCCTCAGTTTCAACGATGGTGATGATTTGGGTAAAATTGCCTTATTTGAGGGCGCACCTCAGGTCTTTTTTACCAAAGAAAACAAGGATTTGGCCATTCTCAGCATCGATAGTACTAACATGCAACCGCTTAAATTCAGAGTCGAAGAAAACGGCACCTACACCCTTCACTTTGAACTCAAGGATTTAAGCCTTCCTTATCTGCATCTCATCGACAACATCACAGGGGGCAATATCGACCTGCTAGCCACACCCGATTACACTTTCTCTGCCAATACCAACAACTACACCTCACGCTTCAAACTGGTGTTTGACCCACATTATGGTGTGGATGAACAACAGAATGTGGTATTTGCATATTATGACAATGGCAACATTATCATAAACGACATAGAGACGTGCCATGGCGCGTCTCTACAGATTGTTGATATGACAGGGCGTGTGATCAGGGTTTGCACAGACGTTGCGCACAACGTATCTACCGATGGGATGGCACCTGGCATTTATGTTTTGCGCCTTAAGACGCAAAGCAAGGTGCTAACACAAAAGGTGATGATCCCTTGATTGGGATCGGCCCTTCGACAAGCTCAGGGGCCTTTACCTTACATCCCACCCATGCCTTGCGGAGCACCCTGCGAGTCATCGGCACCTTGTTTAGCCCTCTGTTCAAGTTCCATCTTACCGAAACGGAAGGTCAGACCGACCGAGACGCTGCGGCTGTTGTACTTGGAACTGGAAGTGGATTCCACGTAGGGACTGTAGTTGCTCTCACCCCAACTGTTCCAGTTGAAGATGTCGCTGGCGTTGACGAAGACCGACATCTTGCGGTCGAAGAAATCAGCCTTCAGGCCTGCATTGATGCCATAACGGGCGTGCCAATTGCTGAAGAGCGACTGCGTGGGCGAACTGTAATAGCCCGAAGCCGTCACCTCAAGTTTGTTCCACAGCTTGGCCCACATGTTCATGTTGAAACCATACGACCAAGAATCTTGTGTAACCGGTATTTCATTAAACACCGTCTCGATATGTGAATTATAGAGGTTGGCATAGAAACGCAGATTGAAGAAACCACTATGGCGGTACATCATGTTGTAGGAGAAGCCCAACTGACGGCTCTTGCCCACATTGACAGGATAGCTGTAAGGCACCACACGACCATAAAGCCAATGGTACTGCGACATCTGGATCTCGTTGACTTCGTTCGTCTTGCCCCGATAGTAAGCCGATAAACCCACCGAGCCGAAGTTGTTCCAATACTTGGTCCAACCAGCCTCAATCGAGTTGGTATAGACACGGTCCAGATCGGGATTACCGGTCTCGTATTCATCCTCATCATATAAGGGGAACATGCTCAACTCGTGAGCATCGGGAGCCGAGATGCGGCGCGTATAACTCAGGTTGAAATTATGCATCGACTTGGTTCGGTAGGTCAAGTGCAAGGAAGGACGGATACTGAAGAAAGGCTTCGAAAAATTGTACTGGATGGAATCGACGTATTTGCCACCCACCAATTCATGGCAGAAACGGATACCTGGCTTTACCGTGAAACCACCAAACTTATGCTGCAGCGTGATAAAAGCCTCATTGATCAGGGTGGTAAAAGTGGCCTCATAAGTGCGATAAGCATCTCTTACCCAATCGTCCTCACCCACCAAGGTGTCGTTGACACTAAACACCCTCTCAGGACTATAACCCGAGTTTAAGCCTACTGAGATCTCGCCGTTCTCCGAATAAGGGCGATTATAAACAACCTCCACCTCACTACCAATGCTGCGTCTTGACTGGGTGGAATTAATTGCCCTGCGATAGGCCAATGGCAACGTAAAGCGGCGATCGGCCAAGCCAGTGCCTTTATAGCCCCAACCCATGGCATTGGCACTCACGGAGAGGTTATGGCCCTTGTTGTCAAACTTATGCTGATAATACACTCCTCCATTCATGAAGAAATTGGAACTGTTAGATTTGGAGCTGCTGTTATAATCCACTAAGGAAGGTATCCCTAACGGGAGACTGTTGGCATCCAGGAACTCTTCCCTGAAGGCATGCATGTTGCTCTCGCTACCACTCCAATTGGGCCAGCCGCTCAGCCAGACATTCAGGCTGTTGGCAGTATCGATCTCATAATCAAGGCTGAAGTAGCCGCCCGTATTGTAACTGTTGCTTTGGTATCTTGAAGTATCGATTTCGTGGCTGGCAAGAATATGATTGTCGTTGTACAATGACTGATCAACGGAAGAATTACCTTTCCAGATGGAATAACCGCCATTGATATAGGCATTGACTGTCAGCTTGTTGTTCGACCACACATACGACATCCAAGGGGTGATCGAGGGACGGGTGGAGCCATTCACGCCGAAGCTGAAAAACTCATTTTTCTGTACTTTGGCGTTGGTCACGATATTAATGATGCCATCGGCCTTGGAGCCATAGCGTGCCGAGGGGTTGGTGATGACCTCCACATGGTCGATACTGTTGGCCGGCAGTTGTTGGATATAAGTCTTGAGGTTCTCTGCACTCATGTGCGAAGGCTTGTCGTTGATCCAAACCTCCACGCTCGACGTGCCACGGAGGGTGATATTGCCCTCCACATCCACCTGCACGCCAGGGGCGTTTTGCAAGGCATCCGACAGCGTACCCGTCTGGATACTCGGGTCTTCGGCCACATTATACATGGTCTTCTCCCCTTCCACAGCGAACAAAGGACGCTTTTCGGCGACGACCACCTCGCCAAGTTTAGTGGAACCTTCCGAGAGTTTCAGCTTGCCAAGGTCTTGGTTGCCTTTCACGGTCAGCAGCTGCTCAAAGGTCTGGAAACCAATGGCTGAGACCGACAAACGGTAGTCGCCGTTGGGCGCCAATAGTTCAAAACGACCTTTGTCGTCAGAGGCTGCACCGCTCACGAAGACGCTGTCGGCCTGACGGAACAGACCCACATTAACGAAGGGAATGACCTTGCCGTTGGCTTCCTCGACGATGGTTCCCGTGATTTTGTTTTGCGCCAAAGCTGGCATGACGAAGCATACACAGAGTGCGAGAAGCGTAAGAATGCGTTTGTTCATAATCAAAATTTGCAATGAATGAATATTAAGAGTATATTGTTTGGATAACGGAGGATTCACAGTATTATTTTGTCGTACTATAGAGTTCTATGATTTTGCATCGGTATAGATACTCGTATCGTGCTTGCAACAGGTCGGACTGGGCCTTGTGGTAGCGGGTTTTGCTCTCGTTCAGCTCCAACAGCGTCTTCTTGCCCACCTCGAAACCTGCTTTGGCGAAATCATAGGCGACACGCGAGGCTTCCAAACTGGTTTCCAAGGCCTCCATTTTTTGCTTTGCAGCCTTGGCGTTGCCATAGGCTTGGTTGATTTCCTTGTGCAGTGTTTTCTCAGTGTTTTCGAGGTTGAGCTGTTCGTCTGCGATGGAAAGTTCTGTCATCTTCACGCGATATTTCGTCTTCATTCCGTTGAAGATCGGGATGTTGAGCGAAACGCCAAGTTGCGTCCTGCTGTTGCGTTTCAGCTGCTCGTTGACGGGCGTGTTGGGATAGTTGTCGGAGAAATAGTGGTAAAGTCCATTGGAATAACCGGCATAGAAATCCAACGATGGATACCACGCTGATTTTGAGGCTTTCAGGTCATAATAGCTTTTTTTCAGGCGCAGTCGGGCGGCCTCCATGGCGGGTTGGTTCTGCAAAGCGTATGCAATGGTAGCTTGCGGTGTGCCAAAGAGTCCCACTTGGCCTGCGAAGAAATCTTCCGGGTCGCTGATTTCAAACCCCTCGCTATCTTCGAGTTCAAGAGCTTGTGTCAAAGTGAGAAGGTTTAATGCCAAATCGGACTCAGCTTGGGTGAGGTTGGCTCGGTCGGAGGCAAGTTGGGCTTGGCTTTCATAGACATCGGCCTCTGCAACACGCCCATTTTCAAAGAGTTCCCTCGTCTTCTGCAATTGCTCAACAGAGAGCTCCGTTTGTCGACGGGCGATCTCTACCTGTTCCTTGCCATAAAGCACCTGCATGTAAAATGCCATCACGTTGAGCTTGAGGCTGAGTAAGACGGCCTTTTGGTCCATCTCGGAGACTTGTAAATTCAACGCATCGGCATTGAGGGTGTTGGAAAGGTTCAAACCTTGAAACAACGGCAGGGAAAGACTTGCCCCGAAGGAAGCGGAGGAGGAATTGTCGGAAACATAAACGCCTGTATAAGAAGGCGATTGACCGAAGCCAAGATATTCGCCCGCGTTTGCACTCAAGGTGGGGAGCCAGGCGTATCGGCTTGCTTTCCATTGGTATTCGGCCTGCTGACGGGCCAATTGGCTTTTACGAATGTCGAGATTGTGCTCAAGGGCATAGTCGATGCATTCGTCAAACGTCCAGACTCTTTGAGCTTGGGCCATGTTAAGGGCTGCGAGAAGCAACATTAAAAGAAAGTGACGTTTCATGGCTGCTCGGTTTTTTCGTTTCCACGGATTTTGTCGCCTGCCTGCAGCCCTTCCTTCACCACGATGCTGACACCATCCGAAAGGCCCACTTGGACATTCTGTCGCTCAAACTGCTGCGGTTTATCTTCCTTGGTGCAGCGATACACATAAGTCTCACCAGCCTCGTAGCTGATGCAACTTTCGGGTACGGTCACGACACCCGTCTCTTTGTCGAGGACGATCTCGGCATTGGCGGAATAACCGGCACGGACAAACGCATCATCTGGCAAGATGGTACGGGCTCTCATCTCGAAGAAGACGGCACCGCTTTCCTGTGTGCCTTTGGGCGCGATGTATTCGAGCATGGCGTCAAACTTGCGGTCGTTCATGGCTCCAATGGTGAGGGTCATGGGCATTCCTTCGTGGATTTTGCCCACCTCAGTCTCGTCGAGTTTACCCTTGAACACCATGTCCTTCATATTGGCGATGGTTGCGATGGTAGTGCCATCGTTGAAGGTGTTGGAGTTGATGACCGAGTTGCCCACCTTAACGGGGATGTCGAGAATCATGCCTGAAATCGTAGCCTTGATTTTCGTGTTGCTGTATCCCGTCGCGCTTTTCGAGATGCCCTCTTTGATGATGTTCAGCTGGTCTTGAGCGTTGCTGTAACTCTCCTTGGCCTGCTGGTAGTCAAGTTGCGACTTTTCGAATTCCTCGATGGAAATCAAGCCTTTGGCTTTCAGGTTTTCCTGACGCAGGAAGGTCTTTTCCACGTTGTCTAGGTTCATCTTGGCCACTCGCACTTGCGACTCGGCAGCGGCGAGATTGCTCACGTCGGGGATGACCTTCACCACGGCGATGACTTCACCCTGCTGTACCTGCTGACCAGGTTCTTTTAGGATTTCGGAGATGATACCTGACACTTGTGGCTTCATGGCCACCTCATCGCGCGGGTCGATTTGTCCAGTGACAACAGTGGTTTTCTGAATGGTGTCGATTTTGGCCACCTCGATTTCGTATTCAGTTTCCTGTGGTCTCGATTTCTTGTACAGATAGACGAAAGTCCAGACAACGCCAACTCCTAACAAGATGAAAAACAAGATTTTAAAGAATTTTTTCATAGTGGATATTATTTGTTGTTATTCTTCCCTAATGGCATCAATTGCTTTAATTTGGATGGCTCTCCAAGCAGGCAACACGCCGGCGAGGAGGCCAGATATAATGACGATGACGGTGGCAGCCACGGCTGCACCGAAACCGAGGTTGGGGTCTTGGAACATGGTGTTGTCCGAAGGGTTGTTGGCCATTACCATGGCCACCACTGCCATGATGCTCACACCAAGGCACAATCCCACCAAACCCGCCAATGTGGTCAATAATAGACTCTCCGATAACACTTGTCCGATGATGTTCTTGGGCTTGGCGCCAAGGGCGCGTCGCACACCAATCTCGCGGGTGCGTTCCTTTACCGTCACCAACATGATGTTGCTCACGCCTATAATGCCCGACATCAGAGTGCCCAAGCCCACAATCCAAATGAGGATGTGAATGCCGAAGAACAAGCCTTTGAAAGCCTTGAAAATCTCTGTGAGGTTGAACGACTCGATGGCTTCTTTGTCAGTAGGCGCTATGTCGTGCCGCTGCTTGATGAGCTGCTTGATGTCTTCTTCTATGCTTGGGACGGGCGTGTCGTCGTCGGCTACGAAGGCAAAGAAATTAATCTTGTCGCCGATGCCATACACATGCCGCATGGTATCGAAAGGAAGGATGACCGACTCGTCGATGCTGCCGTTGATGTTGACATTATCAGTGTAGGAGCGCACCACGCCCACCACTTGAAAATAGATACCGTTAACTTTCAGCATTTTACCAAGAGGGTTTTCGCCTTTCTCAAACAAAGTCTCATACACTTTCTTTCCTATGAGGCACACCTTGCGGCGAGCTGCGATGTCGGTATCGTTGATGAAGCGTCCCCTCAAAATCTTCGACTTTTCAATCTCGTTATATTCAGGCATCACACCCTTGACGGTGAAACTTCCCCCGCGACTGCCGTAAATCACATTCTTGTCCTCACTCGACCACACGCTGGCCTCGGGCGAGATGGCCTTGATGCAAGGAAAAGCCTCCCTGACGGCCTCCAAATCAGCCAATTGCATCGACCAACGCCTGCCTTTCTGGTAGCCTTTGTAAGGTTCGCTGGTTGCATCAGTGAAAAAGAATCCAGTGTTCGGCGTCACACCTTCCACCTGCCGCATCAGCCCGTTCTCGAAGCCGTTTCCCGTTGAGGTGAGGATGACAAGAAGGAAGATGCCCCAGAACACACCGAAAGCGGTCAACAAGCTGCGGGTCTTGTTGCGCGTGATGGTCTGCCAAATCTCGTGTATGCCGTCGAAGTCGAACATGATGCGTGGTTTTTATCGGTAATTCATGGCTTCAATAGGTTTGATTCTCACGGCATTGCGGGCTGGGAAGAAGCCTGCCAGCACGCCACACACGATGAGCAAGGCAGTAGCCATCAGTACAATGCGGATGTCGATGGCCGGAACGATGTTCAATGAGATGGATTTGCCCTCCTGAGCCTTGCTCAAGATGGTGCCCCCGACTTCAGCAGCCACCATGCCGAACCACATCCCGATGTAGCCGAAAATGGTGGTGATGATCATCGACTCGGTGACGATGGAGGCCAGTATCGAACGCGACTTGGCTCCGAGTGCCTTGCGGATGCCGATTTCGTTGGTCCGTTCCTTCACGGTGATGCGCATGATGTTGCTCACGCCCACGATTCCCGAAATGAGCATGGCGAATCCGATGATCCAGATGAAAAGTTCCAACGTGTGGAGAATCTTCATGGTTTGACGGTATTCCTCCTGTGAGCTACGAATGTAAACGGCAGCTTGGTCGTCGGGATCGAACTCATGCAGGTGTGCCAGTTGGGTTCTCAGATAGTCGGTGTACGCCTCGTTGTCCTCCTTGGTTTCCAAACCTTTCGTGGTGAAATGCAGCATATAGTAATGACGCTGATTGGTGATTTTCTTCAAGGTGGAAAAGGGGACGTAACCGCTGCCGCCATCGGAGCCACCATATCCCTCCCAAACGCCGACGATTTTGAAGGCTATACCATTGACGATGACAAATTGGCCAAGAGGAGAGACTTCTTCATCAAAGAGTTTATCTCGCAACGACTTGTCGATGACGATATACTTTTCGCTGTTTTTCTCGTCCAGTTCGTCGACGAAGCGTCCTTCCAACATCTTTACTGTGTTGATTTCCTTGAAAACAGGTTTTACTCCTTGTAAGAAAATGCTGCCCGACTGATCGTTGAAGGTGGCAAAGCCGTTTAAATAGATACGAGGCGAAACTTGTTCCACATTTCTGAATCCAGTTTCTAAAAACCGTATATCCTTGTCATTAAACCAGATGGAGCGATTGGTACCATGCCCCTTGTAAGGCTTTGAGGTCTCGCCACCATAAATCATATAAGTGTTTTTGGATTGGCCGCTGAACTCTGCACTGATGCCTTTGATGATGCCGTTGCCGGCAGCAAGCAACACGATGAGGATAAAGATGCCCCACGAGATGGCAAATCCCGTGAGGGTCGTCCTCAACTTGTTGCGGCCCAAGGCCATGAATATCTCTCGCCAGAAGTCCATCACTTAATCTCTTGGTTAAAATCAATCAGGTCGGGATTATTGGTTTCGATGTTCTCAATGACACCGTCTTTCAGGTGAATGATCTTGTTGGTACGGAGGGCGATGCCTCGTTCGTGGGTGACGATAACCATGGTGATGCCGCCTTGGTTCACCTCGCGCAGGATTTGCATCACCTCGGCGGAGGTCTTGCTGTCCAAGGCACCCGTAGGTTCGTCGGCGAGGATGATCTTGGGCTGGGTAACCAAGGCGCGTGCCATCGAGACGCGTTGCTTCTGTCCGCCCGAAAGTTCGTTGGGATAGTGGTCGGCCCATTCCTTCAGGCCGAATCTTTCCAAGTAGTCCATTGCCAATTGGTTACGTTTCTTGCGGTTCACGTTTTGGTAATACAAAGGCAAAGCCACATTTTCCATCGCAGTCTTGAAGGGGATAAGGTTGAACGACTGGAAAATGAAACCGATGGTGCGGTTGCGCAGTTCGGCGGCCTCGTTCTCGTTGAGGTCCTTCACCAGCTTTCCGTCAAGGTGATAGTCGCCTGAGTCATAGTTGTCGAGAATGCCCAAAATGTTGAGCAAGGTCGATTTGCCCGATCCCGAAGCGCCCATGACACTAACCATTTCGCCCTCGCCGACCTCCAAGTCGATGCCTTTCAGCACATGAAGGGGCTGAGCGCCAAAGTATGTCTTGTTTATTTTTTCCAATCGTATCATCGCTGTTATATATTAATTAGGTGCGCCTGGCAGATAAGATAAGAGTAGTACAAATAATACGGATAAAACTTGTTTTTGTTACATCTTGGCAAAAATAAAGCCCTCTCCCGTCTCTTCCTGACAATCCACACGTTATATACCATAGCATTAGTGTATTAGTTTAATAAGACACTGCAAAAGTACGTCTTTTTTTGATACTGCCAAGAAAAAAGAGAGTTTTTTTTCGATTTTTTTCTTTTCCGCTATTTTACACCTTCGACGATATAGCCTAATCCTTCGAGAAGTTTCAGTACGCCTTGCTCCCCGCAGAGGTGTCCGGCGCCGACGGCAAAGAGAGTGGGCTGTTCTGCCATTATTTCAGGCATCATTTTGATCCAGTTGCGGTTACGATTATCGATTAAGGCAGCCTCATCCTCTGGGGAACCACCACATTCACCATTATATTCTTCCTCTAATACCGCTTCTAACTGTTGAAGATCTTGCGAGAAATAGGCATCCGTGATCCGATCGACCAGTTTTGTGCTCTCCTCAAAGTGGTCCACCATACACATAAGGTCATCCACCTGCTTTGGTAGTTCTGCACCATAAAGTACACCCATTGGGAAATCGACAGTTTCGAATCCTTTGACGCTTTTGCCGTTTTGTAAGGCAAGCACCTGAAAATAGCTGTCAAGCAGTTCCATGGGGTTGAATGACTGCGTCTTCTTCATGTAGGATGCTAGGGAAAGCGTGGTGGAGAGGGCCACAGGCTTCATCTTCTCCACTTGAGCGGCATAAGCCTCATCATCCAGATTCGTTCCCAATACCTCAAGCAACAAAGCATTCAGACGCATACGCTGTTCGGAAGTGAGTAGCGAGGACAGTGTGACCCCTTCTGGCAACATCTGCGACTGCAACATGCGTGCGGCATTCTCAGGTTTGAAAACATCCATCATATCCAATTCACCACATACTTGAGTAGTTTCTTCTATGGCCTGACGCATACCTGGAATGCTATCAGCGAACGAAGCAGGTGCCAAATGGTAAGTGCCGACAATATAGCTAGGTGTTTCAAGGCCATTGCCAGAAATGCGATACAGAATTTGTGCATGAGATTCGAAGGCGAAGCCAACGACAAGTGCCAAAACAATAATAATAACTTTTTTCATAGTTGATGATTTGTAGAATTCGACGATATGCTTGATTTTTTATATTTACTGCTTTATCAATTGTTCACAAAACGCCTCCAGTTCCTCCTTCGACGACCATTCCCGCATGATGAAGAAACAGCCATTCTCAAGGTTGCTCATGATTTTCCATTCCTGAACTACCACGCCATCGATGGAAACGGCACCTCTTTTGCCAGTGAGATGCTTGGCAAATTCACGCAATAGTTGGCCTGCTTCTGGTGTCAGCCACACAATCATCGGAACGGATCTATTGCTTGGGTATTTGCAGGGCTTGGTTACATACACCCTTTGCACTATGGGCTTGCCGCCCAAAATCGCCGAACTGATGGCCGGACCTTCTTGGGAGTTTTTTTTCATACAATAAAGCCTCACCTCCTCGAGATTGTTTTCATCTTGTCTCCAACTATGTATCGCTTCATTGCCAATTTCCATTTTTACCTCCTGCCGCCCTTCCATCAGAATATATGAATCATTATTTAAGATTTGCCGCAATTCTGGGACATCCTTTTCGGGGACGACCGTATCGGCAAAGACTTCCCAGATGGCCAGTTTCCCTTCCGTCAAATGGTCATCTGCAGCCCGTACATATTCCACGGTGCGCCACATCGGGGGCAGTATCAAGCGTGAAGCCACAATCATGTACGCCCAGACATCAAGGCAGAGGAATGTGACCATCATGGCGATGAAAAACCACTTCTGCTTTTTGTCGGAGACGGTTTTCTTGTTTTCTGTAGCCTCGGATGCTTCAATTTGCCGGATAATTTCATCGCACGGTTTGGTCTTATGACGTATTTCGGCAATTCCAACACTCACGAAAAACACCAGCGTGGCACAAAAGGCCAATAGGAATGATACAAAGTCCATATTGTGCCCAACTTTTGAAAGCAGAAAACCCACCACCAGGACTAACAAAGGAACGGCACTTAGGGTCGTAAACACGGCGAATAACTTTTTGAAGTTTCTGGCTTGATTTGCAAGCGTCAGCAAGTCGTTGTTCTCTAATGTTTTGACATGCAGTTTTCTCAGCATCCACATCTCAACGACAAAGCTCACCAAGCAGTAGGACAGCCAAAACAACTTCAGCGAAAGATTGTTGCCAAATTCCCATTTGGTGATCAGCAGACCGCAGAGGAGTGCAATTGGATAGAGTATGTATTGTTTCCAACGGTAACGCATAAAGAAATCCACGTTGCTCCTGATGGATGACTTCATCAACCTATCGTTGACGATTTCCTGTTGGTCGAACTGCTGTTTCAGTGTTTCGTATTGGGCCTTCAGTTGGTCCAGTTCGGAGAGATTATTGTTTTCGTTGTTTTCCATGATGATTCCCTTTCATTCGTTTTTCGACATTTTCACCAGTTTGTCCTTGATGCGTGCCAGCCTCACCCCCACATTGTTCGGCGTGATACCGATGATGGCACCAATTTCATCGTAAGTGATGCCTTCGAGCCAAAGCAGGATGAGGCTTCGTTCAATAAGGTCGAGGCGTGAGATGCGGTCGTAGAGTTCGCGGATTTGTTGCGTCTTGGGGTCGTCGGCCTCGTAAGGGTCGATGTCCACCGTCAGCGGCACGGTCTCGATGCGCCGGCGTTCCTTCTTGTCCTGGTTGATGGCCGTATTAAGCGCGACGCGGTAAATCCAAGTCCGCGCAGTGCTTCGTCCCTCGTAGTTGTCGAAGCCGTTCCAAAGCCTAATCAAGATTTCCTGAAACAGGTCGTCGATTTCGGCCTTGTTGCGTGAGAACATGTAGCACACCGTGTAGATGGTCCGCTTGTGCTGCCGCACCAAAAGTTCAAACTGATGTTCCTTGTCGTTGTTCATAATGCGTTTTTCGTTGCAACGTTCATCATGTTAGACAACCATCGAAAGGATTTATTACAGCCTTTCCCAAAAACACTATTTCAATTTCTCTTTCACAAATTCATCGAAATGCAGGATTTGTTCGCTCCGTAAGCCGTTGAAAAGCAAATGCTCAAAGTCGCGGCGTTTCTGGTTGAGGTCGATGCGCGAAAGAAGTCCATCAAGCGCCTGGCGTAATTCTTCCCTACTTCCAATGCCACTGCGTGACTTGAGAAATCCATAGTCAGGCACCGTGCGCTGCCAAAGGAATATGGTGTCGTAGAAGTCGCGGCCTTTGGCACGTGTCAGCAGAGCAGAGAGTTTCATTGAGAGCATCACGCTTTGGCTCGGCACGGGCATCGCAAAAAAGAATCCGCAACGGTTCACCATCGCCATCTCCGACTGATAACCCACGCCCTGGTCTTGTGCCTCAACCTTCATCAAGAAACGCTCGTCGCGGTGTCCGCTCAAACCCAACTCGAACAGCAATCCCGGAAAATAGATGTTGCGACGGAAAGCGGTCAGTTTTTCATTCGGTTTGTCGCGAGGTTCGACCTGCAGACCATTCATTCTCAAATACTCAATCAATCCATTTGTCATTTCCATAAATTGGTTTTCGTTGAAATCCTTACAGTCGAAATCAAGGTCTTCAGAAAAACGGTCGATGCCTTGCACCAACCGCAAGTTTGTGCCACCGATGAAAGCCAAGTGCGACACGAATGGAGAGCGTGAAAGATGCTCAAGCGAAAGCAACTCGACGTATTCCTTCAAAATATGCTTGTGGAACACGGCATTGTTCGCGATTTGTGGCGGGTAGAATCCTAATAAGGTGGAAAGTTCAATCATTACGATATGTTTTAAGCAGTAACTCAGTTCTTTTTTGAAGCGCAACATTTGCGGCTTTTCCCGAAAACTCACGCAATCTATTGACCTCCAACTCGTCCTGCATCCACCAATCGTCCAAACGAAGGTCGAGCAGAGCGGCCTCGGTATCATATTGGGGATAAAGATAGAGCAAGTCGAGCAAGGCCTTTTCGGGCAATGCCAAAAGATAGCTATAACCCTGCGGCGATACCATAGGCTTGTAACCAAAGAACATACTTGACTTGACGGTGTGGTATGTATATTCTCCGTAAGCGTTTTCGTAATGCGCTGTCCTGTTTGATGTTACGCAAGTGATCTGGCTCACCGCCTCGGGAATGATGCCAAAGTAGGCCAAAGCCGTGTGCAAGCTGATATAGGAAGGCGCGTATATCTTTTGGGCGACATAACGCGAAAATTCAGCCTCGCCCAACAAGTCGGCAAAGGCATACCAATCTTGACGCAGGCGTACAAGATAACCCTTCTTCACCCAGCGCGTCAGGTTGCCACGGTCGAAATGCGGGGCGACAGACCGCACCTGATACACATTAAAGCAACCCACCTTGTGCCATTGCTCCCGAAATTGCAGATACGTCATTCTTATTATATTCAAGAAACGCTGCAAAAATACCACTTTTCTTGAATATATCAATCAATAATCTTGAATTATCCACAAAAATTTGAGGGCGAACGGATGCTTTTTTTGAAAAAAGTGTTGCCTATAACCAACAGCTTTTACGAAAAAGTGTTGGCTAAAGACAACTTTTTTATTTGAAAAGTGTTGGTCGCAACCAACATAAGTGGATGGCAAATACCATTTTGAAATCGGTGGCAAGGACAAGGGGTTCAACCAAATAGCGGATTTGCTTGATTCCTACATCTTTGCCGACGACATCGAGTCGCCCATCGGACCGAAGCTGCCCCTTTGGATGCCGGGGTTTTTGTATTAGCATCAAATCACCTTAAACCGAACACTCAGCATCATACTCCTCGGCCTAATCGAGTATGCCGAATAATAACCATAAATCCCCGAATAATATGAATAAACGAAACTCTCCGTATCAAGAATGTTGTTCACATCCAAGCTGAGCTTGACTTTGCGGAAAGTGTAACCGAGGCTGCAATCTAAAAGCACGAAATTGTCCGTTCGGCCTTCGGAACGGGTGTGATAGAACTCCACCGAAGGCGTGATGGACAAGCCGAAAGGCAAAACCACACTCAGATTGGCGTTGTCGATGAGACTCACAATCGGTTGACTATCATCATTAAAGCCCTCCAACGAGGAAGTCATCCGGCTAAAACTGCCTTTGTTGTTGAAAAAGATGTAGTCTGTTATTGCGATGCTGGCGGTCAGGTTGGCGTTCCAGCCCTGGTTATAATAGGTGGCCACTTGGTTCTGGACCAAATGTGGCGAACGTCCCCATCCGTAGGAGCATTTCGCGTTGATGTTCAACCGTTTCCAACTAAAACCTTTGCCCGCATACAGCGAGACTGACAAATAATCACCCCAACTTGGCTGCTCCACGGCATTGATGACCATGGTGTTGCCCTCAAAAGATTGAGCGTACATCACCTCGTTACGGTAGCGGTTGTAGTTCACCGAGAAATCGCCAAAAGCATATTTCATCACATTCTTGTACGAAAAAGTCAGCGATCCATTGGCACCGTATGTGTCAGCCAGAGGACAGTCGTAGCGCGACAAGGTTCTGTAATTCTGCAAGATATAACCCGAATACAGCGTTCGCAAACTCGGGGTGTTGTTGTAGGTGGCGATTTTGGTGCTCACTTTCCAATTGTGGCTGAAGTCATAACGGAACGAAAGCGAAGGTTGTGACAAAACCTTGAATTGCTTGTCGGAAGCGTTTCCGATGCAGTCATCCAATTGCAGGTAACGCAACTGTACAGGCACCATTAGCGTCACATTCACGCGGCGACGGTCGTAAGTGAAATAGGCGCCTGCGGCAGGTTGGTACTTGTGCCAACGGATGTCATTGCTGAATTGGATTTCTCGTGTGTCGTCATTGCGAGCGGAGCGAAACAATCCAGGAAACAAGTCAAAACCCTGGATTGCTTCGTCGTTCCTCCTCGCAATGACGCAAAGCGCATCCGAATTAAGCGCCTGCTCTTCCATGCTGAAATTGAAATAAGGCATAATGCGCAGCCGTTTCCAGACCACGCTGGTGAGAAATCGAAGGAAATTCTCACTCTTAAAGGATTGATAACCTATGTTTTGTAAGGTTGTTGCATAATCTTCGCCATCGTTGAGGACTTCTGGGAAACAGCCTGGCGCGACTTGCAGTCCGTAGGGCAAAGTGCCATAACTCGTGGTGGAGTTGAACTCTATGCCACTTTCAGAGTCGCGGCGGCTCTTGCGAATCCAATGGATGTTGGCCTTGGCGCACAGCGACTTGTAGTTTTCTTCTTGCCGAATCAACTCGTCGTTGTCCACCAAACCCTCGCCCCAATTGCGGTGCCCCGATGCGGTGAGGCTGATTTTCATATAGTCCAAGTCCTTGTTGAGGTTGTAATTGACACTGCCTTCAAGCATTTTGGCCGTTTCGAGCGACTGCATCCGCTCAACGAGGTTGAGCGTGTCGTCGGGAAGGAGATAGAGCGTGCGCGACTCACTTGATTTGCGGTTGCGGTCGCCGCCAAAGAGCAGGCTGTACGACAGCTCAGCCTCGTTTTTCAGTTTGTGCAGGCTGTTGTAAGTGACCCCTTGCGAGCGGTTCAGCGTGTGCCGCACTCCCGAAATGCCTGGTGCGCTCGGCTTGACCATCGAGGCCATCGGATAGACCGTGACATTCTCATTGTCAACAAGGTTAGTGCCCGAATTGTTCGCTTTCAAAGTGCCAAGAAACTGGTTGCGTTTTGCGAAATACATCCCTGTGAGGCCGCCTTCGTATTGCAGACTGTCGGCCCAGCCCGCGCCAAGATCAGCCATCAAGGCAAAGATGCCTTTGGCGTTTTCCTTCAGTTTGATGTTGAGTGCCACATTGTCCGAAAACTGGATGTTTTGCAGTGCCCTCACCTCTTGATGGTTCTCCATCACCTGCACCGAAGCCACATCGGAGGCGGCAATGCTGGTGGTAGCGAGGTTGTAACGGCCTTGCAGCATGTCCATGTTCTCGATATAGAATTTGGAGATGGGTTTGCCCTTGTATTCCACCTTGCCGTCGTCCTTCACCTCGATGCCGGGCATCTTCCTCAGCACATCGGCAATGACGATGTCGGTAGTGTCGCGGAAGGCATCCACGACATAGTTCACCGTGTCGTTGCCACCCCAAATCTTCTCCGACTTCACGCTCACTTCTTTCAGTTGCAATGCCTCTTCCTGCACCGTGAAATCGACAGTCTGTGTCTTGTTTTCCACCTCCTTGAACTGTCGCTTCAGGTTGAAGCCATAAACCGCAATAAGCAGTTTTGCCTCCTCGCTTTGCGTAACCAACTGATAATGACCTTTTTCATCTGTAAAGGTATAGGCCATCGGCAGGCTGTCCGTGACGCGCAACAACATCACCGAGGCATTGAAGACCGGCTGTTTCTTTTCATTGAGCACCTCACCGGAAATGGTCGTTTGGGCGAAGGCATGAATGCAAAAGAAAACACTAATTATCAGAAAAACAATTCGTTTCATGTCAATATGTTATTTCAGTTCCAAAGGGTTATAAGGCCAAACCAATTTGTATGGACCGCCTCGGGTAATCTCCACCTCCATCGTTTGCCCCAACGCATCCACTTCATCTGCCAACAGTTGGGCATTTGGATCAAGGCGTAAGGCATAGTCGTACAAATCGCGGTAACATTCTTGGTCGAACTTCCAAGTCTCTTCCCTTGCCGCCTCCTTGTAATCGTAATTCCACATCGCAATCGGTTTGACCTCATTTCTGATGGCGATACAAGAAAAGGAATAATGCCCGCGGTCGTCCTCCACTTTCAAAACCAACCCTGGCAACCCCGCGAATTTCCACGGGCCATCAGAGATAGGAATTTCCGAAACATACCAAGCCGTCCAAGTGCGACCTCGAAACCTACACATCGCTTTTCGGCAACGATAACCCAAAATCGTGCAAACCTCATCAGAAAAAGTCCAATCCATAAGGACATCTGACGGCTCTCGATACTTGAAAACCGGTCCAATATCGTATGCCCGATGCGTCACCGCCATTTCGTGATTCTTGCGGTCTTTATAGACCTCCATAAAAAGCCATGTGTCAGCGCCACCCGAAACATTTTTTTGCCCTTTTAATGTCCGCTTCGTGCAAATGGAATCGTAGTGGAACAAAGCATAACTATACGATTTCGACCATCTTTCCCCAACGTCGAGACGAAACACATCCTTTTCTTTTTCAGCGGGCTTCGTTGAATCGAGCACATAACTCACTTCGTAGGAAACCGAACAAATGCCCTCATCCAAAAGCGTGAAATCGTCCGTCCTCATGAATCTTTGCGCCGACAATGGAAGCACCGCCCAAAGCGAAACCATAACAAGCAGTTTTCTTTTCATCTTTACTCCAATTCCACAGGGTTGTATGGCTACACTTTCTTGTAGCCTTCGGGAGCTTCCTCCGAACCAACATATTTGCCCGAAGCGTCCGTTTTGGCGATATGTATCTTGATACCAGGATTCGCCATCCGAATATAGCCAATAAAATCGGCATGATAATCCTCCTCTTGCTTCATGACATCAGCACGGGTGCAACGCTGATAATCTTCAAAACGAGGCCCATCATACCAAATTATCGGTTTTTGCTGATTTTCAATACCGATGCAACGGAAGGCATAATGCCCGCGCGATTCTTCCATTTCGAGAATCAGTCCGGGCAAGCCACCGAATTTCCACGGCCCGTCTTTCACGGGAATCTGCATCGTGAACCAAGCTGTCCAATGCCGTCCACGAAAGTCGCACTCGGCCTTGAAGCAGGGATAGCCGAGGATTTCCTTTGTTCCAAACGACATCTTCCAGTCCATCAAGTCCAAAGGCTCATCGTACAGGTAAATCGGCACCCGAGCCTCATCTATCCGGTGCATGACGGTCATCCGTTTTGAGCCGTAATACTTGTACACATCGGGCACCCAAACGCCACCAGAGTCCCCAACAAAATGGCTCATGTTTTTATAACCGTCTTGGCCCTTTCGCTCGCTTACCGTAAAGGCGGAATCATAACGGTGCATAGT
>JBGUNT010000040.1:0-14216 GCA_045117495.1 Candidatus Limimorpha sp. | reverse complement strand
ACGTAGCTTCATAGGAGCTTGGTAAACATAATCCCTCTCATCGGGAAGGTCGGGAAGCCATCCAAATTTATGCATCTTGAGAGCGGTTGCTTTAGGTTCTAGATTTTTGTTAGTCATGGTATGCTATTTTATGTTGATACAGATTCTACAAGTGTTCAATGGCTTAATGCCTTTTTCCCAAGGTCTTTTTTCTTCGAGAACGACAATGGCTTTTCCTACAGAAAGGCCTTTGATCTCGACCAATACCGGAAGGCTTTTCCCAAAAGGTTGCATCTCGTTGTCTTGCAACGGCATCTTTTTGGAGAGCTGCACTTGGACGAACTCGTCATTTGAGACGACCGACCACAGATATCCGCCTCCTTCGTGACTTTCCAGCTCAAAAGTGCGAGTTTCGTCAGCCTTTAGTGTGATTCTCTTTCTCATGGAAGTAGTATTGTTGTGAATGGAACGCGTGTTATGGCACAAAGATAGTCTTTTTCTGAATCGAAGAGACTTTTGGCGGCTTCTTTTTATTATGCAGGGGTGATATCCTGATAGTACCGCCCCTGCCAAGTTTCGCGTTCTTCCATGCGCTTTTCAATGCGGGCCAACACCTCGTCATATCGAAGCTTCATCCAGGGTTCAGAAACCAGGTAACGAGGTGGCACTTCACCAGCAAAACGCTCAATGACGATTTTCGGGTTGAGCCGCTCGGCAAAGTCGATGACGAAGTCGATGTATTCCTCAGGGTCAAAGAGGTGGAAGTGCTCGGGATGTTGCTGGTATTCCTCGGCCATTTTCGTGTCCTTGAAAATCTGCAGTTGGTGGAACTTGACTGTGGTCAGGGGCAGTCGTGAAATGATGTCGGCAGCATCAAGCATCATGGCCTTGGTTTCACCAGGCAGGCCGAAGATGAAATGCGCCCCGCAGGGGATGCCGTACTGTGCCGTCAGGCGGATGGCGCGTTCCGCCGTGGCGAAATTGTGGCCTCGGTTGACGCGTTTCAAAGTCTCATCGTAAACGCTCTCTACACCGTATTCCAACATGACGTAGTGTGTTTGTTGTATCTTGTTGAGATACTGTAAAATCTGCTCATCAACCAAATCAGGCCGTGTGCCGATGACGATGCCTGCAATTTCGGGCATCTCCAAAGCCTGCTGGTAGATGCCTTTCAGTTTCTCCAACGGCTTGTAAGTGTTCGAAAACGGCTGAAAATAAGCCAAATACTTATTCGCTCTGCGATAACGCCTTTGGTGAAAAGCAATGCCTTCCTCGATTTGCTGCTTGATGGGCTTCTCGGGCCGACAATACGACGGGTTGAAAGCCTCGTTGCTGCAAAAAGTACAGCCTCCCGTGCTGATTATTCCGTCTCGGTTAGGGCAGCTGAAGCCCGCATCGATGCTGATTTTTTGCACACGCCCACCGAACTGCTTCGTGAAGTAGTTGCTGTAGCTGTTGAATCTTCGGTTGTCACCCCAAGGATAGGTCATGGCTTGGAATAATCTGGATTGTTTAAGAATGTCTCGTCCGTCAACGTGTTCAAGAAGGCTTTCAGCTGGGCTTTCTCCAAATCGGAGAGCCGTACGCCTCCTTGCATCACATGGTGCATCAACGGACTAATGGTGGCCGAGTTCTTGACGCTGTCGGAATAGAAATTGATGACTTCGTCTAAGGTTGTGAAACGACCGTCGTGCATATAAGGTGCAGAAACGGCGATGTTGCGCAGGGTGGGGGCCTTGTAGCAGCCTTTTTCCATCGGATTCCCAGTGATCGAATAGCGGTCTTGTGGGTCGTCAGGCGTCTCTTCAAGGCCGTTGTTGTAGAACAAGTTGGTGGTCATCAGAGCATTTCCACCGCCGCCATGGCAGTGGAAGCAGTCGGCACCGTCTTCGGTAACAAAAAGCAGGTAGCCCTCCAATTCATCTTGGTTCAGTTGCTCTTCTCCACGCAAGTATCGATCGAATTTGCTGTCGGCAGAGACTAAACTTCTTACGAACTGCGCTATGGCACGCTCAATGTTGACGAAGGTAATATCGCGGCTGCCAAAGGCTTTCTCAAACAAAGGAGGGTAGTCCTTTGTGTTCTGTAAAAACCTGACCACCTGGTTGGTGTCTGCATCTATTTCCAATGGACTAGTGACTGCGGCCAACGCCATGTCTTCCAAAGTGGCAACGCCGCCATTCCATCCCAATCCTGTGGTGTTCCATGCCAAGTTAACCAAGGGCAGCATGGCATGATGGGTGCCCGTCGGCGCACCGTATTCAAAGTTCTTCTCCTGATGGTGGCACGAGGAGCAGCTGCGAATGCCGTCCGTGCCGTCACGGCCTGAGAGGCGTGGGTCGTAAAACAGTTTTTTCCCTAATGCAATGCCTTCTTCGGTCATCGGGTTGTCGGCAGGTATGTTGGTAAGGGAGGGGAAGAAGTTGGGCTGAGGCATTTCATAGGCCGTTGCCTGATGTGATGGCTTGTGCTCTGGCGTGCACGCCATCAACGCCAGTAAAAGGAAAGGTAATATGGATTCTATGTGCCTCATGAGCGGTTTTTATTGCTTTCCTTGATTTGCTCGAGGGTGGCTTCTACGTTTTCCAAAGTCCAGAAATGAGGTTTTGGAGCCGCCTTCTGCATGAAAGCTCGAAACCGCTTCTCGGTCTGTGCTCCTTTTTTCATGGCAATATCGCTGTTGGTTTGTGTTTCATTGTTTTGAAAGACTTTGAAGACATTGCTTCCGTTGATCTTGAGTACCCGTTGCGCTTCTTGGTTTTGCATGATGGCTCCACCCCAGACGTTGAAGTCGTAGGTGTGTGGCTGGCGGAACCAGTTGTCGATGATCATCGTCAGATTGAAGCGGTTCTCTGTATTGGCTTTCAGGCTGATGTCAACAGGCAATTCGACGGTGAAATAGTTCTGATAGAATTGGCTGAGGTCTTCGTTTTGCCCAATGCCGAGGTGGACGTTCAATGGTGATAGGTTGCCTTCTGTGTCAAGGTATTTCCCGTTGAGTTTCATGTAGTGGTAACCGCCTCCGAGGGGCTCAGGCCAGAACATGTTGCTCTCTGGTGGGTTGTTGAAGAACCCTGTCCAATTGTCATGTTCGTCCAAACCAAAGGTGAAGCGAACGGCAGTGTAATTGCCAGCTTGTATGGGCTGAACATGTAGTGACTGCGATCCCGGAATATTGGTGTCGATATAGAAAATACGGCTGATTTCTAACGTGTCGTGAAGGCCGAGTTGATGGAGAGTGTACCAATCGCCAGAAGCGTTCTTCAGTTCGATGTTGGAAAGAAACCATTGTATCTCTGTGATGAGGAAGACGTTACCTGCTTCGTTGGTATAGCAGAGCGTGTCGAACAGCAAAGGCCCTTCATTGATTTGATAATCAACGACAATGTCGAGGTCGGTATTGCCTGACGTTTTGTTGCATGAGACAACCGCTGCCAATGCAAGTAATATGATAAGCCACCGTGATGTCTTCATCTTTGCCATTTTGGGTTGCAATGATACAAAAAATCTGCCAAAAATGTGTATTTTTGCGCTTTAATTTGAAATGCAATGGCAGAATTTAAGATTGGCGACAAAGTGAATTTCCTCAGCGCAGTGGGCGGTGGAAAGGTTACGAAAATCATTGATTCAAGAATGGTGATGGTCGAGGTGGACGATGGTTTCGAGATCCCGACCTTGATAACGGACTTGGTGCTTGACTATCGTTCTCAACCTGCCCAAACCAAGCAGCAACAGACGGTGGACAAAGTTCAAAAAGAGGTTCAAGGCCAGCGACTTCTTGAGCAGGAACAGGCGGAGGAAGCCCGTAAAGGTGAACTTCGCCGCCATGCCAAAGGCGTAGAGAAAGAAGGCGTTTACATGGCCTTTGTGCCTCACGAGCAACAATGGCTTCTTACGGGACCGCTCGATGTGGTGCTCGTTAATCATACGCCCTATGAAATGTTATACACTTTCACCATTAAGGAGGAGGACAAGTTCGCCAATGTGGACTACGGACAAATTGACAAGTATGAGAAAATCGTCATCGAGACCATCTCACGCGATGATTTGGAGTACTGGCTCAACGGCGTGGTGCAAGCCCTCCTGACGGCGGAAACGTTGGATTGTATGCTGCTTCCGGTGAATGTGCCGTTTTCATTACGTCCTGGACGTTTCTTTAAGGAAGGAAGCTATGTGCTATCAGGTGTGTTGGGTGAGAAATCGGTGATGGTATGTCTCTCCGAACTTGTCGCTTTGAAGCACAACGATGGCGATTTTTCCAAAATCATGAAGGAAGGTCTTGGTGCTCAGGCTCCTGCCAAATCATTGGTAAAGCAGGATGCACCCATCGACAAGCATAAGGTGGGTCCAGGTGAGGCCGTCGTCGATTTGCACATAGGTGAGCTGGTCGACAATATCTTAGGGTTGTCGAGTCATGACATGTTCAAGATCCAGACCGACTATTTTAAAAAGATGCTCGACAGTGCCATTGCCGCCGAATACAATAAGGTGACCTTTATCCATGGTGTGGGCAATGGCGTGCTGAAAAACGCTATCATCGAAGAGTTGAAGAATTATAAGAACACCGAGAACCGTATGGCTAGCATTGCTAAGTTCGGTGTGGGTGCCATCGACGTTATCATCACCGAAAAGAAATAAAAAAGCCAAGCTTAATGCCTGGCTTTTTAGTGAACCCGCTGGGAATCGAACCCAGAGCGAAGGAACCGGAATCCTTTATTTTATCCATTAAACTACGGGTCCGTAGGGTGGAGATGGAGGGAGTCGAACCCTCGTCCAAACAAGGAACCCCCATGCTTTCTACATGCTTATTCCGCTATTGGTTTTCGTGCCGTGCAAGGGAGCGAACGCCCTAAACGCGACCTTATCCCCTAAGTTTCGCCTTGCTGTCGGGGCTCCGACAAGACTATCCCGAAATTGATTAGCACCTCGTTCTCAGGCCGGAATCAGGAATCTCCACCTGCGAGATGTTTCGTCCACCCACCTTGTGAGCGGATTAAGCCAGTGATCTACTGTACTTCGATCAGGCAGCGAAAGCGTAGTTATTCTCGCCAATTAATTTTTTGCAGTCAAGATTAACGAGCGTCACTGCGAGGCTCGACATGCTTACATGACAATTCATCTTGCTGTCAAAACCATACATCCCCTTTGTTAGTTGAGAGTTTAGAGTTGAGAGTCGTTGTCTTCAAAGAACGGGCTGCAAAAGTACAGCTATTTTTGATACCCTGCAATTTTTATTTCAACGGGCTACCGAAACGCACGACATCGTCTTTCGTGATGGTATCGCCACAAAGGATGATAAGGCGTTCCACGATGTTGTGGAGTTCGCGGATGTTGCCGGTCCATTGGTATTGCTTAAGTGCTTCAAGGGCATCGTCCTCGTAGGTGGGCGCTGCCTTTCCCATGTTCTGTGCAATATATGCAGTAAAGTTCTCTACCAATAGAGGTATGTCATCTTTGCGTTCACGCAAAGGTGGCACGTTGATGACGATGACGCTGAGCCTATGATATAGGTCCTCCCTGAAGTTGCCTTTTTCAATCTCTTCTTTCAAATTCTTATTGGTGGCTGCCAAGATGCGCACGTTAACGGGAATTTCCTTCTCACCGCCTACGCGCACAATCTTGTTTTCTTGCAGGGCGCGGAGCACCTTGGCTTGGGCCGATAGGCTCATGTCGCCGATTTCGTCCAAGAAAAGGGTGCCGCCATCAGCTAGTTCGAAGTCGCCTTTGCGCTGTTTGATGGCTGAGGTGAACGAGCCTTTTTCGTGACCGAACAATTGACTCTCGATAAGTTCTGAAGGGATGGCGGCGCAGTTGACCTCGATGAAGGGTCCAAAACTGCGTGTGCTGAGTTCATGCAACTGCCGCGCTACAAGTTCCTTGCCGGTCCCGTTTTCGCCCGTAATGAGTACCCTCGCGTTGGTGGGTGCCACCTTTTCGATCATCTCCTTGACTTCCATCATGGGCGCCGACTGGCCTATCATTTCATTCTGACGCTTCACGGCTTTCTTGAGCACCTTGTTTTCGGTTGCCAGATTCTTCTTGTCTAAAGCGTTGCGCAAGGTGATGAGCAGCCGGTTTAGATCGGGCGGTTTCTGTATAAAGTCGAAAGCTCCTTTTTTGATGGCATCGACAGCGGTGTCAATGGTGCCATGTCCCGAAATCATGATGACGGGTGTGTCGGAGTCCTTCTTGATGGCTTCCAAGACTTCTATGCCGTCCATATCGGGCATCTTGATGTCGCAAAAGACAGCGTCGAAATCTTGTTCTTTGATGATTTGCAAGGCTTCAGGCCCCGAGCCGACGTCTTCCACTTGGTATTTTTCATTTTCCAAGATGTCGCGCAGGACACGGCGGATGGGGGCCTGATCGTCGATGATGAGTATCTTAGACATAAGGTCAATATTTGACCGCAAAGATAAAACTTTTTCTTATTTTTGCCTATCAAAAAGGAGAAGACATGAAGAAAATAATAGTATTAGCCACCTTGCTGTTTTCATTGCAGACTTGCCTGTTGGCTCAAGACTCCATTCCGGCGCCGACTACCTATCAGGTCAATGGAGTAGCTTTCAATATGGTGAGGGTTGAGAAAGGAGGCTATTGGATGGGTGCGCAACGTCTGGATACTTTGGAATTCAACTATGACCGCATGGCACAGACCGACGAGGTGCCTGTGCATCATGTAGCCATTCGTGAGGATTTCTATCTCGGCCAAACCGAGGTGACGCAGAAACTATGGAAGGCAGTGATGGGTTATAACCCCAGCGCAAAGAAATGCTCGAAGCGTCCCGTGACCAATGTGAATTATTTTGAGGTGCAGGAATTCCTGAAACGCATCGATAGCCTCACGGGCATGCATTTCCGCTTGCCTACCGAAGAGGAATGGGAATATGCCGCTCGTGGCGGTGCCAACGGGAAGCCTACGCTTTATAGCGGTGGCGACGAGGCCAAGAAAGTGGCGTGGCATAATGGGAATGCTAGACGCCTAAAAAAATGCGGCAAGAAGAATCCCAACGAATTGGGCCTTTACGATATGTCGGGTAATGTGTGGGAATGGTGCTCGTCGAAGTATCGTTACTATGACAAGGAACGTACAGCCGCCATGGGGAAAGATGCCGATATGTACATCATCCGTGGTGGTGCCTACCAACTCCCTGAAACGTCGTGTCGCGTGTCATGGCGTGGAAAACGCTTGCCAGGCCAAAAGATTTCATGCGGTGGCTTCCGCCTTTGCCTCGATGCCAAATATGTGAAAGAGGATAAGCCTGAAAGTGCAAAGGAATGAAAACTCCTCTCAGCATAGTAGCCCTTGTGTTGTTGCTTTCGCTGGCCGGAATAGGGCAAGAAAAGGCGGCTATTCAAGTTAACAATACTGATAATGTATTGTCATTTCCTTGGGCAGGAGGCCTCAACGCCTGCCAGTTCGGACGTGTGGATCTGAATGGCGACGGCGTGAAAGATCTTGTCGTGTTCGACCGACAGGGAAATCGCTTGTCATGCTTTCTTAACAAAGGTGGTCACGGCGAGATCAACTATGTTTTTGCGCCTTCCTATGTCCGGTTTTTCCCTCACCTGACCGATTGGGTTGTCTTTGCCGATTATGATGGAGACGGACGAGAGGATCTCTTTACCTTTTCGAAAGGTTGGGCGGGGATGAAAGTGTACCGTAATGTTACTGATGAAGAAGTCGGCTTCGAATTGGTCGCCTATCCCTACTTGACTTCTTGGCAGGGTGGAGGCGAGGTGAATATCATCGCCACCAATGCTGACTATCCCGCCATTGTTGATCTTGATGGCGACGGCGACCTCGACATCCTTACTTTTGGCGTGTTGGGCACCTTCATCGAAAAACATCTCAATCTCTCGATGGAACGCTATGGTCACCGCGATTCCCTAGTATTTGAAAAGACCGATTATTGCTGGGGACGTGTCGCAGAGAGTGAGGAAAACAACGAGATGTATTTGGATACCTGCCTTTTTGGTAAGTCGTTGATTGTTAAAGATGATAATCGTCATAGGGGTGCCACTTTCGCTGTTCGCGACCTGACGGGGAACGGCTTGCCTGATTTGCTCCTGGCCGATGTGGATTACCCGGACTTGGTCTTGCTGAAGAACGGTGGCACCCCTGAAAATGCGTTGATGGTAAGTCAGGAAACAGATTTCCCGCAAAACGATCCAATTCATTTGTTTTCCATGCCTGTGCCCTTTTTTACGGATATCGACAACGATGGCGTGGATGATTTGCTCGTCTCGCCTTTCGATCCCAATCCAATGTCATGTGAGGGACGTAATTCGGTGTGGCTTTATTTGAACCATGGCACGAATCAAAGGCCTGATTTTCAGCTTTATTCGAAATCGTTCCTGCAAGATCAGATGATTGATGTGGGCACGGGAGCCTATCCCGTCATCGTTGATGCGGATGGTGATGGACTGATGGATTTGGTCGTTGGCAACATTGGGAACATCGATTCCACTTATTATGTCTATGGTAGCCTGCAAACACGTCGCTCATCACAATTGTCTTTGTATAAAAACATTGGTACGAAGCATAATCCTGTATTTCAACTGGCTGACGATGATTTCGGAAAACTAAAAGCGCTACAAAGAATGGGTTTGGTACCCACGTTTGGCGACTTGGATGGCGATGGGCAATGGGAAATGCTGACGGGAACGGCAGAAGGAAAGTTGCTGCTATTCGATGCCGATTTCAACCTTCTTGACGACGATTTCCTGCATTTTGAAGGCGCTTGGTCGACGCCATGCCTTTTCGATGTTGACCATGACGGAATCCTTGACTTGGTTGTCGGTGAAGCGAGCGGCAAACTAACCTATTATCAAGGCTCTAAACAAGGAAATGAAACATTGTTTTCGTTGGTCACCGGTTTTTGGGGCAAAGTAGACGTTTGCGACCATACGGTTTCCTATTTCGGGTATAGCATGCCATCTTTGTTTCAAAAAGGCGAAGTGACGTTGCTTTCGGTCGGTTCCGAACAAGGCAAACTATTCTTGTTTAAGGATTTGGATGTATATGCCGATGCAACGTTTACGGATGTCACCGATCATTGGGACGAGTATGTCTGTGATTTCGAGAATCGCTTCGGGATGCGCCCCTCTTCATCAATAGCTGACCTTGATGATGACGGCTCACTGGAGATGGTTGTAGGAAATATTTGCGGTGGCTTGGAACTGCTGAATGGAGACATTGCTGTGCATCATGATGTTGAAGAGAACGGCCCTTCGACAAGCTCAGAGACTTTGGCGGTGTATCCCAATCCGGCCAAAGGTTGTGTCACGGTTGAAGGAAAAGGTGTGCTGACAGTGATGAACCTTTTGGGTCAGACGATTTTCTATAGGGAAATCGATGGTAAGACGAGTTTCAATTTGCCGTCGGGCCTTTGGTTGGTGAGACTGAATGGTATTACCAGAAAAGTCGTGGTGGAATAGTCCAGAGCCTCATCTTCTTGGCCTTGTAGTTGATCACAGCCTTATGGTGACTCAGCAAGTCGCCTCCGATGATGCCGTCGATATGGGGGAGGCAGAGTTTGTCATACATCTCGTGGATGTTTTCCAGGTCGAGAGCGACGGCTTCGTAATCCTGGATTTCCAAAGCTCCAATGGATAGTTGGTCGATGTGGAAAGTGGCGCTTTCCAGGTCGGAGCTACCCACGCCAGCCGTCATTCCTTCTTTTTTCTCGAAATGGAGGTCTTCTATGAAGGCGGCGATGGTCTTGGTGTCGAAGACGGAGCGAGAGGCACCCGTGTCGACAAGGAAAGAGGCTTCCTTACCATGAATCGTTCCTTTGACCATGATATGGAAGCCTTCTCCTTCGATGTCAAGAAGCTGCAGCGGAACTTCGATATAGCGTCGCATATCAGAAGTTCGGCTTGATGGCGTATTTCTTGTAGAAGTCCTTGATGATTCTCACAGCTTCGTCGGCGGTATCGACGACGTGGAAGATCTCGAAGTCTTCTTCCTTGATCATGTGATTGGTGAGCAAGGTGTTCCTGAACCAGTCGATCAGGCCCTTCCAGTATTCGCTTCCGACGAGGACAACGGGGAATTCCACCATCTTGTTGGTTTGGATAAGCGTGATGGCTTCCGACAACTCGTCCAAGGTCCCGAAACCACCTGGCATGGCAATATAGCCTTGTGCGTATCGCATGAAGATAGTTTTGCGGACAAAGAAATAGTCGAAGTTGATGTTCTTGTCAGAATCGATGTAAGGGTTGAAGTGCTGCTCGAAGGGCAGGTTGATGTTGAGTCCTACGCTTGTGCCGCCACCCTGGTGCGCGCCCTTGTTGCCGGCTTCCATGATGCCTGGTCCACCGCCAGTGATGATGCCGAAGCCATAGTCGGTGAGCTTTTCGGCTATCTCAACGGACATCTCATAGTATTTGTCGCCAGGTTGGGTGCGAGCCGAGCCAAAGATGGCCACACAGGGTCCGATTCTCGACATTTTTTCCATGCCTTCGACAAATTCAGCCATGATTTTGAACACCGACCATGAGTCGTGGGTTTTTACGTCGTTCCACGATTTGGGGTGGAAGCTATCGCGGATAATTCTTTCTTCTTTTTCAGTCATGGGGATAAAATTTCAAGATTTAAGATTTAGATTCAAAAATTTCGTATTTTTGCGGTCGAAAAGTGCGAATGTAGCTCAGTTGGTAGAGCATCAGCTTCCCAAGCTGAGGGTCGCGGGTTCGAACCCCGTTATTCGCTCAAAATGGTAGACACGGTCACGCCGTCTCTACCATTTTTTATGGGGTCATTCAACTTGTGTACCACAGTCGGGGCAGAACTTGCCTGTCACCTCAGCGCCGCATTTCGGGCATTTCTTGGCGGTTGCCGCTACCAATGCCGTTCCACAGTTGGGACAGAAGTTGCCTTCGCTTTCCATGCCACATTTCGGGCATTTCTTGAGGTCTTTTTTAGGAGCGGGAGTGCCGCAGTTGGAGCAGAAGTTGCCCGTGATGATGGCGCCGCACTTCGGGCAGACGACTCCTTTTTGTTGGTTATAGGGGTCGTAGGTGGTTTGCCCGTTTTGGCCGTTCCACGCGTTTGTCATGGCACCGCCTGTGATGCCGCCCGAGCCGGCATTGGCCATGCCAACGCCCATGAAGCCTCCAACGGCGCCGTTTTCGTTGCCAGCAGCGGTTTCCAGTACGTCGATGACCTTGCCTTGCTGCATCATGCTGTTGCTGCTGTATTCATAGCGGTCGATCTTCTTCTGGCTTTCATCGTCGAGTGAGACCGATTCGATGGTGAAGCTGACCAAACGTACGCCTCTGGCACGGATAGGCTCGTCGAACACCTTCTCATCCATGGTCTTTTTGATCTCTTCGGTGTAGCTGGGCAGCTCGAGTACGGGTACGCGATGGTTGCTGTTGCCCATCTCGTTGAGCACGTTTTGGAAGGTAGCCATTACTTCGCTGCGCATCTGCTCAGTGATGTCGTCCTTACGGATGACGTTGGCAGTGCCGGCATGGTTGCGCATGAAAACGCCCATGTCGTCCAAACGGAAGGTGTATTTGCCATAGCAACGCACGTTGACGCCCATGGGCATCAACGAGTTGGTCATCTGGTTCGGGATGGCATGCGACCAGTCTTGGAAGGGAACGGGGGTGGCAGTGCCGAACTTGTTGTCTAATATTTCCTTGGCATTGAAATAGAAGATGGCCTGCTCCTTGGCGGGGGTGCCACCATA
The DNA here is from genome assembly GCA_045117495.1 of Candidatus Limimorpha sp. Lineage (GTDB taxonomy): Bacteria > Bacteroidota > Bacteroidia > Bacteroidales > F082 > Limimorpha. The sequence goes on along the minus strand of JBGUNT010000040.1, from coordinate 2,535 downwards.
GGTGAAACGCTGCCACATTTCTTTGAAGACGGGACCGAACTGGCCACCGAAGAACGAAGGTGATGAGGATTTGTCGAAGGTGTAGACGCCTTCTTCAGCAGTAGCGTCGAGCACGGCGCCGCTGTCGTAGACGACGGCCACCTGTCCAGGAGCCACAATGATGCGGCTGCCTTTCGAGATTTGTCCCGACTCGGTGGTCTTTTTCACCATTAGGGTCTCCATGCCCATGTTGTCACATTTGATGAGGTCCAACCATTGGTCGCGCATGGTGCTGCCGATGGCTTCTCCTATTGCTTTGATAAGTCCCATAATAAATGTATTTAATTGATTTGTATTTATTTACGTGAATGAATATCTGTCAACACCCAATCGTGTTCGCCCGTGGTGATGACACTGCCGCAATAGACGCATTGTCCCGCCGAGGTGATTTCGGTAGGTGCACCGCAATTGGGGCAGTTGGTGATTTTGATCTCACTGTCGCCAGCTTGGGTTTTGAGGCCCGCCTTGCGGTTGAAGACCATCTCATATTTCATGTACCAGTCGCGGTTGGGGTCACTCTCAAGCACCTTCTTCGTCTCAGCATCTACGACATAGTCGCGCATGATGGCATTGAGCCAAACGGTGAGCACCTCCTTGTCGCCGTCTTGTTGGAACGAGTGCAGCGAACAGTGTTTGATGGTGATTTTTTCCACCACGTTGATCCTGTTGTTGCGGATGTAATCCTCAAGTTGTGCCTTGTGTTGCGCGAAGAGGTCTTCACTTTCAAAGGGACGGATGATCTTCCAGTCGCGCTTGGTCCAAGCGTCTTGAATCTTCATGAACACCTCGCGGGCAAATCCGATGAACTTGTCGGACGAGAACTCGGGGTCGATCTCGCGGATGTTATTGGCCACATACGCCGTATAGTCGGTGACGATGTCGTTGTTGGCTTGTTGATTGACGGTTTGGTTGACATAGGTGGTGTCTTTCGTCTTGCGTTTCATCATGTAGAGCATGAGCACAAGGAAAGCGATGATGATCAATCCGAGCATAGGGTTTTCTGTAAGCAGTCCCATGATATAATAAAGGATATAGCCGATGTCGCCTACGTCACCGCCGCCGCCACCCCCCGTGTTGTAACGGTTGTAGTTACCCACGTCGGTGGTGACCCTTTTGCAGCAGCAAAGGGCTAAAATGGCCAAAATGAATGGGATATAGATGAGGAAACGCTTCCAGATGAGTCTTTTTTTCATGGCGTTGTATTCGTTGAACAGGCAAAGATATAAATTTCCGTTAAATGTTGTCGCGTTGGTGTTTTTTTTGAAAAAAGAGCAAAGAGATAAAAAAAAGCCTTGTAATTCCATAAAAAATTGTATTTTTGCAGCCGCAAAATCAAAGTAGGGAGCTTAGCTCAGTTGGTTCAGAGCACCTGCCTTACAAGCAGGGGGTCGCTGGTTCGAATCCAACAGTTCCCACAAGGAAAGAAGACGCTAAGTGCAGCGTCTTTTCTTTTTTAATGACGATCGTTATGCTGTCCAATCTCGAGAAATATCAAGTCGTATTGGCTTCCAAATCGCCCCGTAGGCAGGAGCTGTTGCGAGGGATGGGGGTGATTTTTACCATTCAAACCAAGGAGACCCCTGAGGACTATCCGCTTGAAATGCCTTTGGACGAAGTGCCGAAGTATCTCAGCTTGCAAAAGTCGCTTGCTTTTACGGAAGAGGAATTGCCAGCCGATTACTTGCTGATCACTTCCGACACGGTGGTGATATGTGAAGGCGAGATTCTGGGCAAGCCGAAAGATAGAGACGATGCCATGCGCATGCTGGGCATGCTGTCGGGCAAGACCCACCATGTGGTTACGGGTGTCACCGTGCGCTCGGCGGCGCGTACCGAGTCGTTCGCAGTGCGGTCGGATGTGACCTTCGCGCCGCTCGACGAGGAAGAAATCGACTATTACATTGAGCATTGCAGGCCTTACGACAAGGCAGGCGCCTATGGCATCCAGGAATGGATTGGCTATGTGGGCATCAGTGGTCTGGAAGGCTCATTCTATAACGTGATGGGTCTGCCCACGCGAAAATTGTATCAGTGCTTGAAGGGCTTTTAGTTTCGTTGGTTTTTTTCTGGTTTTGCACTCACAAAACGTTGTTGTTTGATAGAATTTGTGTCGGTATATCCTGAAAATAGAAGTGTATTTGATTGGTTTTCAGGATAATTCCTTCATAATACCGACCCATAGCAATCCATACCCAATTTTTCTTGCGTCACTATTTTCGGTAGTATACTTTTGCAATTGAAAACTGTTGAAATCGCATACACATATCATTAACCGATCAAATAATAAGAATTGAAATGAATAATAGAGAGCTTATTCTAAATGGTCTTTTGACCTATAGGTTCTTCTCGTTAGAATCCAAAACGAAAAACCCTCAGCCAACAAAAACGTTTTTTCTATTGAAACTCTTTATTTTATTATCCTGTTTGTTGACAACAAATGCAATTATGTCACAAACCAGAGAGTTCCATTTTAATAACAATGCAACCCAAGAAGGA
>JBGUNT010000039.1:0-11449 GCA_045117495.1 Candidatus Limimorpha sp. | reverse complement strand
GAATCAAGGATGAAGGCATCGTTGTGCTCGACGATGCAAGAGGTTTGCCCACTGGCAAAGAGCCGTTTGTTTCGCCCGATTATGTTATCTGTATCGGACATAGAGGCCGAATAGATCTCATGTACGACGACTATGCCGACTTTTCCGAGAAACACTCCGTGGGTGTCATCTTTCCCAACCATGCCCTTACGACGGTGAGCAAGACCGACGACTACCTAGCCACGCTGATTGTGGTCAATGTCTCGATGCTGAACGACCCCATGTTACAAATCATCAACCAGATGCGCTACCGCTACGAGCCGCACCCGTGCGTATTGCTCGACAAGCACGAATACCGGATGATAATGAACGTGGTGGAGATAATGAGAGAAACGTCGCATATTGAACTGACCGACCGTCGTGTTTTTTTGGCGCGCCAACTGGAGTTCCTGCTGCGATTGCTCAGCTATTATCGCTCCCAAAAACTGAATGAGATCCACACCGACAAGCGCGTCAGCACCCAGTTCCACAACGACCTCGCAAAGCACTTCCGCCAGCATCGCGACGTGGGCTTCTATGCCCAGCAGGCCTGCCTGTCGGCCAAACATTTCAGCACCGTCATCAAGGAGGAGACAGGCCACACCGCCGCCCACTGGATACACACCCAGATGATAGCCGAGGCCAAGATGCTGCTGCACATGCGGCGCGACCTCACCGTGCAAGCCATCGCCGACATGCTAGGCTTCGACGAGCAAGCCACCTTCAGTCGCTACTTCCGCCGCGAGACAGGCATTTCTCCCACCGACTTCCGCGAAGGGAAATGACGATTTCCAAAAACCCTCTGGTGCCCCAAAAAGAAAGGGCATCCTCTGGGGACACCCTTTGATGTTGATGCTGCGGGGCGGAGGGGTTGCGGCTGAAGAGCGCAACCTGAGCCACGCGGAACAAGGAATTACTCTTCCTCGCTGGCGGCTTCCTCGTAGGCTTTGAGGAGGGCCTGCTGTGGTATGCCCATGAGCACCGCTGAAATAAATCAAATGTAGCGAATAACGTCGGCGGGGACGAGTTGACTCGCTATAACTATTCATAACTAATATGTGCTCGCGACCTTTGGTTCGTAGCTGCTGTGCTGTGGCTGCCGACCGAAGTGGAGGCAAGGTTGGGGTAAAAGTAGCGTGGCAACGCCCGCGAACACCTTTGAAAAGAACTAATGAAGTGAGCAACTCGGACACGCCGAAGGGAGGCAGGCCCGTGCAGGGGGACGATGAGCAAAGCTCCAGTGAAGCTTTGCCGCCAACATGGAAGATGTGCGGGGGGGGATGCGAAGGATGAAGAAAGCCTGCGGCTTTCGATAGCGTTCCCGTGCATACGGGATGCATGACGGAAGTCAATGCAAGCGGAGAATGATACAGAATCAGCAAAAAGGACACCCATGGGGTGGACTTACCGATTGCTCTGCCTGGCGGGTGGGGGGCTCTTTCCTGTCAATAAGGGATGGTTTCGGCTATCATAATTAACAAATCAGAATACCGCTTTTTCGGCTATCTTTGAAACAATCAATTATTCCTCTTTTTTTTCGGCTATCTGATAAAACACATAATATACCGCTGATTCCGATTGAATAAGAAAAACGCCATTTCTTGAAATATTTTGAGGTTCCAAGCAGGCGAGCTGCGTCACAAGCAACGACCACTGGACGTTTCTCAGCTTTACCGATGAAAAGAATTCACTATATTACCTGATTACTTGTTCACCTAATTACCTGAAAAAAAGGGACCGCCACGCATGACGGTCCCGCTTCACATTAAAAAATAGGGTTTTATGAAAAACCTTTATCGCTGATGCTCGAGGGTGTCGAGCGTCTTTTCCAGGTATTCGTTGTAGAGTTTGAGGTCGGAGAGTTCGAATTGGAGCGAGTCGTTCTGAGCTTCAAGGCTATCGGCACGCGCCACCACAGCGTCGTATTCCGCACGCGAGACGACGTTGTTGTCGCAGGCGACGAACGGCAGCGAGAGGAGTAGTGTTAAGTATTTGAGTTTCATTCTACAAATTCTTCATTAATTCAAGGAAATCCGACTTGGTATAGGCTCCTTCCACCTGCCGTTTGTTGTATACCAAACAATATTTATATTCTTTACCTGCACTATTAGCCCAAAGATTACCCAACTTGATTTTCTTTTTAGCGTCAAGGTGGTCACCTTTTGTCTCTAGGATGACTATCTTTCCTTTCTTTGTCTTGATGATGAAATCGGGATAATGGTTGATAAATCCGTTAATGCAAAAGCCGTTCGTTTGGTTATTGAATGTCCACCACTCCACGTTATCCAAATTGGCCACATCGTTGATAACCTCCTCTTCAAAATCGTTTACCGACTCTTCTTTGGTGTGTAGCATCTTTACTATGCTCTGAGTCGGATTTGATAAAATCAGTGTGTCTGGAATAGAATATGTTGGCTTTACAAATATTGTTTCTGCATCAAGTAATCGGCAAAATTCGTTCTCCTTATGTTCTTCCTCTAACGCCAAAATTTTTTCTTTGATGGTTTGAGTGCGTTCGCTCAGATGTTGCATAAAATCATCCAGTTCCGCTTCTGAAAACCCCTCAAAAATGCGAGCGACATATTTCTGAATGTCTTTTTGCGTCAACGGTGTCATTTTTCCCATCACACCTGCCACATGGTCAGAACAACGCTGTTTTTTATCTTCCAACGATTTTGCTTCTTGTATGTAACTCAAAATGTAGCGATATGTGGCCTCTTTAACTTTCTGATGACGTGGCGTATGATCATCTGTTGTCTCGTCAATGTCGACTTTTGCCATGTTTATTGCAGCGGCAGCAAAATTAATGTCTGCTTTTTGTTTCGACAATACGAAGGATTTTAGCAGATGTTGCCTGTCAAATTTCACATCGCCTAACCCGAAGAGTCCAGTTTGATCTGATTCATTTGCTGTATAGAACTCCGGCAACTTTACCTGTTGAGCCGATTCAACAAATATTGATTGTATTCGAGCTTCTTTAACGGCTGGAGTTAGTTCGTGCGGAACCATTATGCTATTATTTTGTTCTATCTGCTTAGTCATTTTTTCGTCCTCTATCTGCGCATCTTCCAGTATCTCGACAACACTCTCTGGTTGCGACGAAGTAGGAGTTGTACTGCTGGGCGATGTCGTACCAGCTGGTTCTTCCTCCGCTTTGCCTCTAAACGTTATCTCAGTCTTGTCAAACGATTCCTCTTCAGTAGGCCCTTCCGTCTGTGGCTTTTCCCCATCGAAGAGCAACGTTTCGGTTTTTGGTGGTTCGTGAGGTTTTGCAGGAGATTCCGTTTCGGGCTCGGATTCTGCGGTATCAATAGAACGACAATCTTTGCTTGAAAAACCAGCGTGGTTCAGTCCTTTTACCACGTTATTAAGTGTCTCTTGGAATTTTGATGAGGCTGTCAGCACATAGCTCAGATTGAGTATGGAATTACTATTTTTTTTCGCATTGGGCAATCGGAGCACTCGTCCCACAATCTGTTCCACATCAACAACCGACGATTTGTCAGCAAGTGAAGCCAATATATAAGCAAACGGACAATCCCATCCTTCTTTCAGGGCGTTCACCGTGATAATATAGCGCACAGGACATGAGGGCGACATCAGGTCTATACCTTTCAACTCGTCAAAATCAGCCGTCTTGATTTTGATTTGCTCGTCAGGAATGTCAAGTTCTAACAGATGTTTTTTTATTGTCTCGAAAGTTTCCCTGTCTTCATCCCCTGACAACTTTGATTCTGCTTGGAACAATACTATCGGACGTATGTATCTGCCGCTCTTCTCCTGTTCAGCTGCAATTTCCAGTTGCTTCCTTAGGTGTAGAGCCGAATCGTACACCTGACTCTTCTTTGAATGGTTGTACACGATGACCGGCAGTTTCACCATATTGGCTTTTTTTAATTCCAATGCATCGGTGAAGCAGATAACGTTGCTGTTGGCCCTCGGAGTTGCCGTCAAATCCACAACCAACAAAGGTTGTAAATCGTTCAGCATATCCTCAGACAACTTTGATGTTGCATTGTGGCTTTCATCCACTATTACCACTGGGTTGACGGCTTGCAACACTGTCATTAACTGAACCTCTTCGTCCCCATTCAATTGGGCCGATACAAGTGGTGCAAACGATTGTAGATTGCCATTCTCCTGATACACCTTGCGATCCTCTTTGTTGTTGGTTCGGAACGAGTCGTACGATATTACAAGAATGCAGAGGTTCTCTCTGACAGTGTTTAGGGTGAATTCATGCCCCATCAGAGCCTGCTGTTTATCCAACACCACAACGCGATTTTGGAAATCCGTGTCAATTCGCTGACGGTAGGGGTGCTCTTTGTTGCGTAGGTTGCGTAGAGTCTGTTCCAAGATGGCATTTGAAGGAACAAGCCATACAACCACTTTGTATTGGGGGTTGTAGTGTGACATTGCTACATTTAGAGCTGCAGCTGCAATAAGAGTTTTTCCTCCACCGGTTGGAACTTTCAGACAAACATGAGGTGCCCCTTTCACGTTGTCCTTATATGGCTCGATAACTCCTTCCAGTCGCGGAGTTATTGGGGGATTATTTGTCCTCCAAAATTCCGAGTAACCTTTTGCCGTGTTATTGCTTTTTTCTACGCACGTCAGAAAACGGTCAAGTGCGTTGAGATTCGTCAGTTGATAGCCCTTCAGTTCCATATTACACGCGCTTTATATCCCGTGGGATTTTCTTAAACCTAATGTTCAGTTTTATCATTTCATCGCTTGTCAGTACACACCGGTCGGCGTAAATAATATACATTTCTGCACGGTCACATTCTCCGAAAGTGCGGAGGAAATCCCAATCCAGACAGGTTTCCTCTCCTTTGGTATAGTAGAAGTAGTAGTTATTTCCTTGGAATCTGCCGAGTAGATATGGGTGAGCGTCTTTTTTCGGTTTTACATAGGCCGTGTGTGTTTCACTAAACCACACGTATTGTCGGATTTGCTCAGTATCGGCATTGTCATTAAGGTTGCCTGACTTAGGGTCGAAAATGGTCTCTCCAAGTTCGTAGAAAACAAAACCGCCACCAGTACCCTCAACTTTGTTTTTGCCACCACCATAACCTTTCATTACACATCTTACTCGCTCCGCAGTGATGTCTTCAGCATAATCAAGCATCTCACACAGAATAAACTTGCGGGTTCCACCATCCTGTTTGTTTAGGTTAAGGACTGCGTGAGCAGTGGTTCCACTACCAGCAAAACTATCGAGTATGATTGCGTCTTTGTCGCAAAGGAAGTTAATCAGATATTCTATCAAACTTGGGTGTTTGGGGAACTCAAAAACATCACTTCTGCCGAATATTTGTTCGAGTATTTTCCCGGCTTCTTCGGTTGTATCAACACCTACTGAAGCATCTATCAAGTTCGGCGGCACTTCTGGGTCGTAATTTGCTTTTTTATACGAAAGAACCCCATTTTTTGAATAATCAATTTTAGTGCCACGCGATATTTCATCCTCCAAAGTTGTCTGAATCCAGATAAATCTATTCTCAAAAGTTACTTCATTGGCATTTTTACCATTTGCGACGTGCATGTCATTAAGCAACTTGTTTGGATATTTTTTCGTACCGTAAACCCCTGCGTTCACCACGCCATTGTCTATATGTTTGATGTTAATTGATCCTGGTGGAAATGTTAGTTGTTTTATCGAATTTTGGGGTTTAGTAAATGGATCATTGCTACTACTCGTTTTTTGGACACCTTTGTATTTTATGTTTGTCTTATGCTTCTCATAGCATAGAACATATTCAAGGTTGCGTTTAATTTTGTATGATAAATTCGGCGGTGTTGCAGATTTGTACCAATGCCATAATCCTACAAAATTTGTCTGCCCAAATATCTCATCACATATCAGCCTCAGATTCGCCAGCTCATTTTCATCGATGGAGATAAAGATGGCACCATCATCAGATAGAAGCCGTTGAAGTAACATCAACCGAGGATACATCATACACAACCACTTATCGTGTCGTGTAAGGTCATCTACAGTAATTCCTGTTTCATGAAAAGTGTCGTGGAGCCATTTTTGTATATGAGGGTCATTCACATTGTCATTATACACCCAACCTTCTTTACCCGTGTTGTAAGGTGGGTCGATGTAGATACACTTGATACTCCCTTCATATTGTGGTAAAAGAGCCTTCAATGCTTCAAGGTTGTCGCCATGAATAATCATGTTTCCGGAGTCGGGGGTGTCTCCGAAGGTATATTTGCGGTCGAGTACACGATAGGGCACATCCAAATGATGTGTAACGACCTTGTCTTTTCCTATCCAGTCGAGTGTAGGCATATATCCTGCGATTCCGCGAGAACTACTTATCGAGGAGCAGGCAGGCAAATACCACCGGACACTAAGAAAGCGTGGAACGCTCATTGGCATCCGAGGTATTTCCCTTACCTGTCTCCCAAATAAGTCTGTTAGGTCCACGCTCAGCGCAGACGCTTGGAACTTATTCGGTGAGAGACATTTGTAAGTGGGAAATTTTCGGAATGCCTCGAATAGTAGCAAACGCTATGTTATTATTCTAATTTTTAGTTATTTATCTTTATCCTTACCTTATACTTTACTTGTTTTTATTATTTGTTATTCAATTTGCAAAGATACAAATTATTTCTGAATCATCAAAATAAAAAGAGCGGAGCCCGTTGTGGTGCTCCGCTTGGGAGGCAAGATATGGATAATCAAGCGAACTGGGATTCGTCGCTGGCCAGAATCCACTCGCGGAAGAAGGGGTCTTCCATCTCGTAACGGTCGGAATAGATGACATAGCCGTCTTTCTGCAGGCGCTTCAGGGCGCTGTAGATGGTGCTGGTGCGATACTCGCCCGACTGCAGCGGCTTGCCCGTGGAGAGACGCTTCAATATCCAACGGTTGGTGCGGTTGAAGTTCATCCAGAAACGCTCGAAATCCAACCCATGGGCGGCCACGATTTGCCTGATGGCAGCCTCGAAGGGTTTCTCAACACCCGGCTGCAACACGCCTACCTGCCAAATGTTGGCCGCCAGCTGCTGCGAGTAATAAGGGTGGCAGTTGGTGTAATCCAGTATGCGGTCGGCCAGCTCGTCGCAACCTTCGTGGAAGATGCCTGACAACCGCTCGGAGAGGTAGCGGTGGAAGTCCTCACGCGGCAGTTTCCCCAGTCGCATCATCTGGCCGAAATGGTAGAAGGGCGATTTCTTGTTCTCGAAGATATCGGTCATCATGCTCTCCTGACTTCCCAGCAGGATGTAGTTGATGTGCTTCTGTTCCTGCATGATGGAACGCAGCTGTTTGTCGAACTTGGGCGCCAGGTCGAGAATCTCCTGGAACTCGTCGAGCACCACAATCATGCGGTCTTTCTCGCTATGGGCGCGCTCGATGAGCGTCAGCACATCCTCGATAAGCACGGTGCCGTCGGCTCCGGGTTGGAACGACACATCCATGGAACCCGTCACGGGGTTGGTCGACACCGTGGGAATGACACGGAAATGGGTGATCAGGTGGCGGATGCGCTCCAAGGGATGCACCTTGAAGAACTCGCGGAGCAATTTGGCCGAGAAGTCGGCCACCGAGGTGGCTTGCTGCAGGTTGACGGTGATGTGCTTGCGACCGCTCTGTTTCACCGCTTTCGCCACCACGCTACTCTTGCCGAAACGACGAGGGCTTATCAAGACCAGATGGTTGGCACTCTTCACAAATTCTTTGATATAGGCCACTTCCTCCACCCTGTCGGTGAAGTACTCTTCCTCCACAATGGTGCCGAATTTAAAAGGGTTTTCCATGTTACGTATTTTTTCGTTACGACTTTTTTCGTAATAAACACGCTGCAAAGGTACACTTTTTTTCGATACTGTGCAACTTTCGGATAAGATTCTTTTGTAAATATAAATAAATCAGTAATATATAGAGTGAGTTTGTGAAATGTGAAACGTGAAATGCAGATGGATTTCGCCCCTGTTGATAACTTTTCGTGAATTTTTTTTTTCAAATGAATTACAAATTGATTGTGTGAAAGGTGCATGTATCGGCCACGCTCGTAACTATACGTGTTGATAAATAAACTCCTCCGGCTCGGTTTTTCTCCGTAATTTTGTACCCGAGAAAACAAAACAAGAGGGCGCTCTTGGTGCAAGGTTATCAGGACCTTGCGCTTTGTTTCTGACTCTCTTGAAAACACAAACAACTGATTATTAAACATTTATACAAAAACACAGAAGGTTGTGAAGAGTAAAATTACCGAAAGCAAGGAGAACGACCGACTGAGGGCGGAATGCGTAAAGCTAAAGTCGCAACTGAAGAAAGAAAAGATGGAAAGGAAGAGGCAGGAGATGATGGCTGGCGAGTTGAAACAGATGTTGAATTGTTTAGTGAAGGAGTGTTTGAAGCATGGAAGACTATGATAAAAGAATCAATAATCTGGAGCAGTGGAAAGCATCTCTGGAGAACGCCATTATTCAAGGCAGAGCTTTAGGGTATGCACCACCGCTGCTGAACCCGCCGGAGAAAGAGGTGGCCGCTTTGCTGCCAGTGGGAAATCTGCCGTACTTCCAACTGAGGCGGGATGACCGGGAGGTGCTGGCGGTGCTGCATGGGTTGAAGCACCTGGAGTGGAGTTTGCGGAAGGTAAAGCAGGAAGGGGTCTTTGTGGGGGAGGTGTCGGAGGAAGAGTGGCTTGCCGCTCTGAAGGGGCCGGAATATGCCAGAGTGCCGCTGACGCGAAGGATTCCGTGGAAGGCAAAATACCTAGTGAAATCGTTTGTGATGCAGTATCTTGGAAGCGAGTGTGAGTTGGCCGAGAAGGTGTTTTGTCTGGCAGGAGGGAAAGAGATTACGGGGCTGAGAAACACCAATATATCGAAGAACAAGGAGATGTGCGACGAGCAGACGGGGAAGATTGCCATAGTGATACGGAAAGCGATCAGATTTGCGGACTAATTGATGGACTTAGTCCATTGTTTTCGGACTAAGAAAGGCGAGAGCCGACAAAGGGTGTTCCTGTTGAGGGACACCCTTTTGCGTTTTCATAAGGAGGGTTTGCGGGAGGAGTTTGGGGGTAGTATGGACTTAAGTCCATTGAAGTCCATTGCAGGGTCGGAAAACCGCCCTACCTTTGCATCCGAAACGATTTATTAACCAGAGTTGAGGCGGAGGAAGTCTCGCGAGACAACGGGTGGCCACCCTTCTGACACTTCTCTCGCAATTCAACTTAAAATGAAAACCCATAGTAGAAAAATCCAAATCGAAAGAACCACAACCCTCAACGGCATGATGACCTTCGGAACCATCAACGACAACCAGCACATCCTCGACTTCACCTCCACCGAATTCGCGGAAATGGACCCCTTCTTCGCCGACTGCAAGGTGCAGGCCATGCGCGACGGCAACGTCTACATCACCGAGAAGCCCCGCCGCAAGAAGGGCACACCCCTCTTCCGCGAGGACAACAGCACCCTCACCCTCGGCCGCGACAACCGCTACTACTTCGTCTTCACCATGCCCAAGGATCAGCTCGACATCCTGTCTGACCGCCTCGTGCACCAGGCACTGGCGATAGCGCAGAAAGTGGATGCTATGGTCGCTGGCCGCGTAGGAAAGAAAGGTTCGAAAAAGTAAATGTCATTATCACAATCACAGTATCACAGTTAAAATAATGGATATCAATCACCCCTTTATATATTATATAACTAATTAATAATAAGTAATATATATAAAGAATAAGAAAACTGATACCCCTCAAAAAACGAACTGTGATACTGTGATTGTGATTCTCAAAAGCAAATTTATTCACCTAAAAAGCAAACACACAATGAAATACGATATCAGCAAACAATCGGCTCCCCAGATGCCAACCCTCGGAAAAGGGACAGAATGCATCAAAATCCTGCTCTCTCAGGTGTCAAAAGACATGCACGAACCCCTCGTTCCGATGCTTTTCCCCGTCCTCGGAGCACATCTGAGCGGTTCTGAATTTCAGTATCCGGACCTCAGTTGGAAGGAACTTTGTGGCCAAATGGCCAACCTCGTGGCCGAAAGTGGGGGTAACAAAGGCCAATTTTCGAACCTCGTGGAGGCCATCTGTCGCGACTTCCGCCAGCACGACGAGGAGGAGCTGAAGAAGCTCGTCGAGTGGCAGAAGCAGATGAAGACCAAGAGCGCCAACAAGGAAAAGCCCGCCCGACCCGACGTGGCCTTCTGGTTCCCGCCTTCGGACGTCACCTCGGCGGCTTTCTTGCAAAACGCAATGGCCTGCGAAGCCCTCGGCGGCCGTACCCAGTACCTTAATATGCCCGAGGTGGAAATGGCCGACCGCATGTGCGGAGGCCATAAGCAAATAAGCCAGATGTTGCGTAATATATATGATAAGCAACGCGCCGGCGCCCTGCGTGCCACCGCCGACGGCATCACGGGCAACCCCGTCCTTCGCGCCAACCTCACCATCTCTTCAACACCTTTCGCCACCCGCAAGTTCTATCGTAACGACCTCTTCAACGGCACCTTCGGCCGCATGGTCTTCTCCTACAAGGCCCGCACCAGTCGTGAAGGGCGCATCCCGCGACAAGGCCGTTACACCGAGGACTTCTACCGCAAGCTGGATGAGTTCTTGGTAAGACTCGACATCTGCAAAGGCCGCTTCGTCATCCAGCCGCTGAACAAGCTCACCGACCAACTGGCCGCCGATATGGCCTCACTGGCCGACCTCACCGACGACGACGTACTGTGGGATGCCTCAAAGCGAGCACTGGTGTCGGCCTGGAAGGCAGGCTGCGTATTGTGGGTGCTCAACAATCAGACCTGGACCAAATCAATGGGCGACGTGGTGGAATGGCTCGTCTACCACGACATCTGGAGCAAGATGCAAATCTTCAGCGACCTGCTGAAAGAGGGCGACACCAGCACGACAGAGGCCGGCAAGAGCGGCCCCAGGAACATGCTCGACGACCTACCCGACACCTTCAACGAGGCACAGCTCGAGGCACTCCGCACCCAAATGGGCAAAAGCAATGACGGTGCTAAACACCAGTTGTGTCAATGGGTGTATCGCGGCTTCATCACGCGCAACGACGAAACCGGCCTCTACACCAAGACGGAACTTTATCTAAACAGCAAGTAACCATGGAAAAGTGTGAATTACAGAGGCTCCGCGGCCTCCCTATTGAGGGGGTCGCGGAACGGATGGGGATGGTGGTGGTGCGGCACAAGGCGCTGTGTCCGTTTCATGACGACCACCATGCGAGTTTGTCGTTCAACGTGAGGAAGAACACCTACAGGTGCTTCGTGTGCGGGGCGCACGGGGGGACGATTGATTTGGTGATGAAGGGGTTGAAGAAGGACTTCAAGGAGGCTTGCCAATGGCTTGACCCGTACGGCAGTTTACGTAACACACTCCTCAGTCAGCAGCGAGCTGCTGCCAGCTCCCCTAACTTAGGGGAGCAGCTG